>CAYRZX010000271.1:0-9775 GCA_964428665.1 uncultured Gemmatimonas sp.
GCATCCACGACGATGTTATCATACCGGACTCCGGTCCGGCCTGTGGGTCGGTCGGCAGAACCCTGTGAGGGGCCCTCTGACGGGCGGTCCGCAGAATCCTGCGAGTAGGCTGCCGCGGAAGCGACTCGCAAAAACCAGAAAGGAGGTGGTTGGATGATTTCAACCACGAGGAGGTGGGTCGTCTGACCTAGTCAGGCGGCCCATCTCAGACAGTGGACCCGGGCGCCTCCCACAGGCGCCCGGGATTTTTTTGTGCATCCGCGACGGTGTTATAACGTGGGGCATTAGGGCACGATGAATCGGGGCGCGATGAATCGCGCCCCTACTAACGGAGGCAATCCCTGTTGCGCAGACCTGGCGCATACGCAGTCTATCTCATCCTGAGCGGGGCATCCACGCTGTTCAGCGCGATGATGTTCACCGTGCTCTCGGTCTACTACGTCACGGTCGTGGGCCTGAACCCCCTGCAGCTCGTGCTCGTCGGCACGGCGCTGGAGGTCACGGCGTTTCTGTTCGAGGTGCCCACCGGCGTGGTCGCGGATGTGTACAGCCGGCGGCTGTCCGTGATCATCGGGACGTTCCTGGTCGGCGTCTGCTTCGTGATCGAGGGCCTCGTCCCCCTGTTCGGGGCGATTCTGCTGGCGGAGGTCATCCGGGGCGTCGGGGAGACCTTCATCAGCGGGGCCAGGGAGGCGTGGATCGCGGACGAGGTGGGGGAGGCGCGGGTCGGCCACGTCTTCATGAGGACTGCGCAGGTCCGGCAGGTCGCCCGGCTCGCCGGGACGTTCGCGGGGGTCGGCCTGGCGAGCATCCAGCTCAACCTGCCGGTCGCGCTGGGCGGCGGCCTGACGATGGCCCTGAGTCTCTTTCTGATCTTCGCCATGCCGGAGCGGGGCTTCCGGCCGGCCCCGAGGGAGGGGCGCACCTCCTGGCAGACCGTGGGCCATACCTTTCGGGAGGGGGCGCAGGTCGTCCGCCGGAGTCCGGTTTTGTTGACTCTCCTTGGCGTGGAGATTTTTGGGGGGGCGGCCAGCGAGGGGTTCGACCGCCTCGGGGACGCGCACCTGCTGACCAACTTCCAATTCCCGGAACTGGGCAGCCTGAAGCCGGTGGTCTGGTTCGGGGTCATCAGCGCGGGGTCTCAGGCCCTCGGCTTTCTGGCCATCCAGGCCTTCGGGCGGCGGCTGGACACGACCCGGCGCAGCCCCACGGACACGGCCCGGACGCTGCTGGCGCTGGAGGCGCTGACCGTTCTCAGCATCCTGACCTTCGGGCTGGCCGGAAACTTCGCGCTGGCGCTGGGGGCGCTGTGGGCCAAATCCGTGGTGGGGAGCCTGGCAGGCCCGCTCCAGGGAGCCTGGCTGGTCCAGAACATCGACCCCCGGGTGCGGGCCACGGTGCTGTCCATGAACAGTCAGGCTAACGCCTTTGGTCAGTCTGCGGGCGGCCCGATGATCGGCTTCGTCGGCACAATGAGGTCGCTCCGCGCCGCGATGGTGGCCTCCGGGGTCGCGCTGTCGCCGGCCGTGGCGCTCTACGCGCGCGCGTTCCGTCGCAGCGGAGAGCGGGGCGAAACCGGAGCAGGCAGGGACGTGCCTGCAACAGGAGATAGCCTATGATTTTCGGTTATGAGCCCACGCGGTTCGAGCAGGAGTGGCTGCCGGGTTCTCTCGGAGGGTTCTTTGAGGACGAGTGGTTCACCTCCGTTGGACTTTTCGCTTGACAATATCGCGCTGAAGGCTTATCTTCAGGCGTTATACGTGATAAATTTCTTAAAAAAAGGGCCTGGATGATGATTTCAACAGAGACGCAGAGACTGCGCTTTAAGATGAGGGTTGAGGACCATTCCGCCCTCTTCAGGAGCGTGGTTCTGGTGGGTACCGGGGCCAGCATTTTTGCCCTCAAAGGGAGAGGTGTGCCCATGCGTCTCGGAGGAGGTCGATCCTGAACCTGCGTATCTGAAAATTATTCAGCGCGTTAGGCTGTGAGGATCATCCTCGCGGCCTTTTTTGTTGGCCGCTCCTGAGCCGTGGGCATCGTCTGAATGCTCACGGCTTTTTCGTTTGAACAGGACCTTACGTCATGACCCTTCTCGAAGTCAACAACGTCACGAAGGCCTTCGGGGCCAATATCATCCTGAAAAACATCTCCTTCAAGGTCAATGAGGGGGAGAAGGTCGGGCTGATCGGGGAGAACGGCTCCGGCAAGTCGACCCTCTTCAAGATGATCGCCGGCATCGAGGCGATCACCGGGGGGGTGATCACAAGGCCGAAGGGCCTCCGGGTCGGCTACCTCGCTCAGGACCTGATGTACACCGAAGGGAATACGGTCCACCAGGAGCTTTTAAGCGTGTTCAGGCCGGCCCGGAGGTTGAGGGGGGAGCTGGAGGCCCTGGAGGCTGCGATGAACGAACCCGGCGTTGACGAGCGAAGGCTTCAGAAGGACGTGGACCGGTATGGCCGGCTCTTAGAGGAGTTCGAGCGCCTCGGCGGATACGCCTGCGAGCATCGGATTGAGTCCGTGCTGGATGGCCTCCGCCTGTCCGCCCTGAGGGAGCAGCGGATCGAGTCCCTGAGCGGAGGGGAGAAGAACATTGTGGGGCTTGCCAAGATCCTGCTCGAAGACCCCGACCTCCTGCTCTTAGACGAGCCGGCCAACCACCTCGACTTCGAGGGCCTGGCGTGGCTGGAGGAGTTCCTCCAGAACTATGACAGGACGGTGATCCTGATCTCCCACAACCGCTATCTTCTGGACCGGGTCGTGGGCCGGGTCCTGGAGATCGAGGACCGGCAGGTGGCCGCCTATCCGGGCAACTACTCCGCCTACCGGGCCGCGAAGCTGCGGAACCTCATCAAGCAGAAGGCCGCGTACGACGACCAGCAGAAGGAGATCCGGCGGATGGAGGAGATGATCGAACGGTTCGAGCGCTGGGGCGGGGAGAAGAATTTCCGGCGGGCGCGGCACAGGCAGAAGATGATAGACCGGATGGAGAAGATCGACCGCCCGGACCTGGACCGGAGGCGCATCGACTTCAACGTGGGCTCCGGGGAGCGGAGCGGGCGCATCGCCCTGGAGCTGCGGGGCTACTCCAGGGCCTTCGGGGGCCGCGTCCTGTTCCAGGGCGTGGACCTCCTCCTCTCCTTCGGGGACCGGGTCGGGCTGCTGGGCGCCAACGGCACGGGCAAGACCACGCTGTTCAAGGACATCGTGGAGGAGGCCCGGTGGGACCATCCGGCCCTGAGGGTCGGGCCCCGGGTGCGGGTCGGCTACTACGCCCAGGAACATGAGACTTTGAACTTCGACCGGTCCGTCCTGGAGGAGATGCGCTGGCATGGCCTGTCGGCGGAGGCCGCGTTCAGGGTCCTGTCCCGGTTCCTGTTCCGGCGGGAGGACATGGGCAAGCGCATCGGGTCCCTGAGCGGTGGGGAGAAGAGCCGCGTGCAGCTGGCCAGGCTGATGGTCTCGGACGCCAATCTCCTCCTCTTAGACGAGCCGACCAACCATCTGGACATCCATTCGAGGGAACAGGTCGAAGAGGCCCTGGAAGCCTTCGAGGGGACCCTCCTGGTCATCTCCCACGACCGCTATTTTCTGGACCGGATCGTGGACCGGATCGTGGAGGTCCGAAACCCCTGTCTCGTGGAGTATCCGGGGAACTTCTCCTATTTCTGGGAGAAGAAGCGAGCGGAGCAACGGATGGACCATTCAGGGCGGCGGGCCGGGACGCCGGCGCGCAAGAGACAGCCTGCCACCGGGCGGCGGGAGAGGCCTGCCGAACGCCCGGTCGCAGCAGGGTCGGAACGGGTCGAGAAGAAGATCGAGGCGCTGGAGGCGGAGAAGCTGACGCTGGAAGGGATGCTGGCCGAGGCCTACCGGGCGCGAGACTTCAAGCGGGGCGAGAAGGTCAGCCAGAGGTTGCGGAGGGTGGAGGATCAGATTGAACAACTCTATGAGGCGCTGTGAGGTTCTGCTTCGGGCCGGAGAAGGCGGAACGCAGGGCCTTCGGGCTTCCATTCTTATAACGTGGGCGCGCGGTCCCCCGCTGATGTATCAGGGTCTAAACCTGCGTGCGGGTTGCAAGGGCCGCCACCAGACCTTCCGCCGCCGTCTCGCCGCTGTGCACGCAGTCCGGGATGCCCACGCCGCCGTAGGCGTTCCCCGCCAGGGCCAGCCCCTGATGCCGGGCAAGGAGTTCCTGGATATGCGCGACGCGCCCGAGGTGCCCGACGGGGTACTGCGGCATGGATCGGGGGTGGCGGTGGATGAGCGTGAAGAGCGGCGCGGCCTCGATCCCCAGGAGGTCCCTCAGCTCCCGGCGCACCGCCTCCGTCAGCCTGGCGTCGTCCCATTCGTAGATGTGCGGCTGGATGGCCCCCCCGGCGAAGCAGCGCAGCAGCGCATAGCCCTCCGGCGCCCTGCCGGCATATTTGACGCTGCTGAACGAGCAGGCGATGATGCTCCGATCCTCGATTGCCGGGACCACGAACCCGAACCCGTCCAGGGGGCGGGAGAGGTCGCCCTGCCGGTAGGCCACGTTGATCACCACGGAGGAGGCGTAGTCGATCCCGGCCAGGCGCGCCGCCAGCGCCGCGTCGGCCTCTTTCAGCATCTCTGCCGCGCCATAGGTGGGCGCGGCGAGGATGACCCCGTCGGCGTCCAGCGATGGCCCCTCTTTCAGGACGACGCGCCATCGGGAGCGGTTTCCGACCTGCTCCGCATCGCCCGGCGCGGACACGATCTTAACAACCCCCTGATTGAGCCGGAGGGTCCCCTCCGGCAGCCGGCCAGCGAGGGCGTCGGTGAGGGTCTGCAGGCCTTCGTCGAAGGTGACGAACATGCTGTAGCGCGCCCCGCTGTCGCCCCCCCGTCTCTCCGTCTCCCCGCCCCTCCGTCTCCTGGCCTTTGCGGCGGCGCGCTGCTCCCGCCACATCGCCCGGATGACGCTCCCGTGTTGCGCCTCCATCTCCAGAAAGCGGGGCATGGTCGCGCGCAGGCTGAGGTTCCTGGGGTCTGCGGTGTAGACCCCGCTCACGAGGGGCTGCGCCGCGCGCTCGAACGCCTCCCGCCCCAGCCGCCGCGTGACGAACGAGGCGAGGGACTCGTCCTCGTCCTCCCGCCTGGCGGGCAGGAACAGCTCCATCGCCATCCGCAGCTTGCCGCGCCACGAGAAGAGCGGGGAAATGGCCAGCGGCAGGAACCGGGTGGGCGCGAGCATCAGGAACCCCTCCGGGATGGGGTGGAGCCTGCCGCGGTGCACCAGGAGGGCGCGGCGGTTCGACTCGTTCGTCTGGAGCAGCCGGTCAGCCAGGCCGATGCGCCGGCACAGGGCCACGCCCCAGGGTTTGGTCGTGATGAAGTTGTCCGGGCCGGTCTCGAGCAGAAACCCGTCCTGCCGGAGCGTCTGAATCCCCCCCCCCACCCGGTCGCCTGCCTCCAGCAGGGTCACCTTGAGCGGGAGCTTCTTTTCGTCCCGCAGCTCGATCAGGCGGTGCGCCGCGCTCAGGCCCGAAATCCCGCCGCCGATGACAATGATATGGATCGTTGAAGGGTTATTCGACATGGAGCATCCTTTTCACAACGTCTGTCAATGCTTCGATGAAATCCCCGTCGTCGTTGACCGTCTGCGCCCGAAACAGGGTGACGCCTACCTCTTTTGCCGTCTGCGCCGCCTCGATGTCGAGGTCGTACAGGACCTCCACGTGGTCGCACACGAACCCGACCGGCGCCACGACGACGCGCGTCACGCCGTCCTGCGCAAGCTGCCTCAGGGCGTCGTTGACGTCCGGTTCCAGCCAGGGGTCCTGAGGCCGTCCGCTGCGGCTCTGGTAGACGAGCCGCCAGGCCGGATGGTTTAAGCGTTCGGCGACCAGCCGGGCCGACGCGTTGAGCTGCTCCACGTAGCGCGCCGTGAAGGGGTCGCTCGCCGGGATGCTGTGTGCAGTGAAGAGGATGATCGTCCTTTGAAGCTGGCTCTCCGGGACCCGGGCGAGACACTCCTGAACGCGCCGCGCCGCCGCCTCGATGAACCCGGGGTGGTCGAAGACCGGCGGGGCGTACTCGACGGTCAGCATCACACCCGCCCGGGCCACGGCGTCGGCCACGTTGCGCTGGTACTGTTCCCAGCTCGACTCGCTCTGCTGCGCGGCCAGGATGAGGCCGATTGCGCGCGCGACGCCGTCCTCGCTCATCCGCCGCACCGTGTCCGCTAGAAACGGGCGCCAGTTGCGCATGCCGACGTGGACCGGCAGGGGACAGCCCTGCGCTTTGAGCCTCGCCCGCAGGGCCTCCGCCTGCCGGAAGGTCAGCTCGTTCAGCGGGGACTTCCCGCCGATGCGCTCGTAGTGGTGAGCCACCTCCTCGATGCGCGCCGGGGGGATGCGCCGCCCGCGCGTGACGTTCTCCAGGAACGGGCGGATGTCCTCGGGTCGCTCCGGGCCGCCGAAGCCGATCGTGAGCACGGCGTCGAATTTCACGAATATCTCCTCATCGCGCGGACAGCTCATGCACTGCGTCGATCAGGGCTGCCGCGTGCTCCGGCGGGGTGCCGGGCAGGATGCCGTGGCCGAGGTTGAAGATGTGCCCCGGACGGCCCGCCGCTTTGTCCAGGATGCGCTGGGCCTGGCGGTGGATCTCGTTCGGCGAGGCGAGCAGGGCGATGGGGTCCAGGTTGCCCATGACCGCCACGTCGTCCCCCAGCCGCGCCCAGGCGTCCGTCAGGTCCACGCGCCAGTCCAGGCCGATCACATCCCCCCCGGCCTGCTTCATCAACTCCAGCAGGGACGGGTTGCCCGTGGCGAAGTAGATGACGGAGGTCGGTTTCGTCAGGCCGTTGATGAGCCGCTGGACGTGCGGCAGCACGAACTCCGCGTAGTCGTCCGGAGACAGGCAGCCCGCCCAGGAGTCGAACAATTGCACCGCGTCCGCCCCCGCCGCGATCTGCCCGTTCAGGTAGCCGGTCAGCAGGCGCGTCAGCCGCTCCATCAGGGCGTGCCACGCCCCCCGGTCCCGGTACATCAGGCCCTTCGTGTGCTCGTAGTGGCGCGACCCCCCGCCCTCCACCGCGTAAGACGCGACCGTGAAGGGCGCGCCCGCGAACCCGATCAGGGGGATGTCGGGCCGGAGGGCCTGGCGCGTGATCCGCAGGGCCTCGAACACGTAGCTCAGCTCGTCTATCTCGACCTCGCGCAGCCGGTCCACGTCCTGCGCCGTACGAACAGGGTTGTGGATGACCGGCCCCTCCCCCTTTGAGAACTCCAGCCCCACGCCCATCGGCTCCAGCACGAGCAGGATGTCCGCGAAGATGATGGCCGCGTCCGCGCCGAGCCGGTCCACGGCCATCAGCGTCACCTCCGCCGCCAGGTCGGGGGTCTTGCAGAGGTCGAGGAAAGAGACCTTCGCGCGCAGCTCCCGGTACTCGCGCTGGTACCTTCCCGCCTGCCGCATCAGCCAGATGGGGGTGTAGTCCGTCTTCTCCCTCCGGCACGCCCTCATGAACGCCGAGTCGGCGGTCGTTCTCCGGCGCTCGGCCTCCGTCCCCCAGGCCATGTCCACCCGCCGCCATTGATGGGTGTCTATGCCGCGTTCGCTCGCCGTCCGCTTCTTGAGGAGCAGGTCCCCGCCCCGCCGCGCCAGGTCCCGCACGAGTTCCCCCATGTGCGGCGAGTCGGGCTCATAGTCCGCCTTCAGGCCCTGCTCCGCAATGGCCTCGCTCGCTATCGGGCCGATGGAGCCGACGCAGACGCGCCGGAAGCCGTCGCGCAGCTGCGCCTCGACCCCGTCCATTGCGGCGACCTGGAACAGGTGCCGCGCCTGCGTGGCGCTCGTGAAGAGCGCAAAGTCCACGCGCCCCGCGATGATCTCCTGGATGGCGCGGCGCAGGGGCCCCAGGTCCTCCGGCAGGGCCCACTGGTAGACCGGCACGGGCGTCACCTCCGCGCCGCGCCCCCGCAGGCCGTCGATCAGCTCGGGGTTTGATTGCCCGTATTCCTGGACCGCCACGCGCCTGCCGGACACCGGGACGTGTCTGTCCAGAGCGGTCAGCAGGTCGCGCCAGGTGTTGGGCTCCGGGACGAGGAGCGTGGGCTTCAGGCCCATCTCCCGCAGCGCGGCCACGGGCTTGGGCCCGCGCGCCACCGTCGTGACCCCTTTCAGGGCCTCGACGAACCGCTCGCGCGGGTGCCTCGTCTCCACCGCCTTGGCCAGCATGCGCGTGCCGACGCCTGTCAGCAGGATGACGGCGTCGAACCCGCCGCCGAACAGCCGCTCCGCGAACGCCAGGGCCTCGGCGTTCTGCTCGATCGGGACCTCGCGCATCGTCGGGGCGCTCAACGGCTCCCCTCCGTGCCGTGTGATCAGGTCCGCCATCTCCTGCGCGCGCCGGCTCTCGAACGAGACGACGCGCCTGCCGTCAAAACCCATGATAGTCCTCTCTTGCGACCTATCTGATCACGTCGTACTTCCCCGCCGTCTCCCAGTCGGGCCAGCTCAGGCCGTTTAGGTCCCACACGATCTGCCCCGCGCGCACGGTCAGGACGCACTGCAGCCGCCGGGTCCCCCGCATCTTCGCGTGCCCCGAATCCACGAACCCGAACGCCCCCTCCTCGACGCGAAAGGCCGCCACGTCCGCCTCCGCGCCCACGCTCAGGGTCCCCAGCTCCGGACGCCGGATCATCCGGGCCGGCTCGGCCGTGGACCGGAGGATCACCTCCTGAAGGGGCATCCCCATGTTGAGCATCTTGGACATCGTGGCCGGCATGGTCGCGTTCGGGATCAGGGCGCTCGATTTGTGCAGGTCCGTGCTGATGGAGTCCGGCCCGAACCCCTGCTTCATGGCCGGGACCGCGATCCGGAACCAGAAGCTCCCGGCCCCGTGCCCCAGGTCGAAGAGCACCCCCCGCTCCCGCGCCTTCCGCACGTAGCCGTTCACCTTCCCGTCGTCGTTTAGCAGCGGGATGTGCTTCGCGTAGAGGTGGGTGTGGATGTCGCCGGGGCGCAGCCGCTGGAGAAGGAGTTCTTTGTAGCTCCGCGCAGGCTTGGGCGCGAAATCGATCATGGCGAACGTCCCGCTCAGGGCCGCGGCCTCCACCGCCCCGTCCACGGCCTCCCACCCCTGCCCCTGGAAGTGGGCCGTCTTGGACCCGATCAGGACATCGGGATATTTCTTGATCATCTCCGCCGCCGGGACGGGCTTCATCTCGCTCACGTCCTGCTCAACGGCCCCCAGCATGCCCGCGCCGACGATGTTCAGGAAGGCGAAGATGCGCGTCTTTGCCTTCGGGAGGACCGTCTCGTGGAACTCTTCGAAATTCTTGTAGCCGGCCCCGCCCGTGTCCACCACGGTCGTCACGCCGTTGGGGAAGGCGTGCGTGTCCGGGAAGAGCCACCCCGCGTAGCCGTAGACGTGGACGTGGATGTCCAGCAGGCCGGGGGTCACGCAGCAGCCCGCCACGTCCACGACCTTCTCCGCCTGCGAGGACGGAATCCCCTCCGCCACGCGCGCGATCCTCCCCTCCCGGACGGCGATGTCCCGGACCCCGTCGACCCCGTTGGCCGGGTCGATGACGTGGCCGCCTTTGAGGAGAAGATCATAGGTTTTTGTATCTGTTGACACAGGGCCTCCCTATCAAACAAGAACTTCCTTTCCGAAAGTCTCGATATGAAACCGAATGGCGGACTTCACGTCAGCGAGGGCTTCTTCGTGGGTATCGCCTTCGCCCACCACCACCCCTTTCAGGCCGAGCGGATAGGCCACGTAGCCTTCGGGATGTTTCTCAAC
>CAYRZX010000272.1:0-9769 GCA_964428665.1 uncultured Gemmatimonas sp.
GCTGGTGGAACGCTTCGCTGAGGTCTTCAAGGGCTATCGCATCAACAAAGTCAACAAAAACGAGTGGCTCGACACGATCGATCCTTACTACGGAAAAATTGATGGCTGGAAACGGAGGGACGCTGGCTGTGTTCATAAGGTGCTCCACGTCTACGACCTCGTACGCGACGCCGGGGTCTTGTCTTCGAAGCAGTGCGACACGATCGATCGGGACCTCGTGGCCTACGTCCGCGACTACTTCGTGGAAGGCTACAAAACGCAGGCGACCACTTCTCTTGAAGGTTACAGGGTCCGGGACGACCTTTCCCCTTACCTGTCGCACTACAGCATCCAGGATCAGGGAGAGGCATGGTGGTGTATCGCCGTCTCCGCTGCGTTGCTGAATGACCGGGAGATCCTCCAGTCCATTGTGACCCTGTATGAAGACATGCTGAGTCCCGAAGCAGGTGTCTTTCACGAGGACGGCAGCTTCTACGAGTGCACGGTGGGTTACCAGATCGGGTTGCTTTCGGCCACCCTCGGCATCCCCGAGATCGTCCGGGGTAATCTCGAAGTAGACATCTACGCCAACCCGAAATGCACTCTCCTGCGTCGCTGCTACACCTGGTTCCTGGATTACGCCTTCCCGGATGGGAGCATGCCGGCGATCAACGATGCCCATGTCGCAGCCCGGCTCAACCCCTTTTGTTCCGAAGTCGCTCATGTCAATTACGGGGACCAAAAGGCACTGCGCCATCTGAAGGATGCCTGGGGCGAGAACCTCAACGGCGGGACGGCATACTCCCTGTTCTATCGCGATCCCGACACCGCCACCCGGGGGGATGGGGAACCCTACGCCGTCGAAAGCGCCCACCTCCCCGGCATGGGAGTGATGATCCTGCGGCACGGGAACGACAAGTCATCCCAGACCATGTCTTTCATCGACTACGGGCCTTACAAGCCGGCAGCCCACAAGCATCGGGACTATCTGAATTTTGGTTTGTGGGCGTGTGGCCTGGAGATGATCTCTGAGATGGGTTACAACTGGAATCCGGAGTGGGCGCGGCTGTGGGAGCGGAGCGCGCCAGCGCACAACACCGTGCTGGAGGCGGCAGCGCAAGAGGAGGGGGGAAGGCCGCTGATCTGGTGCATCACGCCGGGGCCGAAGCTGGCCGAAGGAGGACTTCCCCTGGCCAACTCACGCTTCATCGCGCTGCTTCCGCGCCGGAAGGGGAGGCCCCTGATTGTGGATGTATTCCGGGTCTCTGGGGATCAGGATGTCTATTCCTGGCTGTTGCACGCCCGCTCTAATCGGCTTTGGGTGGAGGGCGTGGATGGCCTGACGCCCGTGGAGGTTCCTGAGCCGCTGCGGGCGGGCCGGAGGGGTGAGGCGAAGAGAGACATCGTCGCCACCTGGACGTTTCCCGGGGAGAGTCCCCGGGGGTTGAAGGTGGTGATGCCGGGTCTTGGTCCATCCACGGTCACGGTATTAGAGTGTCCTGCAGAGGAGGATGAAATCGAGGCGGTGCACCTGAGGGGAGGGACGCTCAAACCAGGTGCAGCCATCCCTTACCGGGGCTACCTTCAGGTGAGTCGGCCTGGTCCCCGGGCTGTCTTTGTGGCGGTCCACGTTCCGTATGAGGGGGAGGCCCCTCCGGGGATAGAGGCGGTGTGGCATTCGGTTGCTGACCGGGAGGGGGCGATTGTGCTTCAGGTGGACAGTGGGGGTGAGCGTTTCGTGGTGGCGCACAATCCGGGGTCTGGGGAGGTGAGTTGGGGTTCTTTGAGGTTGGAGGGACGGGCGGGTGTGGTGGTGTTGCGGGATGGTCAGCTTGACTCGCTTTGTTTGGCGTCTGGTCGGTCTGTTGAGTATGATGATGTGGAGGTGTCGCGTAAGGCCGTCGGCAACGCCTATGGCACACGCCAGGGAGGGGGATTCAAAACGATGGAGGTCGTGTGATTGGAGTTTCTGTGGGTTAAAAACAGGCGGAGGATGTTATCCTCATAGGTTACTGCCACCTACATAAGATGACCGGAAGAAAGCCAACACTGACAGCCATCCGATATGAGGAGCCGGATCGGGTGCCGATCTCGCCGCGGGTGGCTGCGTGGTTACGGTGGTATACAGGTAGTCTGCCAGCAAGAATAGGAGGCTGAATCCATGTTCCGGGACCCCAAACGTCTGGAGATCCCTGTCGCATCCTGGACGGGGCTGTCGACCCAGGAGAAGGAGCCGTATTTTGCCGAGGCGGATCGGGAGATCGACGAGGTGGGGATTGTCGTGGTGGCCCGGGCGCTGCCCGGTGATCGGTGTGAGGAATTGGCGCGATTGATCGAGGAGGAGATCCGGATGGCCTGCCACATCGAACGAGTCATGCACGAGCGGCGTAAAGGGGAGATCGGCTATAAGATTTACAACCTGCAGAGTCGGCACCCGGCGTTCATGGAGCTGATCGCCTTTCCGTTCCTGATTGAGTACTTCCGTCGCTTTCTGGGGCCGAGGATGGCCCTGCACAGCAGCGAAGGGGCGTTGATCCCGCCGGGGGCGGAGGGAGGCGGGTGGCACTACGACGGCCACGACCGAATTCCGGGCTACTTTCTCTCCATGAATGCGATCTACTACCTGTGTGATGCAGACGTTCGGAACGGCGCCACGCGTTACGTTCCGGGCACTCACAAGGAGTTTATCTCCGTTCAGGAGGCGAAGTCCCGCGAGGCCAAGTATGTGAGCGTAAAAAAGGGGGATCTCGTGATGTTCAACCCCTATCTCATCCACGCGGGATCGGCCAACCCGTCGGATGCCAACCGCCCGGTGATCATCAACTATTATCAGCGGGGATACATCAAACAAGGGTTCGACTTCCCGCGCAGCATGAGCGTCTCCGAGGTCAAGCGCCTGACGAAGGACCAGCGCACGCTCCTGGGGTTCGACCACAGGGTCCCTCTGGACGTTCACGAGCTATATATGTTTCGTCCTCCGAAGGTGGACGACATGGACCCAATCTTCCCTGTTAAGGAGACGTGAGGAAGGCGATGCTCAGGTGTATACAGGTAGTTTACCAATCAGAATAGGAGGCTGGTTCATCCGATTTTTTGGCGGGATTGCAGGGGCACGACGCACCGTTCCCTTGCCGCCTCCGTCAAAATCTCGGAAGATCCCGGAGGTTTAAAATGCTGAAAGATTTAACCGAGTGCCTGAAAAAGGGGTTTGAGTTGGGCGTCAAATGGACGGATGAGCGCGGCGTAATGAGGGACCCATACGAGACCAACCGTCCTGAAAATTTTGCCCCGGCCTGCTGGTCTGTCATCGGCTCAGGGTTGTATCGCCTGACGGATGAACCGCGATACCTGGAGTGGACCGAGCGTTGGGTCAGGCGAACGGCTGAGATCCTGGAGGAGAATAAGAATTCGTCGGGGTTTAGAGAGTATGTGCTTGGGTACGGCGCCATGCTTTTTCCCATTCTTTCAGGGCGTATGGAGGAAGACAGGCTAAACGCCTGGAAAAATGCTTTTGCCAGCTCATACACAAAAGACGCTACCCTGTCAGACTGCCACGTGTCGGCGGCCCAACTGTTATGCGATCTGTATTGTAACTCGGGCCGTGAGAAAGAGGCGCAAAAACGGGCAGAGGAGATTGTTGAGTTATTCAACAAACGGTTGACGTCCGAGGGGTTTTTGAAAGACGACGATGTGAACGGAAACTCAATTCCTCATGCCTATCTGACAGGGTCTTTTCTTGCGGCTACTCTGCTGAACGATCAGCCGGGAGGCGTCGAGAGACAGGTCAGAGACCTTTTGCAAAAGATGTGCTCCTGGTTCAAGAAGGCAAACGGCGACTTTGTTTTGCCCTTTCTGGCGAACCGAAGCATCTATCAGATGTATGTGTATCCCATGGCCGCTCAAATGGCTTTTGTGGGTGAAGGGGGGACAGCGAAGGAGAGGATTAAAACGCTTCTCACGTTTTATCAGTCTTTCAGCCGTGAAGCCGGGGGGCTCTCTCACACCCCCAACCATCTGTCCCCTTATGCCCAGGCAGGGCTTGAGTACACCTACAATCGCCTTAACACGGATGTGGGGGCGGGCGTGGTCGCGTGGACCTTGCTGGCCTTGCTCGTTCAACAGGGTTGGAAAGGGTTCGATGCGGTGAGGTCCGTTTCGGCCCAAAACGTATACGATAGGGATGCAGGATATGTCGTGCTGCACGGAAGGGGATCGAGATTAGCATTCACCCTTGACGAGCACAGGTGGGGCTACCACCTTCCGCTACAGCCTGTTTCGTTAAGCATCGGGGATGAGCTGATAGGGCCGGTCGTGGTTGCGAAGAGAGAGGGAGTAAAACATCCTTATCGCCATCAACTGAAGGACGAAAGCAAGATGGATCCGCTTCTGGAGCCCTATTTCGGAATCGGCCTCAAGCGAGCGGACGGCACGTATAAGATGATGAAGGGCAAAGGAGAGGTCGTCAGCCGAGGCGAATTTAAATTATCGGGGGCTGGCTTGGATCTTATCATGACAACCGAATTCGGTGACGGATCGGTTCGCCTTTCTTATCGACTCAGTGAGTTAAAAGAGGGCGATCAGGTCTTCTTTTCGATCCCTGTGCTGTTATGGGATGGGAAGGACGAACTCGCGTATTCCACGGCGGAAGGCACTTTGAGTTTAAGATGGAAAGACGCATCCTATCGTGTTTCTGCGACGGAAAACGAAGGACCCTGGGATCTACATCTTGGTCGTTACTGGCACGCAGGCTACGGGTTGACGGCCAATATGAGCATCCGGTTAAAAACGTCGCCGTCCGGTCTTATGACCGCTGTTACCGTTGAGAAGGGAGCGTCATGAATTTCGGACTTATCGGGTTGGGAAATTACTCTCGAAACCACCAGAGGGCCATAGAAAAAAATGGAAAAGCCAGACTTGTCTCAGCCTATGATGTGGTTCAAAGTCGTGTGGATGAGGTGGCAAAAAGGTCTGACGCCAAAAAAGCGGAGAGCGTCGAAGAACTGGTGGATGACCCCGACGTGCAGGCCGTGATCGTTACGACTCCCAATGAGATGCATTTCGAACACTTCAAGAGCTGTGTCAGCCGAGGCAAACATGTGTTCGTAAACGTGCCTGTGACCGCCGAACGCGAGGAAGCGGAGGAGATGCTCCGTCTGGTGGAAAAGCACGGGGTCGTCTTCATGGCGGGACACAACCTGAGGAAAAATCCGGCCATTGTTCACGTGAAAAAGGCATTGGCTTCCGGTGAGATCGGGATGGTCCATTCGGTGGAAGCGACTGTCTCTGGGACGACCGGGTATGATTTAACCCCCGATAATTGGCGCTATTCAAAAGAGACAGCGCCGCTTTTACCGTTCACCCAGATGGCCGTTGTCTTCATCGACCTGGTGCTGGACGTCTTCGGCGCTCCGGAGAAGGTCGCCGCTTTCATGTCCAAGCGGGACGGCGCAGGCGATGCGCCTGATATGGGAATGGTCATAGCTTATTATGAAGACGGCCGCATGGCCTATATCGGATGCTCCTACGTGTCTTTTTCCAGTTATGAGATCTCCTTTATAGGAAACCGAGGAAAGGTCACATGGGACAATCGAGATAACAATTCGGTCACCCTCTCCGTTCCCAGAGAGCAACATAAACTGGTGTTTGACAAAGTTGATGAACAACATGAAGAGCTCATTGAGTTTATAGAGTGCATTGAGAAAGGTCGAAAACCCTCCGTAAGCGGTCTTGAGGTCTACAACGTGGCGGAGTGCTTCGATTGCATCAGACGGTCCATAGAGACAGAAGGGGCCGTCCGGTTCAAAAAATTACAGTGAGCCATACCGATTGCGTGGGGTTCTGTTCAGTGAAACAGGTCCGTGTCTTTCCCTCTGGTGGCCACCTGATTCAGGTAAATACGCCCGTTGTCGTCGAAACGCGGCATCGGGATTGGATACGACGGGATATAGGAGGGGTTTGTTTCGAGCATCCACAGAAGGCATACGAGTTTCTGATCTCCCACGCTCCAAGCAGGAGTCTGGGAGACTGTGTTGAGATAACGGCATTGCTCACCGACTGGTCGACCGCGCAGCCCATTCGGGAGATTCGTCGGCAACTTTACGGCTCATCGCGCTGGGCCGCGACGACGACGCTTCCAGTGGCAAAAGAACTCCCTCAGGGTCTTGCTCTCACGATGGAGGTGATCACCTATGGAGGAGGAGCATCCTATGCGGTAAATCCGGCGTGGATGTACGATCTCAGCCACATGGTGTTGTCTCTAATCGTCGTTCAGCCGGTCGGCGAAGGTGACCTGGTTCATGTTTCAGGCGTCGTCTCCTGGGACCATAATGGGAATGTCCTACATTCGGGCGATGCGGACGAGCAGGTTCGACAGATTCTGGATTATACCTCCCGCATGCTAAAGGAAAACGGCAGTTCCCTGTCGGATCTTGTACGCGTCCGTACGTTTACAAGTCGACCTCAGGTAGGACAAATTTTACAGAATCAATTAACAGAGCGCATCCAAAAGGATTTTCTTTCTCACCATGTGCTTTCTACCCTTGCTCTGACCGACCTGGATCAACTTGTTTGCGAAGTTCAATTTCTGGCAGCTCGTGGCGCTACAAGGTACTCAAGCGCCTATGGTTCATGGGTTGTTTTGGGAGGTCTAAAACATCTGTATCTTGGGCCATTGAGGAGTGAATTTGACTGCGAGGCGGTTTCAATTGAACAAGAGGCGGATGAGGTCGTCCATCGTCTCAAGGCTGCCTGTCAAGGCTGTGACTTGCGAATATCGAACGTGGTCTCTCTTCTGGCCGAGGTGGCTGATCAGGCCGCAGGGACGGCCTTGACGCTAGCGTTAAATCGCATCACCGGGGGAGAATTCCGCGCGGGGATAACGGCGAATGTGAATCATAAAATCACGGAAGATAGCAGGAGGCGAATTGTCGTAACGGGCACTGTTATCGGTGACTGAAGGAGGAGTGGCCGATGTCTGAAGTCTTGTTGGCTGGCTTTGCTGAGGTGGACATCACCCCTGACCAGGAGGTAGTCGCAGTAGATGGCAGGCGCAGAAGGCGCAGCTTCAAGGTCCACGATCCGCTGAAGGCCCGCATTCTGGCTCTTCGGCAAGGCGACTGCTCTGCGGCGATCGTTGGTCTCGACCTGTTCGAGCTGGGCATTGGGTTCGATCAGCAGGTTCTTGCCCATCTACCGAAGACGGGGTTGAACGAAAAGTCGTTGCTCCTCAGCCCTTCACACGTCGGCATGACGCCTATCTCGAACTACGGCAGCTACATTGTCATCTTCGCACAGGACCTGATCATCGAAAGCTTCGAAAAGGAGTGCGCTTCAAAGGTTGCGGATGGCGTTCGTGCGGCCCTCGACTCCCTCGTGCCCGTTCACGTTTCAAGCGGGGTGGGGCACGCGCCGGATGTCCTCCGCAACCGCCGATTCCTCAGGCCGGACGGCAAGGTGCAGATGGTTTACGTGGGCGATCCTCCGACCGACATGGAATACACGGAACAGGGGGTGGACGACACGGTCAGTGTGCTGCGTTTCGACACCGCAGAGGGCGAGCAACTCGGGGCCTTCGTCAACTTCGGCTGCCACGCGCTCTGCTCCATCGACCGGTATGGCGACATCACCGCCGACTACCCGCGATACGTGTCCGACCTGTTCCGTAGCGTGGCCGATATTCCGGTGGTCTTCACCCAGGGCGGACTGGGCGATGTGGTACCCATTGAGCGGCGGGGCCTGGCGGCGCGGCGCATCGGGCGGGCAGTCGGGGCTCAGGCGCTCTACGCTTTTGAGCAGATCAAACCCTCGGAGACGCCAACGCTCGGGTTGCACTACCAGGAGGTCGCGGTTCCCGCGCGTCAGGTCGCGGAGCAGTCCGAGGAGAAACGGACCGACCTGAGAGACTCCCGGTCTCGCTATAACCAGTTTCTCTTCGAGCGTTATCGTGAAAATCCCATAATCTCCTATCCGATCAAAGTCATTACACTCGGGGACACGGTCATCGTGCATCTTCCCGGAGAGGCCTTCCACGACACAGCACTCGCGATCAAAGAGGCGTCACCGTTCCGCCACACGATCCTCATCAGCCGCGCGACGCGCGAGGTCGGCTATGTGCCGACCCCGGAGGCGTTCGAACAGGGGGGCTCGGAGCCTGCCCTGAGCGCCCTGGTTCCGGCCAGCGAGCCCATCATTCGGGGGGCGGTAATCGACCTTCTCAGCAGCATCCGGCGGAGGGGGACCGTATGAGCCGTCTTCGCACCGGATGACAAGGGATCTCGATGCCACCGGACGATATGCCTGACGCTTTCGATAATCGGCTTGAAAAGCGGATCCACATTCACGCGCCTCTGGGCCGGGTCTTTCGGACGTTGACCGATCCTGAGTGGATTGCCCGCTGGTTCGCCCAGGTGGCGGCCGTCGAACCCCATCCTGGAGGGGCTGTGGAGTTCTGTTTCCTCAACAGCAACGGGACCGCGAGTGTGTTCCGGGGGGAAGTTACAGACTACGAATCCCCTGGGCGATTCGGTTTTACGTGGAGCCATTCCAGCTGGGACTTCCCATCGACGCACGTTCTGTTCACCATAGAGGCGACACCGGACGGCACAGTCTTGCAGCTTCTTCATAGCGGCTTCGCCGACCAGTCGCTCGAACGCGACGTCCACGATGAAGGATGGGACCACTATCTGCGGCGACTAAAAGCAGCGACGGATAGAACCTGCCTGCAGGGATGAATATGAGCAGTGATGCCACCCTCTCCATTGAAAATGTTCTATGCCTGAGACCTCCAACCCCGCCAGTTCTCAGCAATACGCTTTCGGTCAGGCTCCTGACCGAGAGCGGGTCACCATCCGGTCGATCCTCCTGGGAGCGGCGGTGTCCGCGACGATCTCCCTCTGGGTGAACTACATCGAGTACGTCCTCCACGCCTCCCGGATGACCCTCAGCCACTTTCCCATGGGTGCGCTGATGGTCTATCTGTCGTTAGCCCTCCTTCTCAACCCCCTCTGCAAGCGGCTGGCCGGACAGCTGGCCCTCTCATCGATCGAACTGCTAGTCATTCTGGCCTGCAGTCTGGTGGGCGGGGCCATTCCCTCCGTGGGACTGACGGGCTATTTTCTGGGCGCCATTGCCGCGCCGTATTACTATGCCGCCCCGGAGAACCAGTGGGCTGATTACTTTCACCCTCACATCCCGGAATGGCTGGCCCCGACGAACGTCAACGGGACGCTGGACGATCTTTACATCGGGTTAGCTCCCGGAATGTCCATCCCCTGGAGTGTTTGGTACGTCCCCCTGGCCTGCTGGATGGCCCTGGTGACTGCCCTATTTGTGTCCTCGGCCTGTCTGTCCGTGATCCTTCGGAAGCAGTGGGTGCAAAGCGAGCGTCTTGTCTACCCGATCCTGCGCCCGGCCATCGACCTGACCACCCGCCACGGGATCTCTCCATTTCCCCGCCTCTTCTGGATCGGTTTCGCCATCGCGTTCGGAATCCTCTCCTGGAATATGATCGAATACTTTGTGCCCGGTTTCCCGGTCATCCCAAACATCCGGTGGGGACCCTGGATCTGGTTCGATGGTTCCGCTCAGGGCCGGTTTATCCCCGGTATCTGGACGCGGATCAATATGTACACCATCTCCTTTGCGTATTTTGCAAACCTTGATGTCCTATTCAGCTTCTGGTTTTTCGGCATCCTCTTTATCGTCCGCAGCGGCATCCTCAATCGTCTCGGTTATAATGCTAAATAGCTTTTCACGATTCTTGTGCATTAAGATAGGTCACTGTTAAAGCATA
>CAYRZX010000273.1:0-6618 GCA_964428665.1 uncultured Gemmatimonas sp.
CCTTGCCGTCGAACGTGAACGCATCATAGCCTTTTCCCTCCAGGGTCTTTTCCAGCAGGACTGCGCCCGAGGCGGCGTCGAACTTGTAGAGCTTGTTCGAGATCGTCAGGACGTAGATCGTCGCGCCGACGGTCAGGGCGTGTCCGGCGCCGGGCCTGGCCTGCGGCGCCTCCGGGAGGTCCCTGGACCAGAGTTCCGCCTGGGAGGTCAGGTCCGAGGCCTTCATCTTGTCCTTGGTTGTGTAGACGACCTTTTTGTCGTCGTAGTACCGGATGATTCCGCCTCCGTCCGGCCTGAAGAGCGGGTCACCGGTGTCGTGGTAGATGAGGGAGGTGCTGTATCCTCCCCCTGCCGCCGAGTAGACGACCCCTTTGGTTCCGTTCATCGTCAGGAAGTTGTCGGGGTAGGGATAGGCCGTCGGCCAGCCTGCGTAGACGCCGGGGTCGATCTCGCCGAGGAGGGAGACCTTGAGGTTTTTCTTCCAGAGCTCCCGGCCGGTCTTCTGGTCCAGGCCATACATCCTGGCCTCGGCGATGAGCTTGGCCACGTCCCGGTCGAGGAGGTAGATGATGCCCGCGTTGACGGCGATGCCCAGTTCGTGCCTGGTCGGCCCGAATCGGGCGTTGCTCGTCCACTTCGTCTGGCCGGTGGCGCAGTCCACGGCCACAAAGGTCTCGGAGGTCATCTCCGGGTCTCCCGTGAGGGGCCCGCTCAACAGGTAGAGGATGCCTCCGACCACGGTGGGTTTCATCCCCACCATCTCCGTGAGCCGCCCCGGCAGCCAGCCGTAGTCCCGCCGCTCCCAGACCACTGTCTGGGCGTCCTGCCCGTCGGCCTGTCCGGGCGTGCCCGGAAGCGATGTCATCACGGCGCAGACAACCGCGTATCCCAAAACAACACGCCATACACGATGCATAGGCAGGACCTCCATGAAAGAGAATGCAGAACGCAGAACGCTGAAAGAGCAACGCAGAACGCGGAACGCGGAACGATGAACGAAAAGCAAATCAGGTTTATGCTTTTACTTCATCGTTCATCGTTCATACTTCATCGTTGTCTTTGTTCATCGTTCATCGTTTTCCTGGTAAAGCCCCATCCGCCGGATCAGCTCCTCCACCTCCTCGGGCACCAGGTCGGCCACCGCCTCCCCCCTGCGCAACCGCTCCCGGACCTCCGAGGAGGACATCCCGGCGTGACGGGCGTCCAGCTCCATCACTCTGATCCGGTCCGCAAATCCCCGGCACTCCGGCCGCTCCAGGAAACGCCGGACGGCTTCAGGGGTATGCTCCCCCCGGTTGGCCGCCACGAAGCGAACGCGCGTGAACAGCTTCTCCAGCTCATCCGCCATATCGACGTAATACCTGGGGTCGAAAAGGCGGACCAGGGTGTCGTATCCGACGATGAAGCAGATGTCCGCGCCGGCCGGGTAGAGGGGCATCAGGGCAGCCGCTTTATCGACGAAGCGAGGGTGGCTGACTGCGGCGACGGAGCAGGAGGGCCGGGGGCCGGCGAGGGCCTCCATCATCAGGAGACGCGCCTCCAGGGGCGCGCCGTAGAGGCCCTTCTCCACGTTGGTCCTGGCCAGCAGGAACAGGACCTCGTCGAAGCCGCAGAGGCGGCCGGCCTTCTCCGTCATCCTGAGGTGCGCTCTCGTAGGGGGGTTGAACGAGGCGGACATGACGCCGAGGACCCCACCGGGCCCCCGGACCCCCTCCGGGGCGCGGCGAAGGATCGCGGCCCGCGGGGACCCCGCCGGGTCCAGGCTGTCGATCACGCGACGGAGTTCATCGAGGCGCTCAAGGCTCATGCAGACCCCTTCCACAGCGCCAGGCCGATGCGCAGCAGGAGGTTGCCGTAGAGGCCCACGGCGATGTCGTCCAGCATCACCCCCCACCCGGCGGGCAGGCGCTCGAACTGCCGGGCGGGCGGGGGCTTCAGGACATCCAGGACCCGGAACACCAGGAACCCGGCGACGGCCAGCGGGACCGACCGGGGGAGCAGGGCGACGGTCACGCCGAACCCCACGATCTCGTCGATCACGACGTAGCCGGGGTCTTTGCCCCAGACCGTTTCAGCGTCCGAAGAGACCTTCACCCCCACGACGAAGAGGAACAGCAGTCCGGCGATCCAGAGATGGGCGGGGGCAACAGGGAGGAGGAGGTAGAGCGCGAGACCGACCAGGCTACCGGCGGAGCCCGGGGCGACCGGGGCGTAGCCCGAAAATGCGCCGGTCGCGACAAAGCGCGTGAAGAGGTTGATGGACAGGACTCCCCGGAAAAGGCTTCAGGGCGAGGTAGACCTTGCCTCTCAGGGCGAGATAAATCCCGCCTCTTTGGGCAGGATAAATCCCGCCCCTACTTCCTAATCTTGGCGAGCACGTTTCTGTTGCCCCACACATAGTCTATCGCCGACCAGGCCGTGACGAGGGTGACGGCCATCATAAAGCCGTGAACGTAGTTCGAGACGATGTCCTGGTTCTCCTGGATGAGCCTCAACGCCTGAATGGCGATGATGCTGGTCCCCTGCACCACGGCCTTGATCTTACCGCTCTTGCGGGCGGAGATGATCACCCCCTGCGAGGCCCCGGCCGTGCGGAGGGTGGAGACGAGCATGTCCCGGTAGAGGATGGTGGCCACCATCCAGAGCGGGGTTAGGTGCGCCGCCAGGTAGCAGAGGAAGACGGTGAACCTGGAGATGCTGTCGGCCAGCGGGTCGAAGATCTTGCCGAACGCCGTCACCTGCCCCCGGGACCGGGCGAGGTAGCCGTCGAGTACGTCGGACCCCTCCGACATCAGGACGATGGCCAGAGACAGGGGGACCGACAGCGGACTGTCCCAGAAGAAGACCGCGATGAACACCGGGCTCATCAGCAGCCGGAAGGTCGTCAGGGCGTTGGCCAGGGTGATGGGGAGGGAGAGGGCGTACATCGGAAAGTCCTATTTACAATTCTCTTCTGCCTTCGAGTGACCGCGCGAGCGTCAGGCCGTCGGCCAGCTCCAGGTCGCTTCCGACAGGGACGCCCCGCGCGATCCGGGTGGTCCGAATGCCGAGCGGGCGGATGAGCCGGTCGAGGTATTGCGCTGTGGCCTCCCCCTCCACTCTGGGATTGGTGGCGAAGACCACCTCCTTCACCTCGCCTGTCTTCAGGCGGTTCAGGAGTTCGTGGATCTTCAGGCGGTCCGGGCCGACGCCGTCCAGGGGGGAGAGGGCACCGCCGAGGACGTGGTAGAGCCCCCGGTGGGCCTGCGTCCGCTCAAACGCCAGCACGTCGCTGATCTGCTCCACGACGAGGAGGATGCTCCGGTCCCGCCGGGCGTCGGCGCAGATGTCACAGGCGTCGGCCTCGGTCAGGAAGAAACAGGTCGAACAGGGCCGCACCCGCGCCTTGACCTCGACGAGGAGGCGCGCCAGGGCCTCCACCTGGTCCGCAGGGCTGCGAAGGAGGTGGAACGCGATCCGCTGGGCGGACCGCGGGCCGATGCCCGGTAACTTGGTCAGTTCGGCGATCAGGTGATCGACGGATTGGGAGATCATAACGGCAAATGGCAAATGGCAAACGGCAAACGTGAAGAATGGTCTTTTAGATTTTACGTCTGCCGTCTCACATCCCCATGAGCTTCATCCCACCACCCAGGCCGGGCATCAGGCCCGCCGTGGCTTTCTGCATCTCCTCTTCGGCCAGGGTCGCGGCCTTCTCCCGCGCCTGTTTGATCGCGGCGACGATCAGGTCCTCCAGCATCTCGACGTCGTCCGGGTTCACGACCTCGGGGTCGATCTTGACCGACAGGATGTCCTGCTTGCCGTTGGCCACCGCCACGACCATTCCCCCGCCGGCAGACCCCTCCACGCGCCTCTCTCCCAGCTCTTCCTGGATCTTCGCCATCTGCGCCTGAAGCTTCTGCGCCTGCTTCATAAGATTGCCCAGGTTGCCCATGCCCTTCATGCCAGTCCTCCTGCTATCGCCTCAGAATCTCTCCGTCAAAAATCTGCAGCACCGTCTGCACAGATGGCGCCACCTCTGTTTTTGTCTCCTGCTCCGCCTCCTGTTCCTCTCCGGGGTTCTGAGACGGCTGTGACTCCGCATCCGACCCCTCCAGTATGCACTCCACCCGCAGGCGCGTCCCCAGGACCCTGGCGGCGATGTCTTCGAACTCCCTCTTCTTCCTCCTGATGTGGCTGGCGCTGAACGCCGCGCGGGCCGGGAATCCGACCCGGAGGGTCTCATCCGCCACGGCGCGGGGGGTTCCGTGGTCCAGGTGCGCGCCGAGGGAGATCGACTCGGCCTTTACGCGGCCCACGATCTCGTCCCACTTCTGCCGGACGATCTCCAGAGAGACGGGTCCCGATGAGGCGGGGGGGACAGGAGAGGGCGTGGAGGCCCTTGCGGAGGCATTCTCCTCTCCGCGCGCAGGGGGGACCCTGGAAGACGGTTCAGCAGACGCCGGAGGCTGGTTCGCCGGGGACTCATCGGCCTGAGCGTGAGGCCGGTTAGAAGGCTCGGGAAGCGCCGGGGATGGGCGCGAGGGCGCAGGGACGCTCTCCGGGGCGGCGAGCCGGCCTCTCAGCCGCTCCTCGAGCCGGTCGAGGCGGTCCAGCAGGTCGTCTATGGAGACAACGGGCTCCATCGCGATCAGCTTGAGGAGGGCGATTTCGAGGTGGAGGCGGGGCTGGATCACGTCGCCGATGTCCCGCTCCAGGTCGGAGACGATCTGGATCATCCTCTGAAGGTCCTGTTCGGGGAATGGCTCCGCGTGCGTCCGGCAGCGGAGGCGATCCGCCTCGGACAGGTCGAGGCCGGTGTCCCCTCCCTGAATCTTACAGACGAGGAGGTTTCGAAGGTGTTCGAGAAGCCCCCTCGCGAACTCTCCGACGTCTCCCCCCTGTCCGATCAGCTCCTCGATCAAGTTCAGCCCGGCAGTCCGATTTTTTGCGAGGACGGCATCCGTCGCCCGGAAGAACAGGTCCTGGTCCAGGACGCCGAGGGCCTCCCGCACGGCCTCCGCCGTGACCGACATCCCCGCAAAGGCGACGACCTGGTCGAGCAGGCTCTGGGCGTCCCTCATGGCCCCGTCCGCCCGCCGGGCGATCAGGAAGAGGGCCTCTTCGGGGATCTCGATCCCCTCCTGCTGCGCGATGCGGGCGAGCTGTCCGGCGATGTCCTGGGACGAGATGCGCCGGAAGAAAAAGTGCTGGCATCGGGAGAGGATCGTGGCGGGGACCCGGTGGCGCTCCGTGGTGGCCAGGATGAAGATGACGTGCGCGGGCGGCTCTTCGAGGGTCTTCAGCAGGGCGTTGAAGGCCTCCGGGGTGAGCATGTGGACTTCGTCGATGATGTAGACCTTGTGGCCGCTCTGCTTCGAGACGCCGAGGATCACCTTCTCCCGGAGGCTCCGGATCTCGTCGATGCCCCGGTTGGAGGCCGCGTCGATCTCCAGCACGTCGGGGCTGGTCCCCCGGTTGATGCTCTCGCAGGCGCGACAGCGGTTGCAGGGCGCGGGCGTGGGGCCCTGATCGCAGTTGAGGGCCTTGGCCAGGATGCGGGCCGTGGTGGTCTTGCCGGACCCGCGAGGCCCTGAGAAGAGGTAGGCGTGAGCGGTCCGGCCGGCCCGGACGGCGTTCTGAAGCGTGACGGTCACGTGGCTCTGGGCGACGACCTCTTCAAACGTCAGCGGACGCCACTTGCGGGCCATGACGACGTAGGACATCGGAGGGCTCCGGCTGTCAACCTTAGAAGGCGACGCGAACTTTACCGCAGAGGACGCGGAGACCGCAGAGGAAGAAGAAAAGAGGGGAAAAAAGAAAAGGCCGTGCACCCGCCCTCGATCTTCGCCCGAGACTTGATGAGGGCAGCCAGCTCCGGCCAGGTTGCCCCGCGGCACACAGAACAGGTCATCTACCGTTGCTACCTTCCGGTCCTGGCGGGGTTCGATGGTGTTCCGTTGCGCAGGACCTGACCTTCGACGCCGCTTCTCCTCACGCTGTACTCGGACAAGGGACCTCGGTTCGGGAGTTCAACCCCGCTGTAGCGGATTGCGGGTCACAGGGCACCGCTACCTCCCCGTCTAGCACGACCTTCTCTAAAAAAGCAGCGGTCAGCGGTCAGCTATCAGCTATCAGAAATCGAGTATTTTTTACTGATAGCTGACTGCTGACTGCTGAACGCTTATTTGTTTTGGTGGAGCAGATGGGGATCGAACCCACGACCTCAGCGTTGCGAACGCTGCGCTCTCCCAGCTGAGCTACTGCCCCACCGAAAAGCAGTGATGAGCGATGCGTGATGAGTTCCGAGTGAAACCTGAAACTCAGCCTCACGCTTTTTCAATCTTGACCTGATCGGCCTTGCCGGCCGCCTTTTTGAGAATCGTCACATCGCCCAGGACCCGGCCCAGCGGGTTGACCGGGCTGGCCGGACGGATCTCATCCCCGCTGCTGGCCGGCGTCCGGCCATAAAAGATGCAGAAGGCGTGGCCGGGGGGCCAGTAGCCGAGGTCCCCCTTTTGCACGACTGCCTGCGGGTTCTCCGGCCCGGCCTCCACCGGGATGGAGAAATAGATCTCATCCCCCCAGGTGTTGAAGTCGCAGGTCAGCGGAAGCGCCTCCCAGACCTTCTGGGCCGTC
>CAYRZX010000273.1:6718-9757 GCA_964428665.1 uncultured Gemmatimonas sp.
TTTGGCGGAGAGGGAGGGATTTGAACCCCCGGTAGGGACAAGCCCTACAACGGCTTTCGAGGCCGCCGCTTTCAACCGCTCAGCCACCTCTCCGCGCCACGAAAAAGGCCTTCAGGAGCGCCCCGCACTCCGCCTCCCGGATGCCCCGCGTCGTGGGCACTCGGTGATTCAGCCGACCGTCCTGCACGATGTTCATCAGGGAGCCACAGGCCCCGGTCTTCGGGTCGGCCGCTCCGAAGACCAGCCGGTCCAGCCGGGCCAGGACGATGGCCCCCGCGCACATGGCGCAGGGCTCCAGGGTCACGTAGAGCGTGCATCCCGACAGCCGCTGATACCCCAGCGCCGAGGAGGCGGACCGGATGGCCAGCAGCTCGGCGTGCGCGGATGGGTCGCGCAGGGTCTCGACCTGGTTGCGGGCCCGCGCGAGGATTTCACCGCCCCGGATGATCACGGCCCCCACAGGGACCTCGCCGGCCTCAGCGGCCTGGCCGGCCTCCCTGATGGCCTCCTCCATCCAGAGGGGGTCCAGCGCCGTCTCTTCAGGAGGCATGACCATGTCCATGAGCGCAGAAATATATCATTTTTCTCGAATTTCGTCAACAGCTTTTCTTGCGCGCGGCCCGTCGTCCGGGCGGGCCTCTTTCATCGCCTCTTGCGCGGCGTCCAGGAGATAAGCGAGGTATTCCGGGTCGTCGCTGTGGGCGAGCAGATGGTCCCGCAGGAGGCGTTCGACCTTCTCCCGCGCGTTGGCGTTCAGCGCGCCGTCAGCGTCGCACAGGTCGCGCAGCCGGGACTTTGCCTGATCGTCCAGAAGGAGGCCCTGGCCGTCGGTGGCGAGGGCCAGGACGACCCCCTGCACGACCTGCTCGAACCCCCACGACCGGCGCTGCGCCTCCGGCAGGCCGCGCACCAGCGGCCTGGGCAGGGAGCCGAGGAACCGGGCCTGCATCTCCACCCGCCGAAACTCCGCGAACTCCGCCACGAGGTCCATCTCCTCCCGCGCGCCGTCGGGGTCCTCCGCCGAGCCGTCGTCCGGGCGGATGGTGGCCCACCGGCAGAGGCGCTTTCCGTCCCCCTTGAGCAGCCCCCGGCAGGGGCTTTTCAGGATGCGGGCCGCGGTCTGACGCATCTCCTTCAGGCGGGCGTGGACGATCTCCCACCCTCGCCTCCGCAGGGCCTCGAAATGGTCCGGCCTGAGGAGGTCCAGGGCGGCGTTCAGGTTGCCCTGGGCCTCGTCCTTCAGGCCGGCGTCGAGGCAGACCGCGACGCGACGGACGCCCCGCGACAGGTCCTCCTTGCGGACCTTGATGCCCGTCCGAAAGCGGCGGGCGTGGTGGACGGCTGTCCCTTGAAGATAGGCGCTCAGGGCGTCCAGAAATGGCTCTTGGAAACGCCTCAGACGGACGCCAAGCTCCAGGGCGCGCGCCAGGAACGCCTGCTCGTCCACGGGGAGGCGGTTGAGGTCCAGTTTTGCCAGGGTGTTCATACAAAGCCCTCAGTGTCTTCGTCAGGCTTCTCTGCGGGGTCCGACCGCTCCCACGCCCCGCAGACGGCTTGCCTGAACAGGTCCGGCTCGGCCTCCCACAGGGCGTCCAGCACGGCCCCGATCTTCAGGTCTTCAACGTAGGTGCTGGGGGGCGACCCGCCCGCGGCTGAGTCTAAAAGCAGCTTGTAGCGCGTGACCGGAGGGATATCCGGGAGGGTTATGACGATGGCGTTCAGGTCGAGTTGCTCCACGATGCTGAACAGGGCATCTTCGACCAGATCGACGTCCACCGCCATGAGCAGATGCCTCCGGTGGTTCACATCCTCCAGCGCGGCCGTGACCTCCAGCCACTCCCAGGCCACTTTTTGACGGGTCTCCGGGTGGTCCACCGGCTCCAGGGTGTCGGCCACGGCCTTTCCGAACCGCTCCGGGGACATCGCCCGGAGGATCTCGACGTTGTGTCTCAAATACTCCGAGTCCACGGCCAGCAGGCTGACCAGGGCGTCCGTGGGGAGGCGATTGACCACCGCTGGACTGTAGCCCCTCCCGCCCGGCCCGGTGAGCGACAACAGGTCCTCCTGCCCTTCTCCGCTGACCAGGACCAGGGCGGTCTGCTCCTCGACGGGCCGGCCCTCCATTTCTCGACGGGCCTCCTCCACCCGCCCCTCGGTCAGCAGCGCCCGCAGCCTGGCCGCCTCCTGAGCCACCTCCGCGAGAGATTTCGACCAGGAGCCGACGATCACCCTGTCCTCTTGCACTTCTGCCGGGGCTTCCGGGGTCTCCGCTCGAACATCAGCCATACGAACGGACCTCCTTTGAATCTTTGAATCTTTTACCTATACCGCTCGGCCTGCGTGTTGAACATCTTCGCGTACTGTCCATCCAGGTCCATCAGCTCATCGTGGATGCCCTCTTCAATTAACCTCCCCCCCTGCAGCACCAGGATATGCTGCGCCACGCGAACGGTCGAGAACCGGTGGGAGATGAAGATGGTCATTTTACCGGCGGTTAAGTCCGCAAATCGTTTGTAAATCTCGTATTCGGCGAAGGCGTCCAGGGCGGCTGTAGGCTCGTCCAGAATGAGGACCTGCGCCTCCCGCATGAACGCCCGGCTGAGGGCCAGCTTCTGCCACTCTCCGCCTGAGAGATCAACCCCTTCATCAAACGTCCGGCCCAGGACCGTGTCGAATCCCCTGGGCAGTCGGTCGATGACGGGACGCGCTCCCCCCTGCGCTGCGGCGTGTGCGACGCGCTCCAGGTCATCGACGAACTCGACCTGCCCGAAGCCGACGTTCTCCCGCGCCGAGAGGTCGTAGCGCACGAAGTCCTGAAAGATCACGCCGATCTGACGGCGCAGGTCATTTAGGTCATACTCGCGCAAATCCCTCCCATCCAGAAAAATGACGCCTTCGGTCGGGTCGTAGAGGCGGGTGATCAGCTTCACCAGCGTGGTCTTTCCCGCGCCGTTCTCACCGACTACGGCCACCGTCTCCTCAGGCCTGAGCACGAAGGAGAGGTCCTTCAAAATAAGCCGATCCGAGCGCGGGTAGTGA
>CAYRZX010000274.1:0-9717 GCA_964428665.1 uncultured Gemmatimonas sp.
CGGGAAGGAGCAGTTCCGGCAGGCCCTGGCGAGGCTGATGGGGACCGAGCCGTAAACAGGGGATCATCCACGAAAACCAGGAACATCTTCGCTGATGCCTTCAGGAAACAATTACCATGATACAAGTCAAAGTCCAAAAGCTTCGCCCCCATGCTGTCGCCCCCGATTACGCCCATCCGGGGGACGCCGGCGTGGACCTCTTCGCCGCCGAGGACCACACCCTCAGACCCGGCGAGCGCGTCCTGGCCCCCACCGGCATCGCCGTGGCCATCCCCGACGGCTACGAGGGGCAGGTCCGACCCAAGAGCGGCCTGGCCCTCAGGCACGGCCTGAGCATCGTCAACACCCCCGGCACCGTGGACGCGGGATACCGGGGGGAGATCGGCCTTGCTATGTAACCAATAATTGATTATGTTTCGGTATGTACAGGGTCCACATCCAGAAAAAGACGCTCAGGGATTTGCGGAAGATGCCTGAGCCGATCCAGATGAAGATGGCCAATCTGGTCGAAGATCTGCGGGATAAGGGGCCCATCAGAAAGGACTGGCCCAATTTCTCCAGACTGGGGCCGGACACCTATCACTGTCATCTGTCCCATCACTGGGTCGCCTGCTGGCGCTGGCAGAAAAGCTCCGTGACAATCGAGGTGTACTATGCAGGCAGTCGTGAAAACGCCCCATATTGAAATCACCCTCAAAGGGGAGATTTCCGAAAGGCTCCTCTCTGTGCTGGAGGAGGAGTATGGCGACAGCGTTCAGATCCTGGACGATGACGACGAGGAGACCGTCGATATCTTCAAGACCGATTGGTATCGGAAGGTAAAATCCAGGATGGCGCCTGGCGACAATTTGAGGATTTACCGGGAGAACGCCGGCCTGACCCAGGCGAAACTGGGCGAAAAGCTGGGCGGAGTTCCTCGTCAACATGTTTCAAATATGGAGCGGGGTATCCGGTCCATCAGCCTTAAAACGGCTAAAAAACTGGCTCAGATCTTTGACGTTTCCTCTGACAAGTTCATCTGAGATAAAAACAAAAATCGCCCCACTTCTATGACGATTCAAGTGCGAGTCCAGAAACTCCGCCCCCACGCGATTGTCCCCGACTACGCCCACCCCGGCGACGCCGGCGTGGACCTCTTCGCCGCCGAGGACCACATCCTCAAACCTGGCGAACGCGCCCTGGTCCCCACCGGCATCGCCGTGGCCATCCCGGACGGCTACGAGGGGCAGGTCCGGCCCAAGAGCGGCCTGGCCCTCAGGCACGGCCTGAGCATCGTCAACACCCCCGGCACCGTGGACGCGGGCTACCGGGGCGAGGTCGGCGTCATTCTGATCAACCTTGGCCAGGAGACCGTCCAGGTCCGCCGGGGCCAGAAGATCGCCCAGATGGTCTTCACGAAGGTCGAGCGCGCTAAACTGGAGGTCGTGGACCGGCTAGATGAAACAAGCCGTGGCTCGGGTGGGTTTGGAAGTACAGGAATATAACGATGAAGTATGAACGATGAACGATGAACAAAGACAACGATGAAGTATGAACGATGAACGATGAAGTAAAAGCATAAACCTGATTTGCTTTTCGTTCATCGTTCCGCGTTCCGTGTTCTGCGTTGCTCTTTCTGCGTTCATCGTTCCGCGTTCCGCGTTCTGCGTTGCCTTTTCATCGTTCTGCGTTATCCCCTCGGGTGAAACGTCCTGTGCACCTCCTTCAGGTACTCCCGGTCCAGATGCGTGTAGATCTGCGTCGTGGAGATGTCCGCGTGCCCCAGCATCTCCTGCACGGCCCGCAGGTCCGCCCCCCCCTCTAACAGGTGCGTCGCGAACGAGTGCCGGAGCGTGTGCGGGCTGACGTCCTTCTGGATCTCCGCCTTCCGCGTATACCCCTTGAGCATCTTCCAGACCGCCATCCGGGTGAGCCTCCGCCCGCGCCAGTTCAGGAACACCACGTCCCCGGAGTGCGGCTTGACCAGTTGAGGCCGGACGTTTCGCAGATAGTAAAGGACATGCTCCATCGCCTCTGCCCCCACCGGCACGACCCGCTCCTTGTCCCCTTTCCCGATCACCCGCACCACCTCCGCGTCCAGCAGCAGGTCCGACGTCCGCAGGGCGATCAGCTCCGAGACCCGCACGCCCAGGGCGTAGAGCGTCTCCAGCATCGCCCGGTCCCTCACCCCCAACGGCGTCGTCAGGTCCGGCTGCTCCAGCAGCCGCTCCACCTCGAAGATGTTCAGCACCGCAGGCAGCCCCCGCCGCATCCGGGGCGGGATCACGCGCTCCGCCGGGTCCCCCGCCGCCAGCCCCTCCGAGGCCAGGAAGCGATGAAACGTCTTCACCGCCGACAGGCCTCGGGCGATGCTCGCCGGCTCCAGCCCCACCCCGTCCAGCGCCCGCACGAGCGCGGAGACGTCCGCCTCGCGCGCCTGTCTGACATCCCCCACGCCGGCCTCCCCCAGAAACCGGAGGTATCGCGCCAGGTCCCGCCGGTACGCGTCCACCGTGTTCCCGGACAGCCCCCGCTCCACCGACAGATGCGTGATGAACTGCTCCAGCAGCGGATGGGCGCGCGCCGCCTCCTGGGCGGCCTGAAGATCGTCACTTGGCATTTCTCGTATCTCGCATCTGCGTAATCTGCGTAATCTGCGGATTCACTCCTCCGGAAACACATTGCACCCCGACGGCGCCTGCCAGAAGTCGGACAGGTCGTGCGCCACCCGGCCCGCCCACCGGCGGACCAGCGCCCGCCCCTCCGAACGCCGCTTCAGCTCCGCCTCGATCCAATCCCCGTCCCACCCCGCTCGCACGCGCGCCAGAAGCCGCTCGCGGACCTCCGCGCACCCCGGGTCCCCCGCCCGGTCCTCGAACTCCTCCGGGTCCTCCGCCACGTTAAACAGTTGAGGCGCGTCATAGCCGTGATAGAAGTTCAGCTTCCACGCCCCCTGCCGGACCATCCGTCCGGGCCGCTCCACCCCCCCGGAGACATTCTCCGAGAACGCCTCGTCCGGCCAGCGACCTCCCCCGACCCGCGCAGAAAACCCGCGAGACTCCTGCCAGAGACCCCCGGAAGCGGGTCCGCCCCCGCCAGGTCCAGCAGCGTCGGCCCCACGTCTAACAGGCTCGTCACGCGGGGGACCCTCCCCTCCCCAAAGCGACCCGGCCACGACCAGATCATGGGCACCCGCGCGGACCCCTCGTAAAAGCTGCTCTTCCACCACATCCCGTGCTCGCCCACCATCTCCCCGTGGTCCGACACGTAGACCACCGCCGTGTCCTCCCGGAACGACGCCTCCGACAGCGTCTCCAGCAGCCGCCCGATCTGTTCGTCCATAAACGTCACCAGCCCGTAGTAGGCCGCGCGGGCCCGCCGCACCGCCTCCTCCTCCAATCCGTTCACCCCCCGGCGCTCCCGCCACAGCCGGACGGCCGGGTGCAGCCGGTCCATATAATCGGGCGGAACCTGAGGGATGTCGACCCGGTCGAAGTACTCGTCATACAGGCGCTTCGGGCAGATGAAGGGGCAGTGGGGCAGCACATAGCCCACCACCAGACAGAAGGGCCTGTCCCCCCCGGTCCGGTCCCGCGCCTCCAGATACCAGCAGCAGGCGTCCGTCACCGCCACGTCGTAGGCCTGGTAGGCCGTCCGCCCCGGCCCGGAGATCTCCACCCCCTCGCGAGACTGTCCCGTGGTCACCGTCGGAACAGATCCCAGGTCCGGGGGCGGCCCGCCCGGAAACGGGCTCAGCACGTCCCCGACGATCCGGCGCTCGAACCCATGCCTCTGATCCGGCCCCACGAAGTGCATCCGCCCCCCCAGCACGGCCTCGTAGCCCGCAACCCCCAGCCCGTGCGCGAACGTCGGGATGTCCGACGCCAGCATGCACCCGTTCGTCCAGACCCCGATGTCCGAGCAGTGCCGACTGGTCAGAAACGTCAAACAATGAGATGGCCCCTCTGATCGCCAGAGGGGCCATGTTTGCCTGCCTCCCGGTATCCAGCTTTCAGAAGACGAAAATGTCCTTCAGGCCGATCTCGTTCAGTTTGCCCCCCTTTTTGAGCCGCTCCACGTCAATCTTGTTCTTGTCCCCGACGATGGAGATCAGCTTGGGGCGCGACTTCAGATGCGATCTGTGGAACTGGAGCACCGCGTCGATGTGGGTCGCCGCCTGGATCTGCTCAAACCGCCACTTGCGGGGGTCCACCGAGAGGCCGAGGCGCTCCCAGGTTCGCACAGCGCCGATGACATCCCGAAAGCCCAGCTTGGACGTGCGATACCGGTTGAGGAGGGACTCGCGGGCCACATCGTACCGCTCGGGGGACGCCGGGAGGTTGTCTACGAGATCGACGAATGCCTCCACAGCCTCCGGCGTTTTATCCGCCTGGCAGCCGATCTCCCCGAACAGGATGTTCTGGTCCCCCTTCCGCTCTCCGGGGACATAGCTGGCCCTGACCGCATAGGCGAGGGCCCGCGCCTCGCGCAACTCCTGAAAGACGATGCCCGCCATGCCGCCCCCGAAGTAGGAGTTGTAGAGGTCGAAGGACGGCCGGTTGGCTTCGCTATAGTCCTCGTCCCCGAACTCGACACGGACCTGTGCCTGCGCCATCTCTTTATTGAAGAAAAGGACTTCGGTCTGTTCGGGGGCGCGCACTTTGAGGAACCGGTAGGGCGGCGGGTCCTGAAGCGTCCCGGCGACCGCATAGTTGGCCCTCAGGGCCTCCAGCGCCTTTTCAAGGGGCAGAGAACCGGCGTAGATGAGGGTATGCTTGTAGGTCAAAAGGTTCTTGACAAGGCCGTGTAGCTCCTCCACGGTCAACTTCTGCACCGCCTCGTTCGGCAGCATGCGCAGATAGTGAGACTCCTTGCCGTAGCGGTTGTAGCGCGACAGCGCATCGCTGATCGTGCGAAAGTCTTTCTTGGCGTCCTCCCGGCTGACCAGAATGATCTTGATCAACTCGTTGAGAGTCGTCGTGTCCGCCTTCGGGTTTTTCAGAATCTCCATCAACAGACGCAGAGAAGGGATAAAGTTCTCGTCGAGGCCCGACAGGCTGACGGCAGTCTCGTTGTCGCCTGCGCTGACCCGGAAGTCTGTGCCGAGTTTATACCACTCTTTTTTCAACGCCTCGGAACTGTAGAGGCCAGCGCCGGACTTGTCTAAGAGTTGGAGCGCCGCGCCAATCTTGTTATCCTGATGCGTGCCGAAGTCCACAGAGAGAGTCAAAGAGAAAAGGTCGTTGAGGGGGTTCTTGGCGTAATACAGCTTGACCCCGTCGGAATAGTCCACGACCTTGTAGTCCTTGCTGGGGTCCACGAAGACCGGCTCAATCTCCTTGACGGGCATCGCCAGGACCTGCCTGACAAACTCAGCCTGTCGCTTCGGGTCGATGGCGATCTTGTCAATCTGAGGCTTCTCGATGGAGGGTACCTCGTGCTGCGCGTCCACGCGATACCCGGCGACGTAGCCGTTGGCAAAATACCGTCTGGCCACCCGGATGACGTCTTGTTGGGTCACCTTCTCCATGCGCGAGATCTCGCCGACGGCATGATCCCAGTCCTGGAGGGACAAAAAGGCATTCCGCATCAGACCCACACGCCCCGTATTCGATTCCAGTTGGGCCTTTTGCATCTTCTTGAAGTCTGTGACAATCGCGGGGAGGACCCAGTCTTCGACCTCTCCTTTCTTGACCCGGTCGATCTGCTCCAGAAGAAGCTGTTCCACCTCCTGGAGAGTCTGGCCTTTCTTGGGAATGCCCCAGAGATACTGGGCGCCGTAGTCATTATCTATAGGGGGATAAGAGCCGGCCTGACGGACCTTTTGCTGCTGATTGAGGTTCAGGTTGATGAGCCCGGCCACCGAGTTATCAAGTGTCATGTCGAGCAGCTTGAGGGCCTCGGCGTCGGGGTGGTTTCTGTCCGCCGTGCGAAAGGCGAGCAGAGTGAACTCTTCACCTTTATACTTGACGGTGACCCGTTCCGCGCCCTGGAGCGGCTTCTCTTTCCACTCCCTTAGCTTGGGCAACTCCTTCGGCTGCCACGAGGAGAAGTATTCGTCGATCACCCGGATGGTTTCCTCAGGGTTAATATCTCCTGAGATCAGGATGGCCATGTTGTTCGGTACATAGTAGGTTTCAAAGAACTTATACATGTTCTTCAGGGAGGGGTTCTTGAGATGCTCCACCTCCCCGATGGTCGTCTGTTGTCCATAGGGATGATTTTTATACAATACCTTTCCTACCGCGTACTGAATAATGCGATCCTTGTTGTCCAGCGTCCGGTTCTTCTCCTCATAGACGATTTCGAGTTCGGGCTGGAACAGACGAAAGACCGGGGCCCGAAAGCGCTCGGACTCGATGACCGCCCACTGTCGCAGGCGGTTGGAGGGGAGATTCACTTGATAGACCGTCTCCTCGTGCCAGGTGTGGGCGTTGAGGTTCGTCCCTCCCATGGCCTTGTAGAGTTTGTCGATCTCGTTGGGAATGGCATACTGGGCCGCAAGCTGGGACTCCTTGTTGATCTCGGCATAGATCGCCTTGCGCTTGGCCGGGTCGGTCTCCCTGAAGTGCTGCTCGTAGAGTTCGGAGATCCGGTCGAGGTGGGGCTTCTCCTTCTCATAGTCCAGGGTCCCGACCTTCTGCGTGCCCTTGAACAGCATGTGCTCCAGATAATGGGCCAGGCCGGTGGACTCTGCGGGATCGTGTTTGCTGCCTGCCCGGACGGCGATCTCCGCGTAGAACTGGGGCGTCTCGTGGTTCTCGGTGAGATAGACCGTGAGGCCATTGTCCAGTTGATAGATATGGACGGCCATCGGGTCCGCCGGGTTCGGCTTGTTAATACGCTTATAACCCGCCCAGCCGGTGGACGTGACAAGAACAAGGGTAAAGGCAATGATGAGCGCACAGAACGGAATAGGACGCCTTTGGGACATGGCTTGAACTCCTGACTGAGAGGGTGACGGGGATGGGGTAGCGTTTCACATAACCGTTAATATAACTTCCAGCGCCGACGCATGCATAAAAAATATTGTCGGATCAAAAAGGCCCTATCCATCCGAAGGGTTATATTTACAAGAACATATACGTTACTCACATCTGTTGATAGCCATGTGAACATGTGGATAACCCCCAAATATAGGGGCATGGCCGGTCCATTTGTGGATATGTGGACAAGTCGCCTTGCTACAAAGAAGCCCTGAACGATTCGTCCAGGGCTTCTTGCCGTCTGCCGTCTGCCATCTGCCGTCTGTCTTACTGCTCCTCCCCGGTCTCCCCATTCCCCCCATTCTCCTCCTCCGACGCGATCACCCTCGCCACGTCGATCACCCGGTCTCCCTCGTCCAGGTTGATCGCCCGCACCCCCTGCGTGTTCCGCCCGATCACCTTGATGTCCCGGATCGGCAGCCGGATCAGGATGCCCTTCTGAGAGATGATCATCAGCTCGTCCTCGTCCACGACCTCCTTCACCGCCACCACTGCCCCGTTCCGCTCCGTCGTCTTGATGTCGATCACCCCGATCCCGCCCCGGTGGGTGATGCGGTAGTCCGAGATCGGGCTCCGCTTCCCGAACCCGTTCTCGCAGACCGTCAGCAGCGTCCCATCCCGCCGGATCACGGTCATCCCGACCACCTCGTCCCCCTCCCGCAGCGTGACCCCCTTCACCCCCTGAGCGTTCCTGCCCACAGGCCGCACCTCCGACTCCGGGAACCGAACCGCCTGCCCGTGCCGCGTGGAGATCAGGATGTCCTGCGTCCCGTCCGTGAGGGCCGCCTCGATCAGCGCGTCCCCCTCCACGATGTTGAGGGCGATGATTCCCCCCTTCCGGGGGTTGCTGTAAGCCGACAGCGGCGTCTTCTTGATCAGCCCCTGCTTCGTGCATTGCACCAGGAAGTGCTGGTCGTCGAACTCCTTCACCGGCACGATGGCCGCGGTCTTCTCGTCCGGGTCGAGTTCCAGCATGTTGACCACGGAGCGCCCCTTCGACGCCCGCCCCCCCTGCGGAATGTCGTAGACCTTCAGCCAGTGGCAGCGCCCCTTGCTCGTCATGAACAGGATGTAGGAGTGCGTGGAGGCGATGAACAGGTGCTCGACAAAGTCCTCATCCTTCGTCGTCATCCCCGTCACGCCCCGACCCCCCCGCCGCTGCCGGCGGTACGCGCTCACCGGGATGCGCTTGATGTAGCCCCCGTGCGAGATGGAGATGACCACGTCCTCCTCGGCGATCAGGTCCTCGATGTTGAACTCCTCCGCCGACAGCACGACCTCCGTCCGCCGGTCATCTCCGTACTTCTTCTTCATCTCTAAGAGTTCGTCCTTGATCAGCTTCATCCGCCTGGCCTTGCTCGCTAAGAGCCCCTCCAGCCCGGAGATCTCCTTGAGGAGGCCGAGGTACTCGTCCTCGATCTTCTGCCGCTCCATGCCCGTCAGTCTCTGGAGGGCCATGCTCAGGATCGCCTGCGCCTGCTCCGCGCTCAGTTCCAGCCGCTCCATCAGCGCGCCCTTCGCCGCCTCCGGGGTGGCCGACTGCCGGATGAGCTTGATCGTCAGGTCCAGGTCCTCCAGCGCCTTCTTGAGCCCCTCCAGGATGTGCGCCCGGCGCTGCGCCACGCCCAGCTCGAACTGCGCCCGGCGCACGACCACGTCGTGCCGGTGGTCCAGATAGCGCTGGAGGAGTTCCTTGAGCGTCAGCAGCTTCGGCCAGCCGTCCACCAGCGCCAGCGTGATGATCCCAAACGACGACTGGAGCATGCTGTGCCTGTAGAGGTTGTTGAGCGCCACGTTGGCGTCCGCGTCCCGCCTCAGCTCCACCACGATGCGCAGCCCGTCCCGGTCCGACTCGTCCCGGATGTTGGAGATCCCCTCCACCTTCTTGTCCCGGACGAGGTCGGCCATCTTCTCCAGCAGGTTGGCCTTCACGACCATGAACGGGATCTCCGTGATCACGATGTTCTCCCGTCCGTTGGCCAGCGTCTCCACGTTCGCCCGCGCCCGGACCGTGATCAGCCCCTTCCCGGTCCGGTAGGCCTCCTGCACCCCGCTGACCCCGAAGATCGTCCCCCCCGTCGGAAAGTCCGGGGCCTTGACGTGCCGCATCAGCCCGTCCACGTCCAGGTCTGGGTCCTCGATCAGCGCCACCAGCCCGTCCACGACCTCCCCTAAGTTGTGCGGCGGGATCTGCGTGGCCATCGCCACCCCGATGCCCGACGACCCGTTGCAGATCAGGTTCGGGAACTTGGACGGCAGGACCCTCGGCTCCTCCAGGCGGTCGTCGTAGTTCGGCATGAACGCGACCGTGTCCTTGTCCAGGTCCGCCAGCATCTCCATCGCCGGGCCTGTCAGCCTGGCCTCGGTGTAGCGCATCGCCGCCGGAGGAAAGCCGTCGATGGACCCGAAGTTCCCCTGCCCGTCCACCAGCGGATAGCGCATCTTCCAGTCCTGCGCTAAGTGGACCAGCGTCGGGTAGACCACCTGATCCCCGTGCGGGTGGTAGTTGCCCGTCGTGTCGCCCGTGATCTTGGCGCACTTCCGGTACTGCCGGTTGGGAGCCAGGCTCAGGTCGTTCATGGCCACCAGAATGCGCCGCTGCGACGGCTTCAGCCCGTCCCGCACGTCCGGGAGCGCCCGCGCCACCAGCGTGCTGATGGAGTAGCCGAGGTAGGACTGCTTCATCTCGTCGCCCAGGTTCACCGGGACGATCCGCTGTCGTTGCATCATAACCGGAAAGGTCTCCTGAAAG
>CAYRZX010000275.1:0-9700 GCA_964428665.1 uncultured Gemmatimonas sp.
CGTCCGTCCCAACGTGCGATAGTTCATGACATGACCTCCTGAAAATCTTTAACCGGCTTTCAGACCCCTCCCCCCATCCCCCTCCCCCGCAGGGAGAGGGGGAGAAGGCATGTCCAAACAACAAGAGGCGCGGCGTCAGAAACCCTCACCACCGGAGCCAAGTAGGATCATCCCACCTGCCGGGGACACAAAAGCCAGATCACCGCAGGACGTCAAGGTTACGCCGCGCCCAGCCTCCCCGGCGCTTGAGGGGTGCCCTTTCTTTTGTCCAACTTTTCTTTGGGCAAGCAAAGAAAAGTTGGAATATCCCCTACTCAATCCATGGGTGTACGCTGTGCCCCGCGCCGGGGAACCAGACCCAGTCCACGACAAACGCCACCGTGATCGCGCACACGTGCCCCGTCAGCAGCCCCAGGAAGAACGGCCGACACTTCCGGTAGAACGCCATCCCGCCGACCCTCAGAATGACCGCCTTGCACGCCCAGGCCAGGAAGATCGTCAGCGCGAAGTTCCTGACCAGGTCTGTCCCGTTGATCGTGAACCCCACCGGATGGATCGGCCACCACGGGAGCCGATACCGGAGAAACATCATAACCCCCATGGCCGCCGCCCCGATCCAGAAGAAGGCGATCCGGTTCCAGTCCGTCCCGAACGGCTCCTTGATCTTGCTGATCGTGTCGGGCAGGATGTGCGCCCCGTGGCAGACGAACCCGTGCCCGAAGTTCTCCGCCCCCCGCCGGTAGCCCAGTTCAAGCGGGGCGATCACCGACAGCAGCGTCACCGCCACGAACGCCAGCCCCACGGCCCAGAACAGCCTTCGCCCCCCCTTCCGGACGGCGTCCGATAGCTTGGCCGCGTGCGCCGTGCCCGTCAGCGGCCCGAACCAGGTCGGATATGAGAACGCCATCGTCGTCAGGCTGGACGGCGAGACGTTCTTCGCGCCGATGAGATACACGGCGAAGTCCTGAGCGGTCATCGGGCTCTCGATGTAGAGCAGCCCCGACTCCGCCGTGATCTTGGCCACCCCGATATAAAGGATGTACGTCATCAGCGTCAGCGGGACGGCCATTTTGGCGTCCATGCCCGCGTTCGTCAGAAAGACGATCATGAACAGCACCCCGAAGACCGCCCCGAAGACGGCCGTGCGGTAGGAGACCATCTCGTTCCCGTCGTCCGCCGGACACCGGGAGTCCATCGCCTTCCGCCAGACCTCCCTCAGATGTCCCCTGGCCATCCACAGCCCCCAGATCACAAACACGCAGAACGCCCCCAGCCCCTGCCAGCTCGACGCCGCGTCATAGGACCCGAACCGGTCCCCTCGCCCCCCGATGCTGTAACCCAGCCGGTTGAAGACGCCGAACTCCACGACAAACACAAGGAAGAAAAACCAGATGCTGAACAGCGTCTCCAGGTTGGCAAAGTAGGAGAAACTGAACGTGAACGGGTCGATGTACGTGAACAGCGGAGGGAGATCCCTCCCAAACGAGAACATCTTCCCCGTCACCGGCAGCGGCGGGATGGCGGGCGTGAACCAGGTCGTCGTCGTCCACGACAGGAAGCAGAACGACAGGGCCGCCCCGCCCCAGAACAGCCGTCCCCGCGCAAACGCCGGCCAGACCGACGCCCCCTCCGCGTCCTGGGCCATCTCGACCGCCGGCTCCAGGGCCGGGTAGCGAAGCCGCTCGCTCTCCGCCCACTGCCTCCTGAGGATCACGCCGACGCAGACCGCCGAGAACGCGACGATGAAGAACAGGAGCAGCCACCAGAACAGAGGCACGACCCACGCCCCCCACGGGACCTCTCCGCCCGGCGGCAGCCCCTCGAACAGCAGCGTGATCGCCCCCCCCTCGTCCCGCGGCGCGATCCAGGACGGCATGTGCGGGTGCAGGAACTGCGCCCACTGGTTCTCCGGCGTGGCCACGTAATAGGGGATCGTGATGAACATGAAGAGGCTGTCGATCGGCGCGCCCCCGATCAGCCCCATCGCGCAGACCGTCAGGACCTCCGCCTGCGTGAGCAATCGCCTCCCGAACGCCTTCAGGAGGGGGTTCAGGACGCAGACCAGGAACAGCATCCCCACGAACAGCGCCGGGGAGAAAAACCCCGCCGTCACGTGGGACGACCGGATGACCCGCGTGGAATAGATCGCCCACCCGTGAACGAACAGCGCCACCCCCAGGCCGATCAGCACGGCCCGCCCCGTCAACCCCCCCCCCGCCTGCTCCGGAGCCGCCCCGGCGTCGCGCGTCTCCCCGCGCCGTCGGCCCTGGCGTTTAGTCAACATGAAATCGCTCCTGTCAAATGCTCGCTGGCTGTCACGGTAGGACCGTGACAGCCTAAGAAAAGGTCTCTATAACATGCGGTACTCCGTATCATCTCACAACCATTTTCTGTCCACAGCCTCCAAAACAGCAGGGGCGACCGGCCTGGTCGCCCCTGCGCCTGAATCATCCGATGACCCTGTGCTTTGCCTGTTATCCCCTCAGAAGGAGGCCCCTACGGACAGGCGCAGCGGCGACTCCATCAGGCTGGCCTTCTTGCTCCTGCTGTAGGCCACATCCGCCGTCACGTGCCGCTTCCCCATCTTCCCCTTCAGCCCCGCCCCTAAGGCGTAGGAGTCCACATCGTGGTTGATCTTGTAGCCCATCCGCAGCGCCAGCGTGTTCAAAAGCCACAGCTCCCCCCCCACCTGCCAGCGCTGCTCGAAGTCCACCGCAAACGACCCGTCGAACGCCCCCGTCACATAGACCGGGTCCCCCTTCTTGCCCATCACCTCCATCGCCCCGGCCATCGTGAAATACAGCGGCATATACAGCCCCAGCGAGGCCGTGGTCACGTCCTTGCCGAAGTTGCGCAGCGACATGGCCACCCGCGTGCTGCGGAACCCCGTGTAGAAGTGCGTCCCGAAGTCGAAGATCGGACTCCTCTTCGTCTGGTCGTAGAGTGTCTCCTGCACGTAACGCATGCGCATCCCCAGCCCCAGCTTGTCCGTCGGCTTGAAGGCGTATGCCACATCCAAAGTCCAGGCGTTAGCCTTCACGTTCTTGCCCGTCCCTCCGGGCTGCAGGATCGTGCGCTCCTCGATCTTCCCCCCGTCGAACGACATCAGCGCGATGCCGATGACCCCCCTGGGCGTGTTGATCGCGAAGGCCCCGGAGTTGAACTTCGTGTCCATATACCAGTCCGCGTAGTTGTAGACCACCGCCGGACGGTCGAGGTGACTCAGGCCCGCCGGGTTCCAGTAAATGGCGTTGATGTCGTCGGCCACGGCCACGAAGGCGTCCCCCATGCCCACCGGCCTGGCCCCCTGCGCCATCTTCAGGAAGGCGAACCCCGCCAGGCCCAGCTTCCTGAACTCGGTGTCTACCCGCCACGAATCCTTGGCCCCGGCAGCCGGGACGAGCGTCGCCATCCCCACGAGGACCAGGACGATTCCTTTCAATATCTTCCTCATATCCAAGACTCTCCTCGTTGACCGTAAGAAGGACCACAGGACCACAGGACCACAGGACCACAGGACTCACGCATTCTGGTCTTGTGGTCTTGTAGTCAGTGGTCTTGTGGTCTGCCTTTACCGGATGACGACGAACTTCCCGCGCTGAATCTTCCCCTCGCTGCCCGGCGTCAGGGACTTGACCACATAGTAATACAGCCCGGTCGGGATCTGCCCCGACATCGTCAGCGTGAGCTGCGGCCACTGCGCCTCGCCCAACCGGGCCGATCCCGTCTGGTTCATGTCGTCGTGCGTGATGTGAGCCATCAGGTCGCCCGACACCGAATAGACGAAGATCTCGGCCTTGACCGGCACGTTCACGAACCGGATCTCCGCCCGGCCCGGATACCCGTGCAACAGGTCCCCGCTGGGGTTGTAGGCCCGGTAGGGGTTGGGCACCACGTAGACCTCCCGCTCCATCCGGTCGGTCTCCGGGATGGACGGCTGCTTGGGGCTGGTCGGCATGGCGATGCGCTGCTCCTCCCCGGCCAGGCCGCTCTCCAGGCCCTTGGTCAGGGCCTCCCTGGCCGTGGCCGGCAGGTCGTTGATCGAGGAGAAGCCGTTGGACCAGGCCGCGTGCCCGTTGGCGAACGTCCGCACCGAGTAGAAGTAGTTGAACCCCGCGATGGATTTGGAATCCACAAACGTATACGTCTTGTCCGCCGAATTGTAGGTGAATCCGGCCGCCGCATCGCTCTTCTTCAGACCCTTCAGCTCCCCCACCAGCTTCCAGGGCCCGTCCGGGGTGTACTCCGTCCGGTAGACCCGGTAGCCCGCGATGTCCTTGGCCTCCGTCCCGGCATAGTCCGGGTTGAGCGCCTCGTCCGCGTCGTCCGCCCAGGTCAGCAGGTTCGTGGCGCTCGGGCTGTTCTCCACGCGGGCGTACACGTCGGGCGGGGCGTCGGGCAGGTCGTACTCATTCTTGTAAGCGAACTTCGCCCGCTTCGCGAACTCCGCCAGCCACCGCTCCCCATTGGCCAGGGCCGTCTTGTCGTTCGGGTGCGTCCGGAAGAAGTCGATGATGTCGCTCTCCCCGGCCCCGCTGCCCACGACCCAGGCCACCACGACCTTCCCCTTCTCCCCCGGCTTGAGGGTGTAAGGCCCGAACGTCTCCACGCTGAAGAACTGCCCGACCTCCGTGATGTCCGGGTCAATCCCCGGCCTGGTGAGCATGTCATACATCTGCTGTCGGGTGTGCGCCGACGGCCTCGGGTCCTCCGACGTCGTCTCCGTATAGATGCGCCACCAGTGGACCGCGCTCGGCTGGTTGCCGGTGGGCTGAACATACTTGCCCCGGTCCCGCGCCACGAACGCCCACTCGCCGGCGTCCTGGTAGGCCAGCGGGAGCATGCCCGGATACTGGTAGGACTGGAACTCTCCCTCCACCCGCCCGTTCTCGCAGTCGGGCCTCACCAGGGCGCGCTGCACCGGGTCCCCCGTGTCGTCCCAGGCCGCGGCCGGCCCATCCCCGTCCCAGTCGAACAGCATCTTCAGCCCCTTGGCCGGGCCGGTGTAGGACGGCGCCTCGGAATACCGGATCCAGTCGTCAATGCCCAGGGGGTGAAACCGGAACCACTGGTCAGGGTTGGTCCAGGAGGTCCCCGCGTTGGACACCGCGTAGTCGTTCATAAACGAGACGTGGACCCCCTCCAGCGTGGCCTCCGGCAGGTCCCGCTTCCCGTCCCCGTTGGCGTCCCCCGTGTTCTCGAACTCCAGCTCCACGATGAAGAAGTCGTCGAACGGCTGGTAGCTCCAGGTCATCGCCCGCCGTGTGAACGTCACCCCCGCCCGCGTGGCCCACTTGGACACCACGATGTCCTCCGGCCAGCGGTCATTGGGGATGTAGCGCCCGAAGTCGAAGTTGTCGATCTTGATCGGACGCCTGCCCAGCCCCGTCCGGTCGGGCTGGAACACCGACAGGTTCTTGTCCGCCGTGGGCGAATACCGGTCGATCCGCCAGGGGTTGCCCGCGTTCTGGAGGGCCACCCTCGGCACCTTCTTGGACACGCCCAGGTCCTTCAGGTCCGGGTCCTGCGTCACGTCGTGCGCCATCGGGAAGACCTCGTCCAGCATGTCCGACCTCGGGCCGGTGAGCACCACGTAGGCGTCCCCGTGCCTCGTCTTCAGGTCCGTGTAGGCCGCCGGCGTCTTCACCGACAGGGCCACACCCTCCCCCTGCGAGGCGTTCATCCCGATCGCCTCGTTCTGACAGTCCACCACCGTGATCGTCAGGGCCGTGGTCCACCCCCTGCCGAGCACCACCTCCGACCCCGCCTGGTGCGGGTAGTTGAGGCTCTGCGCCCCCTGCCTGCGCAGGTTGGCCCCTCCGTTTCCGCCCTGCGTGCCCAGGTTGGTGTACATCGTGAAGACCTGCCCCCGGTCCAGGTTCCACAGACCCGCCTGGCCGGGCTGGTTGGCCTGGGCCGGCGCATCCCCGGCCCAGACCCCGGCGAGCAGGACCAGAAGCGCCAGGCCCCCTCCTGCCCTCTGAAGCAATCTCAAGTGCATCAGGAAATCTCCTTGAAAAAAGCTGTCAGCGATCAGCTTTCAGCTTTCAGGCCCCCACCCTCCCCCATCCCAGGCGGCAAAGCCCTGGGTACCCCCTCCCTCCCCCACTTGTGGGGGGAGGGAGGGGGTTACGGGGGTGGAAAGGGGGCTGTCACGTCTGCCGTCTCACTTCTTTTTTAGCTGACTGCTGACTGCTGACCGCTGATCGCTTGCTCTAGAAGCTCATCCTCAGCCCGACGGCCCAGGTCCGGGGCGCGCCGAAGTAGCGCCCGCCCGGCCGGTCCGCATCGTCCCCGTACTTGACGTAGTCCGGGTTGTCCGCCCTGGGCCGCTGCAGGCCCGCCTGCACGTAGTCCGGCCCCGTCGTGCCCGCGTCCTTCTGGTTGAACAGGTTGAACGCCTCCACGAAGAACACCGCCTCCGACCCGCCCCCGAACGCGAACGCCTTCTCCAGGCTGGCGTCCACCCAGGTCCGCAGGGGACCCTGCCTCCGCTCCTGGGGCTTGCCCGGCGGCGAGTAGTTGAACGCCCCACCCGTCACCGCCCGGAAGATCATGTTGGCCCGCCAGTTGCCGAACAGCCGGCTGCCCAGGAAATTGACGTTGGGGCCGTAGTCCTTCGGCGTGGCGTAGAGCATCTGCAGAGACCCCTGGTTGCGCGTGTCCCGCCCGCCGAACCCCTCTAACCCGGTCCAGTAGCTCCGGACGGACAGCCAGAGGTTCTCCTGCGCCCCGGTGTAGCCGTATTCCTTCAGGGGCTTGGCGACCTGGATGTACCCCCGCCCCGCCGGGTCGCCCACGGAGTTGGTGGGGTTCCCCTTGCCGTTGATCGTCACCCCGCCGAAGTTCCGGAGATAGTTGTTGGCCCTGTTGCCCAGCGTCTGGATCTCGGCCGTCGTCAGCGGCACCGGCACCTCCCTGCCCCCCTCCACCTTGTAGGCGTACCAGTAGTTGCCGCTGGCCACGTAGTTGGAGTCGGGGATGAGCATCTTCACCCAGGCGTCGTACCCGCCCCACCCCCGGTCCGCCCACATCAGGCTGTAGGACACGTTGAACGAGAAGTTGTGGCTGAGCGGCTTCTTCAGGCCCAGGTCGAACCCCCGGACGTCCTCAAACCCGTTGTTGTAGAGGGCGCGGGAGTAGGTGATCAGCCCGTTCCGCTGCGGGTCGAACCACTGGCAGTCCGACGAGTAGCGGAACTGGTCCTTCGAACTCTTGTAGAACGTCGTGATGGACGCCGTATAGTCCTTGATGAAGTTCCAGTCCCCGCCCACCTCGAAGCTCACCGTCCGCTCCGGCTTCAGGTCCACGTTCCCGAAGAACGAGTTCACCGACACCGACGAGTTGAGGGCGTTGAACTCCTCCTCCGGGTCGATCCTCCCGTTGGTGTTCAGGTCCCGGTCCGCCCCTGTGCCCCGCCACTCCTCGCTGAACATGTAGGAAATGTCCGGCCACTGCAAAAACAGCCCGCTGAAGAAGTGGACCGTGGACCTCTCCGTGATCGGGTGCGAGATGCCCACGCGCGGGCTGAGCACCGAATGCGTCCTGGAGTTCTTGAGCGGCACGTTCCGGAATCGCGTGGGCGTGTTGTACATCGGCGTGAACGGCATGGACGGCTGCTGCGGCACCTTCTCCCTGGGGCTCAGCCAGTCGAACCGCAGCCCCGCGTTGATCACCATGCCCTGGAACTCCATCTTGTCCTGCGCGTAGATCGCCCCCTGGATCGGGCGCACCGGCGCCTCGTTGTTCGGCCCGTCGGGCAGGCCCGGCGTCCGGCTGACGAGGATGATCTCCCGGTTCTGCGCGCTGTTGAACGTGAACTGCGTCAGCGCCACGTTGTACTGCTGGATGTCGAACCCCGCCTTCAAAAAGTGCCCCTTGCTCACCTGAGAGGAGATGTCCCCCTTGAGCTGGTAGCGCACCCGGCGGTAGGTCTCGAACTGCCGGAGCTGCCGGTCCACCACGAACCACTTGTCCTTGTCCAGCGTCGGGTCCGTCGTGATCCCCGGCACCCCGGAGGTGTCCTCAATGGACGATGCGCGGGAGATGCGCAACTCGTAGAACGTCTTGGGCGACAGGGTGTGCGTGACGTTCACGTAAGCCACCGTCTCCCGCAGCGTCTGCTTCCCCTGCGCCGTCCAGTCGGCCGGCAAAAAGATGTTCCGGCCATTGTAGTCCAGGCCCCGGACGGCCCCGTCCAGCGTGGCCCGCCCGTTCCAGTTCGTCGGACGCGGCCAGTTTTTGTTCTGCTGGTACAGGCCGCCCACCTTCACCTTCAGGTTGGGCGAGGGCCGGTAGGTCAGCGAAAAGGTGTTCTGCGTGTTGAACGGCGTGGCCACGGACGGGCCGGGAAAAGACGCCGCCTGCCGCGTGTAGCGCGTCGTGCCGAAGAACGACAGGTTCTTCCCCAGCGGCCCCTGAAGGCTCATCTCCACGTCGTGGCTCCCCACGCCCGTGTAGTCCTCCCGCTGATGCACCAGCCGGTTCGTCTTCGGGTCCTTCTCAGTCGCCCAGGTCGGGTCGTCGAACTTCGTCTGCCCCTGCCATTTGCCCGTCGCCGGGTCCACGATCAGGACCTTGTCCTTGAACAGGGCCGACTCGTAGACGTTCCGCCCCCAGTGCTTTGTGCCCGGCGGCGTGAACCGGTACTCCGTCCACCCGCTGTAGCGCTGCCCCCCGTCCTTCGTCACCACGCTGATGATGCCCCCCTGCGCGTTCCCGTACTCCGCGTCCATCCCCCCCGTGATCACCGTCAGCTCCTGCACCGACGTCTTGTTGATCCCCGTGAACAGCCCCCGCCCGCGACCGTCATTGTTCGTCAGCTTCACGCCGTCGATGTAGTAGGCCACGTCGCTCCCGGCGTTGTTCCCCGCGATGTCCGACCCCCGGATGCGGCTGTCCCCCCGCACGTCCACCCCGGGCTGCAGCGACACGAAGTCCACCGTGGACTTCAAAATCGAGACGTTGCTGATCTGCTTGGCGTCCACCACGTACTTGCTGACCGTCTTGTCCACCTCCACCGGAGGCCGCTCCGCCTGCACCACCACCTCGCCGAGCTGGACCGCCTCCTCCTTCAGCTTGAAGTTCAGCTCCCTGGTGAAGTCCGCCTGCACCTTCACCTCCGTCTTCGTCTCCTTCTGATACCCGATCAGAGACGCCGTCAGCTGATAGACCCCAGGGTCCACGTTCAGGATGAAGTAACTCCCGTCCGCGCCGGTGACCGCCCCCCGCTTCGACCCCTCGATCACCACGCTGGCCCCCGGCAGCGGCTGCCCCTTCTGGTCCACGACCGTGCCCGCGATCTTGCCCACCGTGCCCGCAGACGCCAACCCGACCAGTCCGAGCGTCACGGCAAGAATGCTGAACCCCCAAAACCAACCCTTACGACTCATATAAACCCTCCTTGCGAGGTGTCCTGCAAACCTCCCGGCACTTCAAAAACAGCTATCAGCTATCAGCTATCAGCTATCAGCCAAACCGAATATGTTTTTGCTGACCGCTGACCGCTGACCGCTGACCGCTTATTTGTAAAACTTGAGCGCCACACCCACGTCCACCGCCTGTATCGGAAAGGTCTCCTTGATTCCCCACAGCTCACGAGGCTTGATGTTCCCGATGGCCGCGTTGTAGCGCACCCGAAGGTCCAAGGACACCCCCGCAGACATAAACTTCTCCACCCCGACCCCGAAGTCCACCCCCA
>CAYRZX010000276.1:0-9693 GCA_964428665.1 uncultured Gemmatimonas sp.
GGCCAGAGAGTTCATCGCCCGGATCGAGTTCGACCCGAAGCGGCTCACCTACGCCAGCCTCCAGACAGGGGGCCTCATCCCCGGCCTTCAGGGGTTTTCGTTTCTCGGCAAGGGGGTCGTGGAGATAGGCGGTTTTACGCTCAACGGCGGGCCGGGGGCCGTGAGAGACGGCGGGACCCTCGCCTTCATGCGGTTTCAGGTGGGAGAGGACCTGCCCGGGATCGCCTCGTTGAGGCTCACCTCCGGGGGCCTCAAAAACGGAGATCATCTGAAGCGATTCCCCCTCGACAGGGCCGTCACAGCCGAGATCGCCGGTCAGCCCCCGGCTGACTTCGACGGGAGCGGCGAGGTGGACTTTGACGACTTCTTCCTCTTCGCCGATGCCTTCGGCAGGAGGAATGGAGACCGGGGATTCGAGGGGAAGTTCGACCTGGACCGGAACGGGGAGGTGGGGTTGGGGGACCTCTTCCGGTTTGAGGAGGCGTTCGGGAAAGAGGAGAGAACCGAAGAACCGGCGAATAGCCTTTATCCTGGGATCACCGGCAGCGTCAGGTGAGAGGGGCATCGGGCGTCGTGAAAGACCGTCTGCCGGGCGACCTGCGGGTCCGCGTCTAACCCCGTCTCGCGGCCCGTGTTCAGGTTCCGGTCGAACCGGGGAAAGTTGCTGCTGGAGACTTCGAGCCGGATGCAGTGCCCTGCCCTGAAGACGTTGCCCGTCTCCCAGAGGCTGATCCGATACTCATAGACCGTCCCCGGCTCAATCAGCTTTGGCGTCTCGTAAGACTCGCGGAACCGGGCCCGCACGATCCCCTCGCACAGATGGATCGCCTTTCCTCCCGGATGCACGTCCACCAGCGTCGCCGTGAAGTCCGTGTCCGGCGCGGCGGAGGCCGCGTAGAGCGTCAGCTCCACCGGGCCGGTGACCTCCAGGTCCTCCGCAAGTGGGTCCGTGGAGTAGACCAGCACGTCGTCCCGGCGCTCCACCGGCCGCCGGTCCTTCGGCCCCGTGTTGTCCGCGAACATGCTCTGCCCCCCCAGCGTGGGCGCGGGGTCTTCCGGGTCGTAAGTGAAGGTGTCCGGCAACCCCTCCTTCGGCGGAGTCAAGCGGAGCTGGCCGTCGCCGTGCAGGGAGTTGGCCCGGCCTCCGCTGTGCAGGTAGAACCTCGTGTAGCGCGTGCGCGCCAGCGGCCACTCCCCCTCGCCCCGCCAGACATTGGCCCCCATGATGAACAGCCGGACCGGAGACTCCCCGTCCATGCCGTTCTCGATCCCCCTCAGCCGCCGGTCGTACCAGCGCAGGTGCTCGCCGGGGATGTCCACGCCCGCCCCCGGCCCGAAGTCCGCGTCCCCGAAGGGCGCGGCGCTCCCGATCCCCGAGTGCGTCCACGGCCCCACCATCAGCCGCGTCCGCCTCCGCGCCTCCTCCGTCCGCGCCTGCGCCTTCCAGCCCGCAAAGCACTTGAACCCCTCGTGCAGCAGGTTGTCGTACCAGCCCGTGATGAAGTAGGCGGGGACCTCCACCTCGCCGTACCTCCCCTTCATGCTGTAGGACTTCCAGAACTCGTCGAACGCCTCGTGCCGGACGATCTCCCGGTAGAAGGGCCGGTCCGCGATGTCGTCTAAGGCCGAGACCAGCGGCAGCCTCCGATAGACCTTCGGCCAGTCGATCAGGTCCCGGGGCGCGTTCTGGTTCGTCCGGTCCCCCAGCCAGATGAAGTTCATGGCGTTCTGCAACTGCAGGACCCCGTTGTAGCGCATGTGCCCGTAGTTGTCCTCCTGATTCGCGATGGGGACGAGCGCCTTCACGTAGGGGCTGCGGAAGGGCGCGGGCAAAATCTGAGTGAATCCGGGATAGGAGACGCCGAAGGTCCCGATGTTCCCGTCGCACCAGGGCTGCGCCCCGATCCACTGCTGCGTGTCGTAGCCGTCCTGCGCCTCGTCCACGTAGGGCCGCCACACCCCCTCCGACTCGTAGCGGCCCCGGCTGTCCTGCATGACCGCCGCGTAGCCGCTCCGGGCGAACCGGAGCGCCCACTCCACGTAGCGCGGGTGTTGCGTGCTGTAAGGAGACCGGAGCAGCAGCACGGGAAACCTCTCCCCGCGGGCGGGCCGGTAGAGCGCGGCGTAGAGCCGGACCCCGTCCCGCACGGGGATCCTCAGGTCGAGCTGAATGCGGATGTCGTCGCAGGCCATGCCTCACCGCCTTTTGAATCCGATGCCATCCCCGTCCGCAGGACCTGCCCGCCCCCCTCACCCCGCGAGCCGTCCAGGACCACGACAGACGCCATCGTCAGGCCTCCGCCGGGCGCAAATCCTCCAGCACGAGTTGCACGCGGGTCTGCCCCCGGTAGGTGTTCGCCTCCAGCGTGAACGCCGCGTCCACCCGGTCCCCCGGCGAGAGCAGGTAGACCAGCTCCCCCTGCCGCCACCAGATCGCGTCGCAGGTCTGCTCCCCTGCCCTGAGCGTCAGCTTGAGGTGCGCCCCCTGCCCCACGGCGGTGCAGCTCTCCACCCGGCAGTCCCGCAGTAGAAACCGGGGATATTCGTTGTCCGCCCCGAACGGGGCCAGGGCCGACAGCGCCGACACGGTCTCCAGAGAGACATCCGAAGGCCCCAGGGCCACATCCAGCTCCAGCCGGGGCGTCAGTCGGTCCTCCGACAGCAGCCGGTCCGCATCCTCGATCAGCCGCTCCCGGAACGCCTCGAAGTTCTCACAGGGAAATGAGAACCCCGCCGCGTCCGCGTGCCCCCCGTAGTCGGTCAGCAGGTCCGCGCACCGGAAGATGGCCTCCACGATGTTGTAGCCCCCGGCCGTGCGGGCGGACCCGGTGTAGACCCCGTTCTTGCGGGCATCCGTGCAGACCACCGCCGGCCGCCAGTAGGTCTCGGCCAGCCGGCCCGCGATCAACCCGATCACCCCCAGGTGCCAGTCCTCCCCCCGCACGACCAGGATCCGGTGCCGGTCCAGCCCCTCCTCGCCCACCTGCCGCTGCGCCTCCTCCACCCCCGCGTTCTGGAGGTCCTGCCGCCGGAGATTCAGCGCGTTCAACTCCCCGGCCAGCCGCGCTGCCTCGCCCGCGTCCCGACACCGCAGCAGGCTCAGCGCCAGGTCCGCCGAGGCCAGCCGGCCCGCGCTGTTGATCCGGGGCCCCAGGAAAAACCCGATCATCGTCGTGTCCACGGGCCGGTGGGCCGACCCGGTCGCCTCCTTCAGCGCCCGCAGGCCGGGCCGGGTCGTCTGGTCCAGGACCTGCATCCCGCGCCGGATCAGCAGCCGGTTCTCCCCCGTCACGGGGGCCACGTCGGCCACGCTCCCCAGCGCCACTAAGTCCAGCAGCGAGTTCAGGTAGGGCCGGCGCTCCGCCTCCGGCATCAGCGCCTGCGACAGCGCCTGCGCGACCTTGAACGCCACCCCCACCGCGGCCAGGCCCTTGAAGGGATAGGCGCAGTCCACCCGGTTGGGGTTCACGACCGCCAGCGCCGCCGGGAGGCGCTCCGGGGGGTGATGATGATCGATCACCACCACGTCCACGCCCGACGCATTGGCCGCCTCGATCGCCTCGAACGACGAGATGCCGTTGTCCGCCGTCACGATCAGCCTGGCGCCCCGCTCCAGGGCCCGCCGCACCCCCGGCGGCTTCATCCCGTACCCGTCCCGGTACCGATCCGGCAGGAGGGAGTCGGCGTCCGCCCCCGCCCGGTCCAGGAAGTCGAGCAACACCGCCGTGCTCGTCACCCCGTCCGCGTCGTAGTCCCCGAACACCACGATCCGCTCCCCTCCCCGGATCGCCCTCAGGACGCGGTCCACGGCCCGGTCCATGTCCTTCATCAGGAAGGGGTCCCCAAGCCCCTCAGGGTCATCCGACAGGTCCGCCGGGGTGAGGGACCTGTTGGCCAGGATGACGTCCACGATCGAGTCGTAGCCCCCGCGGTGCCGGACGTGCCAGATCGGGTAGCGCTGCATGGAGATACCTCGAAAATCCAAAAGACGCAGAGGAGGGACAAAAAATGGCGGGAAAAGGGATCCCCGATCCCGATGAGGAAAGTTTACGCAGATTTCGCGGAAGAAGCAAGGGCTGTTTTATCCCCACCTCATGGGCCCTACCACCCGGTGAGGGAATGTCCGTCTCCGTTGAAATAGAGGACATCCACGGCAACGCCCAGCCCGATGCCCGCCACGTAGCCGATGGCCATCCCCAGAAAGAGCGGCGCCGTCCTGCGGTAGCGTTCCAGGCCCCCGAACTTCAGCAGCAGGGTCTTGACCAGCCAGACGATGAAGATGGAGGCGGTGCTGCTCCTGAGGATCTCGGAGGCGGAAATGGCAAACCCGATGGGATGGACCGGAAAACCGGGAAAGCGGTAGCGCAGGTAGGACAGGAGGCCGGTGAACGCGCCGCCCACGCCCAGGAAGGCCACGCGGTTCCAGTCGGTCCCGAACGTGCCCTGCTGGATCCTGCCGGCGGAGAGCCTCCAGATGCCGATGGCGCCGTTGTTGGACCCGTTGAAGCTGACCACGCCGAAGTTGTAGCTGCCCATCACGCAGTAGCCGTAATAGAGGGTAAAGCCGGTGACGGCCGCCGCGCCCACCAGGGCGGCAAGCAGCACGGACGGGACCAGCATCCGCCGCCGGCGGGGGTGCATGGCCACGCCGAGCCGGGGGATGTGCGCCAGCATGGTCATCCCGAAGGTCTTGGCGTCGCAAAAGAAGGTGTAGGTGAGCGCCAGGGCGGTCGCGCTGGCCGGCCCCATCCCGGAGATGCCGAACAGGTGCCAGGTGAAGGCCTGCGCGGTGATGGGGCCGCGCAGGTAGACCAGGCCGCTCTCCACGATGATGCGCGCCAGGCCCAGATAGAGGACGAGCGTCCCGAACCAGAAGGTGAGCAGCGGCCCCCAGGCCATTCCGGCCTGGCGCAACCAGAAGATCAGGTAGAGGGCGCACCCCAGAAGCAGGAAGACGGCGGCGCGGTAGGGGATGAGTTCCCCGGAGTCGTCGACGCCGCCCTTTCCGGTGAACGCCTTCTCGAAGACCTCCTTCAGATGGGCGCGGGCGATCCAGAGGCTCCAGCAGACGAACACGATCAGGCCGCCGAAACTCTGCCAGCCGATGGCCGGGTTGAAGGAACACCAGGGATCGGACGGGCCGATGTCGAGGCCGATGCGGTCCAGAAGGCCCACCTGGAGGATGGCCAGGAGGTGAAAGACCCAGATGCTCAACAGGACTTCGGACCTGGTGAAGTAGCCGAAGGCGATCGTCATCGGGTGGACTTTAAACCAGAGGGCCGGAAACCCCCTGCCGATGGAGATGGTCCGCCGGCTCAGCACGGGCAGGAGGGGGAAGGCCGTGACGAACCATCCCACGATGTTCCAGGCGATGGACCCCAGCACGACCCAGAAGCCGACCTGGAAGAGGCGGGAGCGGACCAGGGTCGAGAACCCCTGCCCCGAGCCGGAGACGCCGGTGAGCTCCAGCAGCGCCGTGGCAATCGGGAAGGCCAGCCGCTCGTGCTCCATCCACTGCCTCCGGAGGATCACGCTGAGGCAGAAGCCGGCCAGAAGCACCGCCCCCAGGAAGCCCCCCCACCACAGCAGCGGGGCGGCCCAGGGCTGCCAGGGGATGGGGGCGCCCTTCGGCAGGCTCTCGTAGAACCCCACCGTCGCCCGCCGGTCGGCCACGATGCTCCAGTCGGGGATGTGCTGGAACAGGAGCTCCTCCCACCGGTTCTCGGGCGTGGCAAAGTAGGTGGGGGCGGTGATGATGCCCAGAAAGTAGCCGGACAGCCACTCCCCCTGCATGAGGGCGGCCACCATGCCCATACAGGAGACGGTCAGGAGCTCGGAGGACGACAGACCGCGGCCCAGATGCTCCAGGAACAGATTGAGGCCCAGCAGGCAGAGGAAGGGGACCAGGAAGGCCTCCGAGAGCTGGGCATAGTCGGCCCTGGAGGAGTGGGCGATGAGGCTGGCGTAGGCCGGCCAGAGGTTGACCCAGGCGGCCATCGCAAGGCCCAGGAGGAACGCGCGTCGAGTCATACAGGGGTAAACCGTGATGCAGGTGCCCCTTCCGGCCCCGGCCCCGGCTGTTGCAGGCGACCTAGACCTGCTGATAGGGGGCCTCCAGCACCTCCAGAATTAGGAAACCTCCTGTGCGATCTGATACACGGTCATATCCTATATCTCCCAGCTCATGTCCCGGTCAATGGGCCAGATGGGCCGGCGTAAATGGCGATAGGGCAGGCTGGGGTAGTTCACCGTGCTCACGCCGGGCGTATCCAGCTCGATGGTGCTGGCGACGATGGGGTCAAAGGAGGCGCGGTGAGCCTGGTTGGATTTGACCACGATGATCTGCTTCTCCTCCGGGATGATCCCGGCGCTCTTGAAAAAGTCCCTGTCCTTGCCGGTCTGCCGCTCCGAAAAGATCACGTCGATCTTCTCCCCGATGCGCAGCACCACCCGGGGGCCCACGCTGGCCTCCCGGAAGGCCTCCGGGGTGACCTCCCGGCCCCAGCCTCCGTGCGTGGGGCCGAGGATCATATACCTGCCGTCGTCGATGGACTTGACCGTCCCGTTCACCTTCAGCGGCTTGTAGAATCGGCGGTCGATCTTCCCGCCCACCTCCATCGTGAGCGTGGCCCCCACGCCGGCCTCCATCCCCGCCTTCACCGCATCGGCGTCCCGGATGGTGAGGGCGCAGTCTCTGGCGCCGTGACGGAGGAGGCCCTCCAGGACGGCCGGGCTGTCCGCCGAGCAGGCGCTGCCGGGGTCATCCCCCAGGTCCACCAGGAGGACGGGCCTCTCCCTGCGGGCCATCGCCATGCGCACGCCCTCGTCCATGGGAAAGATCGGCCGCACCCGGATCAGCTCCTCGCGCCGCATCCACAAGTCCCTCGCCAGCCCTTTCGCCATCCGCTCGGCCAGGGCCGGATCGCCGTCCGCCGTGGCGATGACCGACATGCCCGCGTCCGGGGAGTCCCCGTACCCATATCCCCCCAGGAGGGTGATGTTGATGATCCCGGGGGCCTTTTCCAGCTCCTCGCGTTTCAGGTTGAGCTGGTAGAGCAGCAGCCGCCTCTCCTCCTCGGGAAGATGCGACCAGGTGCTCTGCCCGATGTTAGGCCCGATGATGGGGACGAAGACCCGCCGCGTCACCGGATGAATCTCCCCGGCCAGCATCCGGAGCAGACACCCGGCGGCCTCCAGGCCCCGCTCATACCCGTCGATGTGGGGGTTGGTGTTATTGGGGAAAGGGACGAGCGATTGGGCCTCCCAATCGCTCATGATAGCGTGAAAGTCGTAGGTGCCGACCGTGGGGATACCCCCCAGGACCCGGCGGGCCTCCCGCACAAGCTCCCCTTCGGCGTCGGTATAGGGGGCCTCCGCGACCGCCGCCCCGTGAAGGGCGAAGTAGACCCCGTCCAACGGCCCGGCCTCCCGCAGGGCGTCCACAATCGAGCGGCGGCAGCGCTCGTAGACGCCGGCGTGGATGAGGCCCCCGTGGGCGAAACGAATCCCGACCGTGGGAATCAGCTCTATGTTCGGGCGCTTTGCCCCCTCCGCGAAGCCGCCGATGAAACTCCTGGGATGCGCCCTCGCTACCAGGTCCTCGCCCCGCTGCAGGTGGACGGCGTCCATGGAGTCGTTCTGCTCCACGGCGAAGGTGTTGGTCTCGTGCGAGAAGGCTGCGATTCCGATCCTCATTATCCTCCCCCCCGGCGCGCGGCCCGTGCCGAAGTCCTGCTGCTTGACGATGGGCATGAAAATTCTCCTTGCGATCTAGATGCGCTAAAACTCTGTCAGGCCTCCAGCAGAGTGATCACAGATGTAACAGTCAGGTACCTCCTGCACGCCTCAGTGCGGCCAGGGCCTCGGAGACCTCTTTCCCCTTCGCCTCGATAAAATTCAACAGCTCCTCCGGCGTCCGGGTATCCTCATCCTTTTTGGCGTTCGGGTTGACGGCCTTCAGGTCGTAGACCGCGTTGTCAATCGCCTCGGCGCGGGCCAGAAGTTCGCGGCATTCCCTGGTGAGTTCCGATATCTTCGCCTCGGCTTCAGCAATCTTCGCCTCGTCAATCGGATCAGCCTTCCTCAACTCCGCAAGCCGGTCTTTCCAGTGAGACACCTCCTCGCCCTTGACCCTGGCCTGCCGTTTAAGGGGGTCGGATTGCACCTCCGCCTTCTGTTTCCGCTCCGCGATGTCCACAGTCCAGCTTCGCTCGCTCTCACTTCGCTCCGGCAACAGGCGGAAGAACTCCTCGAAGTGGGCCAGCGTGAGGGGTGTCTTCTTCCCCACCTTGACGTCGGACAGGTCATAGTACCAGATATGCTCAGTGGACCTGCCTCTGGTAAAGAAGAGCAGGTTGGTTTTCACCCCTGCCCCCGCTGTCGTGAACACGCCGCCGGGAAGGCTCACGATGCACCAGAGATCACACTCCTCCAGGAGCTTGCGTTTGGTCTGCACGAAAGCGGTCTCGTTGGTGCGGAAGAGCACCCCCTCATCCAGCACGATGCCGCACCGGCCTACGGGCCTCAGGCTATCCATAACATGTTGCAGGAAAAGCACCTGAGTAGCGCCGGTCTTATAGGAAAATCGGGTCTGGGCGTCCTTGCCCTCCTTGCCCCCGAAGGGCGGATTGGTCAGCACCACGTCAAAGAGCGCTGGCGCGTCCTGGAAAAGTCCCCCATAGATTTCCCCCCCGGTCAGGGTGTTGCCGTGCCAGAGGTTGGGCTGGTCGATCCCGTGAAGCACCAGGTTGGCCAGCGCGATGGGATAGATCAGGTTCTCTTTCTCGCGTCCGTAGAAGGTCCGCCGCTTGAGGGTCTCGATCTGCTCCGCCGTTGCCCCCTCCCCAGGCTGGCCGCTCATATACTCGTAGCTCTGGGCCAGGAATCCCCCCGTGCCGCAGCCCGGATCATAAACCGTCTCGCCGACCTTCGGGTCGATAACCCTCACCATCGCCCGGATGACCTCGCGCGGGGTGAAGAACTGCCCGCCGTCGTTGCCCTTCTCTCCCATCTTCAGGAGCAGCCCCTCGTAGACTTGCGAGAGGGTGAAGACGTGGGTCGGGTCTACGGCCTCGGCGCTGATCTCGTGCACCTTGTCGAGTACGTCCTGGAAGTTCCGCTCGGTGTCGATGCGTGTCCGTTCCACGCCGGACATGATCTCGCTGATGACCTTCTGTCGCGGCGCGGCGTTGGGCCGGTCCTTAAGGCCCTTCAAATACGGGAGCAATCCGTGCTGCCGCCCCTCCTGGTCGGTGACGCCGTTGACAAAGGCGAAGAACGCGCCGCTTGCGCCCTCTCGCAGTTCCTTTCGCTTCGCCCCGTCGGGCGCGGCCCAGTCCTGTCAGCGGTAAGGCTCCTCCAGCGACGGCGTAAATTCCACTCCTACGGCCTGCGCTGCCTCAGCTTCTTGCTGCTCGCGCTCGTCCAGGATGCGCAGGAACAGAATCCAGGTTAACTCGGGGACATACTGGAGCGCCCCGGCGCAGTTGGACCGGCGCATGATGTCGCAGATGGACTTGATCGCGCCGTTGAGGGATTGCGGCGTGGAGAGGGATTTGCCGTTTCGATTATTTTTCATGGTTCGTGGGTAAATGGGCGTCTGACGGCCCGGAATGGGTCGGTTCATTCACGGGGTCATGGGGGCGGCCCTGCGTGGCCGCCCTGCGATTCGTCGATATTAGACCGACGGGCGAC
>CAYRZX010000277.1:0-2809 GCA_964428665.1 uncultured Gemmatimonas sp.
TTGACCGCCGCTTAGCTGCTGCTACCACCTCCTAATTGTGCAACGACTCTAATATCTCCACCGTGCGGGTTCGGCACCGTGACCCAGATCGAACCTTTTTCCATCCACTCGTGACGTCCGCCAGGATAGGGTCCCTGAAAACCAGCAGCGCTTAACTTCCGGATCAACTCCCTCCGAGAGCACGGGCTAAGCCTTGGCATAGGCCCTCTTATGGAGGGATTTTGCCGGAGCTCCGGCCACTGTACAGCCGTCGATCAGCGGCGGGGCCTGGCCCTTAGAGAGACAGACGGCTATCCATAGCTCAATCGCATCCTTCAGACTTTCCCGGGCCTCTTCGAAGGTTCGACCTTGCGTCAGGCAACCGGGCAAGTCCGGGACCTCGGCCACCACGCAATCGAAGTTCTCGCCTTTTTCGTAGTCCGCGTGACGAAGCGCCAGTTCGACATATTTGCTCAGGCTGACTCGCTTCATCGAGGGCCTCGACGTTATGAATAGAGTCGGTTCAATATCTCCGGAGGCACCCGGCCGCGCAGGCCCGGATACGCCTCGATCAGCCGGCCGATGTCCGCCAGGTCCTTCTGACGCTTGCTGGGCCGGCGAGTGGCGTCCTCAACAGCCCAGATCTTGCCCTGCAGCAGGTCGTCGATGTCGGCCACGGGAAGCGTCAACCCCAGCACCTCTCGCCCGGTCGCCCGGGCGACAAAGGGGGCGTACCGGGGGTCCGTCTGAATCTGAATTCGCAGATCAGTTCCCGACAGTGAGACATTCAGGCTATGGGGAAAGCGCTGGAGATCAAAGGTCGTCCCCAGCAGCCTCTCCAGGTCCTCCATCTGCTCGGCGGCCACCACCACGTCCAAGTCCAGGCTGACCAGGGGCTCCACGTAGGCATTCACCCCCTGACCGCCGATGACGCAGTATCGAATGCCGTGGGTCTCCAGACAGCCGATAAACGCATCCAGAAGCCCCGGACGATCAGCCACCACAGTTCTCCAGAATTGCAGGGCCTGCATTTCAACCACACCTTCCCGGAAGGTCACTTCATACGCATACCCGGCTACGCAATTCTCCAGATCTTCTTCCGGTCAACGCCCAGCTTCAACAGCCGCTGGTCCACCTGTTCCGGGTCCTCCAGAGTGGTGACGAGGAGCCTGTCGTAGCCCAGCCGGCCCAGCGCCTCGCTCCGCAGGACCCGATGCCCGCAGAACTCCCCCCCCTCGTAGACGTCATCCACAATCCCGATGACCCGGAGGGGATGGCCGTTCAGCAGGTCGAAGAGGATCCGCGCCACGTCGCTCACCCCGTAGAGCGCCACCTGCTCAACCTCCGCCCGGGCCAGGGCATCCAGGTTCCCGCGAATCTTCTCCTCGATCTTGCCGTACTGCTCCATCGTAAATTTGATGAACCGATAGGTCAGTCGGGACTTGGCCCGGATGCCCTCGGGGGTCAGCAGATACAGATAGACCAGCTTGTTGGGGTTCCGGCGGACCCGCTCAAACTTGATGTAGCCCTTTTCCATCAGCTTGTGAAGGCAGAAGTTGATCTTCTTCAGGTTCAGGCCCGTGGCCGCCGACAGCTTGCGCTGACTCAGCGCCTCCTCCCCCTCCAGGGCGTCCAGCACCGCCAGCATGCCGATGTCTTCTCGAATATCGGAACTTTTCTTTAAAATTTCCATAGACCATCCATTTTTTTAGGGTTAAGAGCGCCAAAACCGTTTCCTAAGGTAACACTTATAGGCCCAAAAGTCAAGGGCCATTCGACCGTTAAACTTATCGGCCCATAAACCTTCAGGTTGAACATTTTTCACGTGCGTCTGTCGGGGCTAAAACGTATATTATGCGCAACATCGGATGAGCGACCGGGGGAGGAGTCCGCGAATCATGGAAGCCTACGGATCGGCATTCAAGGGAAAAAAGGTCCTGATCACGGGGGGGCTGGGGTTCATCGGATCCACCCTGGCCCGCCGGCTGGTGGACCTGAGGGCCGACGTGGTGCTCGTGGACTCCCTGATCCCCGAATACGGCGGCAACCTGTTCAACATCGCGGGCATCGAGGACCGGGTGCGGGTGAACATCGCCGACGTGCGGGACGAGTATAGCATGGATTATCTGGTCAGAGGCCAGGACTACCTGTTCAACCTGGCGGGACAGACCAGCCACCTGGACTCGATGCGGGAGCCCTACACCGACCTGGAGATCAACTGCCGCGCCCAGCTCTCCATCCTGGAGGCCTGCCGAAAGCACAACCGGAACATCAAGATCGTCTTTGCGAGCACCCGGCAGATCTACGGCGTCCCGGACTATCTGCCGGTGGACGAAAGGCATCTGTTGCACCCCACGGACGTGAACGGCGTCAACAAGATGGCCGGGGAGTGGTATCACATCGTCTACAACAACGTCTACGGGATCAGGGCCTGCGCCCTCCGGCTGACGAACACCATCGGGCCGCGCATGCGGGTCAGGGATGCGCGGCAGACCTTTCTGGGGTGGTGGATTCGGCAGATCATCGAAGGACAGGAGATCCAGGTGTTCGGGGACGGGACGCAGCTGCGCGACTTCAACGACGTGGACGACGCGGTGGATGCGTTTCTGAGAGCAGCGGCCCACGAGGAGGCCAACGGAAAGGTGTTCAACCTCGGCAGCGCGGAGGTCATCAGCCTGAAGGACCTGGCGGCGCTCCTGGTGGACCTCCACGGGAAGGGGGAGTTCCGGATCGTGCCGTTCCCGGAGGACCGCAAGCGGATCGACATCGGCCATTACTACGGCGACTACACGGCCATCCGCCAGGCCCTGGGGTGGGCGCCGAGGGTCCC
>CAYRZX010000277.1:2909-9676 GCA_964428665.1 uncultured Gemmatimonas sp.
ATGATCCCATTCGGCGATCTGGCCAGGCAGTACCGGGCGATGAAGGGGGAGATCGACGGGGCCGTGGCCCGGGTCCTGGAGCGGGGGTGGTACATTCTCGGGGAGCAGGTCGAGCAGTTTGAGGCGGCGTTTGCGCGCTACTGCGGGGCGCGTCACGCCGTGGGCGTGGGGTCGGGCGTGGAGGCCCTCCACCTGAGCCTGGTGGCCTGTGGCGTGGGGACGGGGGACGAGGTGATCACGGTGTCCAACACCGCCGTGCCGACCGCCTCAGCCGTCTCGTTTGCGGGGGCGACACCCGTGCTGGTGGACGTGGACCCCGTCACCTATACCCTGGACCCTGAGCAGGTCGAGGACCGCATCACGCCCCGGACGAAGGCCGTCCTGCCGGTCCACCTCTACGGGCAGTGCGCGGACATGGACCCGATCCTAAAGGTCGCGCGCCGCCGGGGGCTTTTTGTGATCGAGGACTGCGCCCAGGCGCACGGGGCCGTGTACAGTGGGAGGAAAGCAGGAACGCTGGGGGACGCCGGGTGCTTCAGCTTCTATCCGAGCAAGAACCTGGGGGCCATCGGGGACGGGGGGCTGATCACCACGAACGACGCCGGCCTGGCGGAGCGGCTGAAGCAGCTCCGGAACTACGGCCAGGAGCGCCGGTACTACCACAGGATCAAAGGGTTCAACAGCCGGCTGGACGAGTTGCAGGCCGCGGTCCTCCTGGCCAAGCTCCCCCATCTGGACGCCTGGAACGAGCGCCGGCGAGCCATCGCACAGACCTACACGGAGGGGCTGAGAGAGGCGTATGTCGTGCCCCCCTCGGAGGCGCCGGACCGCCAACACATCTACCACCTCTACGTGATCCGCGTGAACGAGCGGGACCGGTTCCAGGAGCGGTTGCGCGACCTGGGCGTCCAGACAGTGATCCACTACCCGGTGCCCATCCACCGGCAGGAGGCGTATTCCGAACTCCAGGACCAGGCGCGGTTCCTGGCGCAGACGGACCAGTTCGCCTCGCAGATCGTCAGCCTGCCCATCTTCCCCGAGCTGACGGACGAGGAGGTCCAAAAGGTGATCAAGGCGGTCAAAGAGGCGGCCGGCCCGGCGCGATAGAAGGGCGCAAGGACACTCAAGCTGAGCGGATCGCCTTCTCCCACAGAGGCGACGGCTGATAGCCCGGCGCCATCTCCTTCAGCTTGCGCACCAGCCCGGCCCGGTCCGGCCCCTGACACAGCGCCTTTAATGCCCCCAGGTCCTTCGCCAGCCTCTTCCCGTCCACGCGGTCCGGCGTCGTCGCAAAGATCTTCTTGTGCCGCGTGGCCCGGACCCCCGCCCCGTGCGTCAGCAGCTCCTCCGACAGCTTGTCCCCCGGACGCAGGCCGATGAACTCGATCTGGATATCGACCCCCGGCTCCAGGCCGGCCAGCCGGATCATGTCCGTCGCCAGGTCCAGGATGCGCACCGGCTCCCCCATGTCCAGCACAAAGATCTCCCCTGAACGCCCGTACGCCCCGCTCTGCAGCACCAGCCGGACCGCCTCCGGGAGGGTCATGAAGTAACGCCGGGCCTCCGGGTGGGTCACCGTCACCGGCCCGCCCAGCTCGATCTGCTTCCGGAAGAGCGGGACGATGCTCCCGCGGGAGCCCAGCACGTTCCCGAAGCGGACGGTCCGAAAGGCCGTGTCCGACCGCTCGGCCTGCCACGCGACCAGGTGCTCGGCCACCCGCTTGGCCGCGCCGTAGACGCAGACCGGGTTGACCGCCTTGTCCGTCGAAATCATCACGAACCGCTCGACCCCGACCCCCGCCGAGGCCTCGACCACGTGCTGCGTCCCGAAGACATTGTTCTGGACCGCCTCCTCCGGTATCGCCTCCATGAGGTCCACGTGCTTGTGCGCGGCCGTGTGGAACACCACCTCCGGCCGCTCCTCCTCGAACACGCTGCGGACGCGGTCCGGGTCCCGGATGTCGGCCACGATCGGAGGGGCCTCCAGCTTGGGGAACCGGGTCCGCAGCTCCATCGCGATCTCATAGACGCTGTTCTCGCCCCGACCCACCAGCGCCAGGGCCCTCGGGCGCAGGGCGGCGATCTGCCGGCACAGCTCGGACCCGATGGACCCCCCGGCGCCGGTCACCAGCACCCTCTTCCCCGTCAGATACGCGGCCACCTCCTCCAGGTCGATGTCCACCTCGTCCCGGCCCAGGAGACGCCGCATTTCGAGATGCGTCATCCTCGCTCCTGTCAAAGGTCAGCCGTGCGTTCGATGCGCCCCTCTCACTGCCTCCGAGTCCGCGTCCACCATCAGCCGCACGAGATCCTTGAACCTCACCTTCGGCTCCCACCCCAGGACGCGCCTCGCCTTGCTCGCGTCCCCCACCAGCAGGTCCACCTCTGCGGGTCGATAGTATTTGGGATCGATCTCCACAAACTCCCGCCAGTCCAGCCCCACATACCCGAACGCCTCCTCCAGAAACTCCCGCACGGAGTGCGTCTCCCCGGTGGCAATCACGTAGTCGTCCGCCCGCTCCTGCTGCAGCATCCGCCACATCGCCTCCACGTACTCCGGCGCGTATCCCCAGTCCCGCCGGGCATCCAGGTTGCCCATATAGAGCTTTTTCTGCAGCCCGGCCTGAATGTGCGCCACGCCCCGCGTGATCTTCCGCGTCGAGAACGTCTCCCCCCGGCGGGGAGACTCGTGGTTGAACAGGATGCCGCTGCACGCAAACAGATTGTAGCTCTCCCGATAGTTCACCGTGACCCAGTGCGCGTAGGCCTTCGCGCACGCGTAGGGACTGCGTGGATAGAATGGCGTGGTCTCCCGCTGGGGCACCTCCTGCACCTTCCCGAACATCTCGCTGCTGCTGGCCTGATAAAACCGCGTGGCGATCCCCGTCTCCCGGATCGCCTCTAAAATGCGCACCGTGCCCATCGCCGTCGTGTCCGCCGTGTATTCGGGGATGTCGAAGCTCACCCGCACGTGGCTCTGCGCGGCCAGATGGTAGATCTCGTCCGGCTGCAGACGGTAAAGCAGCCTGATCAGATTGGTGGAGTCACTGATGTCCCCGTAGTGCAGGAACAGATGCACCCCGTGGATGTGGGGGTCCTGGTAGAGGTGGTCGATCCGGGACGTGTTGAACGTGCTCGCCCGCCGGATGATCCCGTGGACCTCGTAGCCCTTCTCTAAGAGGAACTCCACGAGATAAGACCCGTCCTGCCCCGTGATGCCTGTGATCAGCGCCTTTTTCATGAGGCCCTCTGCGCTCAAACGTGACGTAACCGTCTTTGGAGGTTAAAGGTAACCGTCGGCGGACAAAGTGTTTCCTAAGGTAACGCTTGTTGCCTGAAAAGTCAAGCGACTTTTGCCCCCCGCCCTCCCCCAACTTAGCGGCAAAGCCCTTGAAAACCCCCTCCCTCCCCCACCTGTGGGGGTAGGTGGGGGGCCTACAACACCACCACCGCCCCCGGCCTCACCCGGACCGCCCGCCTCGACCGGCTCGTCCTCACCATCGCCGGCCCCCGCCCCACGTTCTGCGCCAGGACCTGGCCCGTCGCCGACCCCGTCACCTCTAACTCCCCGTCCGTCACCAGCGTCAGCAGCGCCCTCCGCAGCCTCGCCTCCCCGGCCTCCAGCCGGAGCGAATAGGTCACCGACCTGGCGGACGTGGAGACGCTCCCCTCAAAGATCGGGACCTCCGTCAGATCCGCCCGCCTCGCGGAAAAGGCGACCTCCCCGGCCTTCTCCTCAAAGCTCGCCGCCGTGAGATGGCCGTCCGCGATCATCCCCGCCGCGCGCCGGCGTGTGGTCAGAAGGGTCAAACCCTGCTTCGCCGTCCGGGCGTGAGACTGGTCCGGCGCGACCAGCGCGACCAGCTCCCCTACCCCCTCCCCGGCCTTCGCCCGGAATGCCCGGTCGGCCCGGCTGAGCGTCAGATCGTCCGCCACGGCCCACCACGGCTTGAAGTAGTGCCGGTTGTGATAGACCGTCCTCCCCGAACCCCGGAAGACGATCCCGACGCGGTCGTCCACGTTCACCCACGCAAGGTGTTCGTAGGTCCGCACCTCGTCGCCTTCCGGGTCCGTGCTCACAAACCCCTGAAACACCTCCGCCCCCTCCGCCGTGTACACCGTCCGAAACCCGTTGCAGTTCCCCTCGATGCCCTTGAAGTCCTCGTTGATGATCCTCAAAAAGCCCTGATCCACGCGCTCCACCGTGATCGCCTCCCGTGCGGTCAGCCGCTCCCACGACAGGGAGGTCCCGTTCGGCAGCCCGGCGAATAAGACCTCCTGCCGGACCGCCCCCTGCGCCCGGTCCATCACCAGCGCCGCCGCAAATCCCTCCCCCTGCTCGTCGGCACGGATCGAGACCAGGTCCTGCCTGTCGGCCCGCCCCTTCACCTTCACGACCCCCAGGAACGAGTTGGAGGCCGGGGCAACCGTGTAGATCCCGTCCGAGTTCAGGGGCAGCGCCATGACGCAGTTCCGCCACGCGAACGAGGCCTGCCCCTTCCGGTGCCGGTGGAACACAAACCCGGAGTGCGGGTAGACCCTCACCCCGCACAGCCTCTTCTGAAGCTCCTTCTCCGGCGTGGGGGCCGGTCCCGCCCCGTAGAGCCTGTGGAGCAAGTAGGTGGTCGTCGGCCCTTCAATCGCGCACTCCCGGATGATCAGCGGGTCCTGGATGTCGTGCACCTTCTCGGCCATGTCCCGGTCGTACATCCGCCCGCCGTTGCCCTCCTGCCGCCCCTCCAGCGTCCGCAGCGCACACCGCTCGAAGAACGCCCCGTCCGCGTCCTTCAGCAGCAGGGCCGCCGACGCGTGCGTCTCCGTCCCCGGGTCCGGCCAGAGGTAGGGCCAGTCCATCCCCTGCATCGGGTGCATGCACCCCATCAGGTCGGAGGTCAGCTTCAGCTGATCGTAGACCCGCTGCCGGTTGAAGATCGCGTGTTTCGGCAGCTCGGCCCCGAAGACCCCGTAAATGGCCGCCAGAGATCCCGCGAAACCCACCCCGGAGGCCGTGTAGCCCGGATGCACCATCCCGTGGTTCTCCGCCATGTAGTCCGGCAGCGCCGTGAACGTCTTCCCCGTCAACTGCGCCACCGTCGCGCCGTCCGCAAATGGGGTGCGATCCTTCGTGTCCTGAGGCGTCGTGGCCGTCGAGAACATCCATCTCCGGGCCGTCTTTGCCCACTGCCCGGCCATCGGGTGCCGCGCCAGGAACAGCTCCGCGGAGGCCAGCCCGCACGACGTCCAGCCGTTCTCCTCCATCTGCGTGTCCGTGTAGACCCCGTCCTTCGGCGCCATCTCCCCGAACCGCCCCGCGTAGTCCTCGTGCACCGCCGCCAGCATCCCCCGCGTCTCGTCGTCCACCAGGTCCCCCAGCAGGAGCGCCGTAATGGCCATGCCCCAGACCGTCAGCCCGCACTGGCTCTCCCGGAAGAACCCCAGCCCCCGCTCCCCCCACTTCGTCCCGCAGTTCTCCGGACGCCCCAGCCCCTTCGCGGGCCGGACGCAGTCCGGAGGCCCCGTGTCGTGCGTGAAGCAGAGGTACCGGAGGCCCTTCAGCGCCATCTCCCGCAGCGCCCCCCTGGAGACCCCCCCGACCTTTTCGTCATACTCCGGCGAACTCGCCGCCAGCGCAAACGCCAGCGCCCCCGCCCGCGTCTCGATCCCGTACCAGTGGCACCCCCCCAGAAAGTGCCCGCAGTTGGGCCGGTCCGGCCAGTCGTTGAAGTACTCCACCCCCACCGGAATCCACTTCTCCAGCACCTTCAGGTAGCGCCGGCTCAGCGCATTCTCCTTCTCCGGCAGCGCCGCCCGCCTCCGCTCCGTCACCGCGTCCAAACCCATCTAACGCCTCCCTTGAGTATTTGGATCTCCTCCCGACCCTCCGCTGTTTCGGCTCCCAGATTTTGCCGTTCCAGTGGACCTTCCCGTTCCGGTAGTAGTGCCCCTCCCCGTGCCCGTCGCTGTCCCCGTTGCCCCCGGCCACGGCCCGCCTCTCCGTCACCCCCACCAGGTCCTGTCCGATCCGGCCGTTGTCAATGTTTTTCCCATCCTGGATGCCGACCCGGGGGACCCCGTTGACGACCTCCACGTAGAAGGTGAGGTGCGTGTACGCGGGGCCGACGTGGTCCGGGTCCTCGGTGGTGACAAACAGAAACTCGTGGGGGTGCCAGTTCACGCCCGTCCACCCCCAGTTGGCGCTGTGCTTGATGTGAAAACTCAGGGTCACGCTGGTCACGGGCGGAAGCTTGACCCTGGCGCCCCTTCCCGCAGGTGTGACATCCCCCGCCTTTTGCCAGTGCCACACGCAGGCGTGCCCGCCTCCGGGGATATGCTCGGCGTCCGTGACCTCCATCCGGGGGCCGTCGTACCACCCCCGGGATTCCCAGTCCGTGTCCTCAAAAGGCTCGTGGAACAACAAGACCTCAGCCGCGTGGGCCTTCACGAGGGCCAGGGCGAGACCTGCGGCGACCGTGAGGCCGGTCAGAAGCCCGACCCATCCCGCAAGATTCTTCATGGAGTCCCTCATTTCGCTTGTAATAAAAACCCTTCAAGTATATTTTTAAAGAAACGACAACCCATTGTACAGGGGCGCGACGCAGAAGGGCTAACCACCGGGGTTCAGAAGAGGCGTTAGGCCGCAATGGAAACCTCTAAATGATCCGTCTGCTGGAGCAATGCCCTTGCGTCGCGCCAAGCCCCTCCGGCGCTTGAGGAGCGTCCTTCTTTTGTGCCACTTTTCTTGGACGAGCAAGAAAAGTGGCAATCCG
>CAYRZX010000278.1:0-2256 GCA_964428665.1 uncultured Gemmatimonas sp.
TCATTAATATACTGCTTCACATAAAATTGTCAAGGGCTAATTTTTTGACGCCCCCCGGCCATTCGTTTTTTTGAATTTGAAAGAAAAACGGCAACTCGTTGTTCGAGAGCAATTTGCGTCGGGGCAAGAAGGGGTTGACAGGGAGGGGCTTTTTTTTGTATTCTCGTGATGGACAACACAGACAGCGTTCTATCAAGGAGGTTTTTACGGGTTGTCATTCTGAGGGCGCCCTTCGCCGGGTCATTCTGAGCGTAGCGAAGAATCTTGTTTCGCTCAGGGTAAACTCCGCGCCCGAAGAATCTCGCTTTAGAGATTCTTCGCCTTTGGCTCAGAATGACCATCAATTTCTATAAGGAGCCCTCATGGAAAAGCTGAAGAGGATATCCCGCGCCGAGCGGGAGGTGATCAGGCGTCTGACGGACGTGAGCATCGAGAGCGCCTGGGGCGTCTGCTCGCGGCACGGCTACGGGTCGAACTTCATCAACGGGCTGACCTGCGTCCACCCGGAGCGAAAAATGGTGGGGCGGGCGGTGACGCTGCGCTACCTCCCGGTCCGCCCGGACCTGCAGGAGATGTCGCGCAAAAAGTTCGGGACCGCGCCGAACAAGTACGCGATTGAGGCGATGGAGCCGGGGGACGTCCTGGTGGTGGACTCGGGCGGGGAGACGGGGGCGGGTTTTCTGGGCGATGTGATCGCCACGCGGCTGGAGGTGCGGGGGGGCGCGGGCATCGTGTGCGACGGGGCCGTGCGGGACCTGTCCGTCGTGGCCACGATGGACTTCGCGCTCTACATCCGGGGGGCGCACGCGGCGGGGAGCGGGCGGGCGATCGTGGGGTGGGACTACAATGTTCCGGCGCGAATCGCGGGCGTGGCGGTGCTGCCGGGGGACATCCTGATGGGGGACAACGAGGGGGTGCTGGTCATCCCGGCGCGCCTGGCGAAGGAGGCCGCAGAGGCCGGGGCGGCGCAGGACCACAAGGAGAATTTCCTGCGGAGGGTCCTGAAGGAGAAGAAGCTGTCCATCGAGGAGTGCTACCCGCCCAACGCGAAGGTCCTGAAGATGTACGAGGCGTTCAAGAAGGCGGAGGGGAAATAGACATGGGGCTGAGCGTGGGCATCGTGGGCGTGGGGGCGTTCTCGCAGGGTTTCATCCCGCTGTTCAGGGCGCACCCGCTGGTGGAGGAGGTGAGGCTGTGCGACCTGGACGCGGAGAAGCTGAGGCAGAACGCGGAGAGGCACGGCATCCCCAGGACGTGCCCCTCGCTGGACGACCTGTGCGGGGAGGACGTGGACGCGGTCGTCCTGATCACGCAGAACTGGCTGCACGCGCCGCAGGCGATCCAGGCCCTGCGGGCGGGCAAGCACGTCTACTCCGCCGTGCCGACGGGGATCAGCGTGGAGGAGGTCGCCGATCTGGCGAAGGCGGTGGAGGAGACGGGCAGGGTCTACATGCTGGGGGAGACGAGTTATTACTACCCGGCGGCGCTCTACTGCCGGGCGCAGCACGCGAAGGGGGCGTTCGGGCAGGTGGTGTACGGGGAGGCGGAGTACTATCACGACTGGGACCACGGGCTTTACGAGGTCGCCCGATGGCGCGGGGGGGAGCGCTGGCTGGAGACGGCGGGCATACCGCCCATGTACTATCCCACGCACTCCACGAGTCTGATGATCTCGATCACGGGCGCGCGCATGACCCACGTGTCGTGCCAGGGGGTCGTGGACCGGGCGGAGGACGGCATCTACCGGCCGGAGGCCAACCGGTGGGGGAACGTCTTCAGCAACGAGTCGGCGCTGTTCCGGATGTCGGACGGGAGCGTCTGCCGCATCAACGAGTTCCGCCGGGTCGGGCACCCGGGCGCGGTGCGGATGTCCCTGTTCGGGACGGAGGGGAGTTTTGAGCAGAACGCGGCGGGCGCGGTCTGGGTCACGAAGGAGAGGCAGGGCCGCGTCCGCCTGGACGAGCTGCTGGAGTGCAGGGGGATGCCCGCGAGGCGGGCGGGGGAGCGGGCGGAGGGGATGGACCTGGTCACGGCAGAGGACGGGACGCACCGGGGCGTCTCCCCGCTGCACCCGGTGGATCGGCTGCCGGGGGAGTTCGTCGGCCTGCCGAACGGGCACAACGGGTCGCACCAGTTTCTGGTGGACGATTTCGTGAGGGCGTGCGCGGAGGAGAAGACCCCCCCGAACCACGTGTGGGACGCGGCCCGCTACGCCCTGCCGGGCATCCTCGCCCACGAGTCCGCCCGCAGAGGGGG
>CAYRZX010000278.1:2356-3796 GCA_964428665.1 uncultured Gemmatimonas sp.
TGATTGAACACGCTGACGTTCGGGACCACGTGGATCGGCAGGACCTTCAGGGTGTCGTCGCGAGGGGGGGAGAGGATGCAGTGGAGGTCTACCTGCTCCTCCTCTCCCAGGGCCATCGGCGCGCCGTCGGGCGCAAAGGCCCTGCGCTCGCGCCGGCTGACCGTGGCCAGGACGGATTCGCACCGGTGGACCACCAGGACGCTGGACCCCGCCGTCAGGAAGATGCCGCGCCTTTCGTTCCGGTAGTCCTCCTCCAGGACGTGCCGCTGATGGACCAGGAACCATTCGCGGCCTCTCTGTTTATACATCCAGCGGTTCCAGTGGTCCACGGCGGAGTCGCGGGCCAGGGCCGCGCCGGCCAGGGTGCATTTGCTGGCCTCCGGCAGGCCCAGGGCATCGGCATAGGTGAAGAACTGCCACTCCTGGGCCGTGACTCGAAGATAGTGATACAGGTCCTCCTCGTCGGCAGGGCCCATGCGGGGATCGTACTTGGGTAACATGGTCTCTCCCGTTAAAAGAGTTGCCCTCCTCTCTCCTTTATACCTATATTATCGGCACAAAGTTCCCGACAGACAAACAGAAAGTAGGATTTGATCACAAATTTGTGATCTGGATCACAAGTCATTCCCCACATACGGAGGATCTGAGCCATGCTGACTCCTGAACTGATGGAGCAGTATCATACAGAAGGGTATTTCATCGTGGACGACGCCGTCGAGCCGGGCACGCTAAAGCCCCTGCTGGCCGCTTCGAGGCGCGTGAAGGAGAAGGTCCGCTCGGGCGCGGTGGACCTGTTCACTCACTGGGCCAAGCCGGGGGAGCCCTGGGCGATCCGGGGGCTGTTCGCGCCGGAGTTCGAGGAGCCGATCTTTATGGAGTACCTGATGTCGAAGCGCATCATGGACTACGTGGAGCCCTTTCTGGGCAAGGAGCTGCGCCTGGGCGGGGTGCTGATCTTCACCAACCCGCACGACGCGGACTACGGCTTCGGATGGCACCGGGACTTCGGCAAGGAGGCGCGCGACGGCACGGAGGAGGTGGAGCTGGCCGTCCTGAACAAGCCCGTGGGGAGCATCAAATGGCACCTGGCGCTGGTGGACGACGCCTGCCTGCAGCTCGTCCCCGGCAGCAACCGGCGCTACCGGACGCCCTACGAGCGGGAGTGCCTGCTCAACACGCGGCACGCGGACATCCCGAGACAGAAGGTCGTCCGGGTGAAGGCCGGGCAGACCTGCTTCTGGAGCGGGAACACGATCCACCGGGGGGTCATGAAAAAAGACGTGGAGCGCATGACCGTGGTGGGGAGCTGGTCGAAGCATCGGGAAGGCGACGCCTCTCAGGAGACGGACCCGAGGCTGAAGTGGATGCTGGCGGAGAACGTGCGGGGGTTCCTGCCGGAGGCCATGCGGCCCATGTACGACCGGTGGCGGGCGCTTCAGA
>CAYRZX010000278.1:3896-9574 GCA_964428665.1 uncultured Gemmatimonas sp.
GTCGTCCTGTTTCTGACGGTTTTCATCGACCTGCTGGGTTTCGGGATTGTCCTGCCGCTGTTGCCTTACTACGCGGAGAGTTTCGGGGCCGGGCCGCTGACGGTCACGCTCCTGTCGAGCTCCTACTCGCTGATGCAGTTCCTGTTTGCGCCGGTCTGGGGCCGGCTGTCGGACCGGGTCGGGCGGAGGCCGATCCTTGTCCTGAGCCTGGCGGGCTCGGCGCTCTCCTACCTGCTGTTCGGCCTGGCGGGGTCGCTCGCGGCGCTGTTCGCGACGCGCCTCCTGGCGGGGGTCTGCGCGGCGAACATCTCCACGGCGCAGGCCTACATCGCGGACGTGACGACGCCGGAGACGCGGGCGAAGGGGATGGGGATGATCGGGGCGGCGTTCGGGCTGGGGTTCATCTTCGGCCCGGCGGTGGGCGGGGCGCTGAGTCGCTACGGCTACGCGGTCCCGGCCTTCTTCGCGGCGGGGCTGTCTCTCCTGGCGCTGGCGCTGGCGCTGTTCCGCCTGCCGGAGAGCCTGCGACAACGGGTCGGCCTTCCGGGGGGCGCGGCGCGGGGAGGGTTCGATCTGGGCCGGCTCTGGGCGGCGCTGGTCCATCCGGGGATGGGGTTGCTGCTGCTGATCTTCTTCTGCTCGGTGTTCGCGTTCGCCAACCTGGAGGCGACGTTCGCGCTGTTCGTGGAGAGGGCGGCCCGTTTCGGCTACACGGCGCGGGAGACCGGGTACCTGTTCGCTTACATGGGCGTCCTGATGTCCCTGATGCAGGGGGGGCTGGTCGGGAGGCTGGCGAGGCGCTTCGGGGAGCGGTGGCTCGTGGCCGCCGGGACGCTCATGCTGGCCGCCGGGCTGGGGGTCGTGCCGCTCGCGCCGGGATTGGGGGGGCTGATGGGGGCGCTGGCGCTGCTGGCGTTCGGGGCGGGGATGAACACGCCGAGCCTGTCGAGCCTGATCTCCCGGTCCGCCGGGGCGGACGAGCAGGGGGGTATCCTGGGGGTCTCGCAGTCGATGGCGAGCCTGGCGCGCATCCTGGGGCCGGCGTGGGGGGGATTCGCGTTTGAGCAGTTCGGGCCGGCGTCCCCCTATTTCACGGCGGCAGGACTGATGGGGGTGACGTTTCTGGTGAGCGTGATGCTGATGAGGAAGAGGTGAGACGTGAAAAACGAGAATTCAGAATTCAGAATTCAGAATCCAGAATAAAAGCAAGGGCATTTGGTTTTCTTCTGGATCCTGGCTCCTGGATTCTGGATTCTGCCTTTTCGTTTGCCTTTTGACCAAGGGAGAGGAGGGGTTGGGACATGAGAGATGACCTGAAAGGATTGCTGAAACGACACGAGGCATTCTGGAGGGGGGAAGGAGAGAGGGCGCTGAGACAGGTGACGGCCCACGCGCCGCTGCGGGAGCAGGGGGGCATCCCGCTAACGGACGGGGGGCGGGCGAGGGAGGGGCAGTACATCACCCCGGACCTGATCGACCCCCGCCGGTTTTACGGGGAGAACGGGGGGGCGGGGTCCGTGATCAGCGGGGACTTCATGGCAGGGTCGGCGCCGCCCGGCCTCTGCTGGACCGAGGCGATTTTAGGGTGCCCGGTGAGGGTGGTGACCGGGGGGCCCTGGGCGGAGCCGTTTTTCGAGGAGGGGACCGATCTGGGGCGGCTAACCGCCGACGAGCGGTGGCTGAAAAAGCTGGATGCGTTCGTGGACTTTCTGGTCGCGCGCGCCGGGGGGCGGCATCCGGTGGGGCAGCCCCTCTTTCGCGGGCCGGTGGACATGATGGCGTCCGCCCTGGGGCACGAGCGGATGTGCGTCGCGTTTGTGGAGTCCCCGGAGTGGGCCGACGCCTTCCTGGAGGTCTGCGCGGAGGTCTTCATCGAGGCGGCGAGGCGGCGTCTCGACCACACGCCCCCCTTCGAGGGGGGGTATATTTCGGGCTACGGCATCTGGGCGCCGGGGAGCGTCGTCAGGACGCAGGTGGACAACGCCACGCTGCTCTCGCCGGGGGTCTACCGGGAGCGCGTCCTGCCCCACGACCGCCGGGTGATCGAGGCGTTCGATTGTCCGCTCATCCACCTCCACTCCGGGTGTCTGCACATCGTGGACGACCTGCTCCGGGTGGAGGCGCTGAGGGCGATCCAGGTCTCGATCGACTATCCGGGGGGACCGCTGGCGTCGGAGGTCATGCCGATTTTCAGGAGGGTCCTGCGAGAGAAGCCCCTGATCGTGACCGGGCCGGTGACGGAGGCGGAGCTGCGGGAGCTGGAGGCGCTCGACCCGCCGGGGAGGCTGTGTCTCAGGGTGGAGATCGTTGCGTGAGAGTCCAGAATCCAGAATCCAGAATCCAGAATAAAAAGCCCTCACCCTCCCCCAAACCTTTGGATAAGGCCCTTGTCACCCCCTCCCTCTCCCAATGCTGGGGAGGGAGGGGGTATGGGGGTGGGTGAGGACCACGTTTGTCCCTCGATACGCAGCCTCTGGCTGCTACTCGGGACATACGGATTAGCCGTCCATCCCGAGTAGCCCCGAAGGGGCGTATCGAGGGATTGCCCCGCTCAGAACCTCCGGCCAAACCCGATGTAGAGCGCAGGCCCCCCGAAGTCTCCGGGGCTGCCGAGGGCGTCGAAGAAGCGGATCAGGTTGTAGCGGGCGTCCAGGCTGACGGCGTAGAGGCGGTCCTTATCCACCACGATGTCGAGGCCGGCGTCGGCGTAGCCCCCGGCGGAGAGGGACATTTTGGGAAAGTCGAGGCCGCCATAGAGCGGGAGGCCGATGTTGTAATAGTTCCCCCCGTATCCGCTGCCTACCCCGCCATAAGGCCCATAATACCCGTAGTAGTCGTAGAAGGGGGGGGTCTGATGGTCCACCCGGAGGATCGGCCCGGCCCCGAAGCCGAGACGGGGAACGATGCGGCCCTTGTCCCGGAACCGCTGCTGGAGGCCGGTGAAGAGGCCGATGACGGAGACGCGGGTCGTGAAGTCGGGGAGGACGGCCTGGAGGTTGCTCAGGCGGTAGCCGCTGTAGGTCGTGAACTCGCCGCTGACGTTCAGGCCGAGGGTCGGTTTGAGACGGCGGTCGTAGAGGAGACGGAACCCGAACCCGCCGCCGTCCATGACCGAAAAGTACATCGCCAGGGCGTTCATCGTGTTCCTGATCCCCCGGTCCCGGTTGAAGATGTTCGTGGTGACCTCCCGGCTCCGGCGGAGCAGCCCCGCCTCGATGTTCCTCAGGCAGGACTCCGCCGGATAGAGGCGAGATGTCCCCGTCGGATAGACCGGCCCGTACCAGGGGAGGTCCACCGTGATGCGGACGCTGTCGGTCCTGGCCCTTCCGGCGTGAACGGCGATGCCCAGCTCCGGGGGCAGGCGCCAGGTCTGACCCCTGGGAAGGAGTAAAAAGTCCAGGGCACGAAAGGCGGTCCACACGTCCGGGGCTGCGTTTAGGTCGGTCTTGACAACCGGCTCGCTCTGAACGATGGCCTTCGCCGTGGAGGCAGAAAGGCCCGACCCTTTCGGCTCATTCCGGGAGAGCTGTTTCGCTAACGAGGTGAAGAGGTCGGGTTCCTTCCGCTCCCCCGCGCCCGCGCTCCAGGCGCAGGCGAGGATCGCGATGGTCACCAATGCCATTCCCCTTTTCATCGCGGACCTCCTTGTAAAACAGGTCAAGGGTCACGAGCCCACCTGGCCCGCCCTCTGTTACAGTTAGACTCAGGATTGGGAAAAAGGTTGGCGCGCCGGACGAAAAAGGCAGGGACGGTTGAGAAGCCGCCCCTGTCTCTTATGAATTTTGACAAACAAGATCGGTAATCGCTTGGAGTGCGCAAGCCATGCTTGCGCCTTCCCCGCCGGAAGCCGTGCTTCCGGCGAGTGTCCGGCAAAGCATGGCTTTGCCGGAAGAAAGCGGGAGCATGGCTCCCGCACTCCAAGGTGGTCATTGCCGGTTTTGATCGTCAAAACTCATTAGAAACGGACCTGCAGGGCGAGTTGCGGCGAGGACGGGTCGAGCTGCAGGCCGAGGGAGACCTTCCGTTCGAGGGCCTCCCGGTTGTGCGCCCTGGCCAGGCTGCGGGCGTCGAGGATGTTCCAGACGTAGAGGCCGAGGCCGGTCGTGGCGCCGAGGATCACGCCCGTCTTTCTGCCGGGGCTGAGCCGGTCGAAGGCCCTGTCCCTGTATTTTTTCGTCTCCCAGTTCCTCGCCTCGGCCACGCTGATCGCGCCGTCGGCGTTTCCCCCATATTCCGCCCTGTCGTAGTCGGACAGCCTCAGCTGCGCCGGGTGAGACAGGGCAGCCGCCGTGACAAAGGTCCCGGCTACGCCCAGGAAGAAGAGCGCCCCGCGCCCTTTGTTCCCGGCGTAGGCCTGGCCCAGCCCCGGTGCGGTGATGGAGAGATAGCCGGCCAGGAGAGGGTCTTTGAGCAACACAGGCTCTCTAACCTCGCTGGCAAACCCCTGCCCCGGATGGCAGATCGCCGTCCACAGCAGGGCTGTGATGAGCAAGAAGAAGGGGATGCTCCGTTTCATGTCGGGACCTCCTGAGGTGAGGGCGGAATGCCTGGTCGTCGTGGGGACAGGCCCCCCGGGAGACAACAGAGGCAATTTCCATACCCGCCTGTCAGGAGGCTATGCTATGCAAACAAATGATTATTTATTAAATAATAGAAGCTCTCTTCGGGCGTTCAAGGAGGGCCTGTTTTTTTGCCACACTGTGGCGTGAGGGCACTTTTTTTTACACTTTGACGTGAGGGAGCGTATTTTTGCGGTATGAAAATGTCCGTCGAAGACCTCCGCAAACTTGCTCAGGCCATCCTCAAACGGCACGGCCTGAACGACGATGACGCCCGCATCGTGGCCGACGCGGTGATGGAGGCGGAGCTGCGGGGCCGGCCCGCGCACGGGGTGATCCGGCTGCCGGGCATCGCCGAGCGTCTTGCGTCTAAGGGCCGGACGCCCATGCGGGTCGCCCGGCGAGGGGGGGTCTGCACGCTGGTGGACGGGAAGGGAAACCTGGGCTACCTGGTCGCCCACCGCTGCGCCCGGACGGCCGCCGAAAAGGCCCGGCACGGGGGGATCGGGCTGGTCGGGGCGTTCAACACCGACCACTGCGGCATGGTGGGCTACTACGTCTCGCTCGTGGTGAACACGGGCCTCATCTGCCTGATGGCCTGCGACGCCAGTCCCCGCGTGGCGCCCTGGGGCGCGACCGAGCCGGTGCTGGGGCCCAACCCCCTGTCCGTGGGCTTTCCGTTCTCCGGGGGGCAGGTCCTGGTGGACCTCTCCACCGCCGCCGTGACCAACGGGGACATCCTGATGGCCCTGAAGACGGGCCGGCGCATCCCCGACGGCTGCGCCCTGGACGCCGAGGGCCGCCTCACGGCAGACCCGCAGGCCGCGCTGCGGGGCGCTGCCCTGCCGTTCGGGGGGCACAAGGGCTACGCCCTGGGCCTGGTCGTGCAGGTCCTGGCGTCCGCCCTGGTGGGGGCCGCGCCCGTCCCGAGGCCGGGGGAGAACTACGGGCTGCTGATGCTGGCGCTGTCTCCGACCGTCTTCGTGGACCGGGAGGCGTTCGACCGGGGCATAGGGGAGATCGTCCGGCGGGTGAAGGGGGCGCGCCGGGCCGATCCCGCGACCGAGGTCCTGATCCCCGGCGAGCGGGCCTTCCGGGAGCGGGAGCGCCGGCTGAAGG
>CAYRZX010000279.1:0-9494 GCA_964428665.1 uncultured Gemmatimonas sp.
TACTACGAGCCCCCCCCTTTAAAAAACGGCAAAAAAAGTGTCCGGTAGCAAAATCCCCTATAGGAACTGACATACCCCGTCTCTCTCCCCCATTCCCCAGACGGGAGGTATCTCTACAATGGAGCAGTTCATCATAGAGGGAGGGCGTCCCCTCAGCGGAACCGTTGCGCCCACAGGCAACAAAAACGCGGCCATGCCCCTCCTGGCCGCAGCCCTGCTCACCGATCAGAAGATTGTCCTCCGCAACGTCCCCGACATCGGAGACGTGCGAACTGTGGTCGAACTCCTGACCGACCTCGGGGTGGAGATCACCCCCACCGGCGACCACGAACTCACCGTCTGCGCGCGAAACGTCTCGCGCACGCAGCTCCGCCGCGACCTGGTGCAGCGCGCGCGGGGCAGCATCACCATCGCCGGCCCCCTCCTCGCCCGCTGCGGGCGCGCCGTCGTCCCCCGGCCTGGCGGGGACAAGATCGGACGCCGCCGCGTGGACACCCATCTCCAGGCGTTTGAGACCCTGGGCGCAGACGTCCACGTCAACGACATCTACGACCTGCGCGCCCCCCAGGGCCTTCAGGGGGCCGACATCTTCCTGGACGAACGGAGCGTCACCGCCACCGAGAACGTCATCATGGCCTCGGTCCTGGCCAGCGGGGAGACCGTCATCCAGAACGCCGCCTCCGAGCCCCACGTCCAGGAGCTCTGCCGCTTCCTGAACGCCCTCGGCGCGGACATCTCCGGCATCGGCTCCGACGTCCTGACCGTCCGGGGGGTCAAGGCCCTCGGCGGCGGGACCCACACCGTCGGCCCGGACTACATGGAGGTCGGCAGCTTCATCTGCCTCGCCGCCGTCACCAACAGCCAGATCCGCATCGCGAACGCCCGGCCGGAGGACATGCGTTTCCCCCTGATGGTCTTCCGCCGCCTCGGCGTGGAGGTGGAGGTCCAGGGTCAGGACATCGTCGTCCCGCCTTTTCAGAAGCTTGAAATCGTCCCTGACGTCGGCGACGCCATCCCCACGATCTACGACGCCCCCTGGCCCGGCTTCCCAGCGGACCTGATGAGCATCGCCATCGTGGTGGCCACCCAGTCCAGGGGGACCGTCCTCTTCTTCGAGAAGATGTACGAGAGCAGGATGTTCTGGCTGGACCGCCTGATCGAGATGGGCGCCAGGATCATCCTCTGCGACCCCCACCGCGCGGTCGTCGTGGGCCGCCCCTCCAGGCTCCACGGCGAGGAGGTGGCCAGCCCCGACATCCGCGCCGGCATGGCCCTGATCCTGGCCAGCCTCTGCGCCTGCGGCCAGAGCGTCATCAGCAACATCGGCCAGATCGACCGGGGCTACGAGCGCATCGACGAACGCCTCCGGTCCCTCGGCGCGGCCATCGAGCGGAGGACGGTGTCGGCGGAATAAAAACAGCCAAACGTGAAACGTCAAACGTCAAACGTAAAGGCCCTTTTCGCGTTTCACGTTTCACGTTTCACGTTTCACGTTTCACGCTCTTATGCAAGACACCCCTGCCCTGCGCGGAGCGCTCCGGGTCGTCCGGGCGCTCCGGGAGCGCGGCTTTCGCGCCCTGTTCGCCGGAGGCTGCGTCCGCGACACGGTCATGGGCCTCCAGCCCCGCGACTACGACATCGCCACCGACGCCGGCCCGGACGAGGTCGCCCGCCTCTTCCCCAAGACCTGCGAGGTGGGGGCGCAGTTCGGCGTCGTCAGGGTCCGGCTCGACGGGCACGACTACGAGGTCGCCCGGTTCCGGAGGGACGCGGCCTACGCCGACGGGAGACACCCCGACCGGGTCATCTACTCGGACGAGCGGGAGGACGCCCTCCGGCGGGACTTCACCCTCAACGGGATGTTCTACGACCCGGTCGAGGGCCGGATCATCGACTACGTGGGCGGCCAGGAGGACGTGCGGAGGCGCATCATCCGGGCCATCGGCGACCCTGAGCGGCGCTTTGCCGAGGACCACCTCCGCCTGATGCGAGCCGTCCGGTTCGCCGCGCGCTATCACTATGCCGTCGAAGACGCAACCCTGGCCGCGGTCCGGCGTCTGAACCATGAGATTGTGACCGTCAGCCGGGAGCGCGTCCGGGACGAACTGCTCAAGACCCTGACCGAAGGGGGGGCCCCGCTCGGCGTCCGGATGCTGATCGACCTGGGCCTGATGCGGCGCATCCTCCCGGAGGTCTGCGCCCTGACCGGCGTCCCGCAGCCGAAGGCGTTCCACCCGGAGGGGGACGTCCTCACCCACACCCTGATCATGCTCGGCCTGATGCGCGACCCGACGCCGACGCTGGCGATGGGCGTCCTCCTCCACGACATCGGGAAACCCCCCACCTACGAGGTGACCGACCGCATCCGTTTCAACAACCACCCCAAGGTCGGCGAGAAGATGTCCAGAGGCGTCTGCGCCCGCCTCAGGCTCTCGTCTGACGAGACGGACCAGATCGCCGCCCTGGTGCGGGAGCACCTCCAGTTTATGCACGTGCGCGACATGCGCCCCAGCACCCTGAAGCGGTTCCTGCGGCAGAAGGGCTTTGAAGAACACCTAAAGCTGCATCGCCTCGACTGCCTGGCCAGCCACGGCGACCTGAGCAACTGGACCTTCTGCCAGGAGGCCCTCGACCGGCTCGGGCCGGAGGAGATCCGCCCCGAGCCCCTGATCGACGGCCACGACCTGATCTCCCTCGGCTACCGGCCCGGCCCGCCCTTCAGGCGCGTGCTCACGGCAGTCGAGGACGCCCAGCTGGAGGGCCGCGTCCGCTCGCGGGAGGAGGCCCTCGCCCTGGCGAGGGAGGAATTCGAAAAAATACAGCTATCAGCTATCAGCAGTCAGCAGTCAGCAAAACCAGAAGAACAGGGGTTTGGCTGATAGCTGATAGCTGATAGCTGATAGCTACTCTTGAGGTTTCCATGGCCGACGAACTTGGAGTCACAGAGACGACGGAGGTCGCTGAAGGAGGAGGGGGCCTCCTCGACACGGTCAAGAGATACCTCCCCCTGATCGTCGGCATTCTGGTCGTCCAGATCGCCATCGGCTTCGTGCTGGTCAAATGGTTCTTCGCCCCCACTGCGCCCCCCCCCGAAGAGCACGCGGCGCAGGTCGAAAAACCGGCTGAGGGGGCCGGGCACAAGCTCAAACCGGCCAAAAAGAAGGAGAAGGACAAGAAGGAGGAGAAACTTGAGCCGGCGGACGAGATCGCCGTCATCTTCGACAAGCTCGACCCCATCGTCATCAACCCGGCGGGATCCGGAGGAAATCACTACGTCCAGATCCAGGTCAACCTGGGGCTGGCCCAGGTCGAAGGGACCAAGCCGGAGGAGGCGTTCCACCTGGTGGAGTCCCGAAAGGCCAAGATCCTGGACACGATCATCCGCATCTCCACCGCCAAGACCCTGGAGGAGCTGAACACCGAGGAGGGGCGGACCAGGCTCAAGGAGGAGATCCGCAAGCAGATCAACCTCTTCCTGAACGACGAACACGAGATCGTCAAAGAGGTCTACTTTGCCACATTCACCACACAGTAAAGACAAAGCGAAAAGGAGAAAAGACGAAAGGGGGAAAGGGAGAAAGGGGGAAAGGGAGAAAGAACTTCTCTCCCACTCTCCCACTCTCCCGCTCTCCCTTTCGCCTTTCTTTGCACTTTTTCTGCGCCCTTTGCGGTTCCTGGCGCTTGGGGTACTCCTGTTTTTTTGCCCGGCCCGCGCCACGACCATAGCCCCTTTCACCTTTGGCCAGCTCTGCGAGAAGGCGAACGCGATCTACCAGGTTCAATGCGTCGGTTGCCGAAGCGCGTGGGACGACGCCCGGAGGACGATCTACACCACCGCGACCCTGCGCATCCTCGGCCCCGTCAAGGGCGCGGCAGGCCAGCGCGAGGTCGCCCTCCGGCTCCCCGGCGGCACGGTAAACGGAGCGACCCTGACCATTCCCGGCTTCCCCGTCTTCCGCGAAGATGATGAGATGATCATCTTCCTGACCGGCCCGGACAGCGCGGGATACCCCTGGCCCGTAGGGATGGGGCAGGGCATCTACGCCGTCTTCCGGGACGCCGCAGGCCGCCCCAAAGTCGCCGTGCAGCCCGGCGTGAACCCCTCTCCGCTGGCCAAGCCCGCCGTCTCCGGGGGCGCTCCCCCGGAGACGGTCCCCCTGGAGGAGTTCGTGCGCCTCATCCGGGAGAGGTTGAAGCAACCGGCCCCGGTAATTCCAAGAGACGATAAACAATGAGAAAGGCCCTTCAACGTGCCTCGCGTTCCGATCCTGTTCATCGCCCTGTCTCTGCTCACAGCCGCCCCGGCCCTGGCCCTCCAGCCTGCCGCAACGCCTGCCGACACCGCCGCGCCCCCCTTCATCCCCTACGAAAAGGTGAAGAAAGGGCCATACCGGGAGGCCCTCAAACACCTCGACGAGGATCGCCCCAGGGAGGCCCTCCAGATGGCGGAGGAGGCCTACCGGCAGAACCCCTCTGACGCCCGCTGGTGGCCCCTGATCGCGACGGCCCACCTGCAGCGGGGAAAGGCCGAGGAGGCCCTCAGCCTCTTCCGGCGTTACCTTGAGGTCCTCTCCCCGGACGAAAGAGTCTACTACGAAGACCTCAGCCTCGTGGCCCTCAAAGAGGAGGCGGAGCGCTACGCCAACCTCCCCCCTGCCGGACGCAGGGCCTTTGCGGAGCGGTTCTGGATGCAGCGCGACCCCACCCTCGTCACGGGCGGAGCCGCCCGCCAGGTCGAGCACTACCGCCGCGTCTGGTTCGCCCGCGCCTTCTTCTCGAAGGGGGCCACCCCCTTCGACCGCCGCGGGGAGGTCTACGTGCGCTACGGAGACCCCGACTGGCGCGCCCGCCGGGGGGGTCCCAATACCCTCCCCCCTCCTAACGTGCAGGAGCTTCGCGATCGTCTTGCCCAGATCTTCTACGGTGACGTCCCCAAGAGCGAGGGCATCACCGGGAGGCGGGACTTCCAGGAGACCGGGACCTTCATCGGTCCGATCTACCCCATTCAGAGCGACCTGACCAAGCCCGGCGACTCCTACAACGCCATGGCCCCAACCACCTCAGGCGACTATACGTTTGGGTTCCACCGCTACAAGCCCGTCCTGGCCGGATTCGACGTCAGCGCAGTCAAATGGGAGACCTGGGTCTACACAAAACTCGGCAACGGCGTGGAGATCGATTTCACGGATGAGTTGAGGACTGGAAAATATGACTATGCCCCGATCCCGACGCTGGACAAGGAGGACTACCGGAATCCTGCCTTCGGGAGAGAGCTCGTGAACGCGATACAGGTCTTCCTCAAGTATTCTCCTGAGAACATCATGAAGACCGAGACGGCCCACACCCCGGAACGCTATGACCCCATCATCCGCGCGGAGCCCCTCAACTTCTACTACTCCCTGGCCGACTTCCGGGGACAGGAGGGCGCCACCGCCTTTGAACTCTACGCCGCCGTCCCGTTCGATCAGGTCGGGGTCCCCTTCGGCTCTGACCTGAACGTGGAGTGCCGGGCCGCCCTCCTCGCCTCCGACGGCAAGCAGGCCCGCTCGTCCAGCACGGTCAGCGCCCCCGGCGAGCAGTGGCAGAAGGGCGGGATGCTCCTCAACCAGGCCCGGCTCGAAGTCCCCCCAGGGACCTACAGGCTCGCGGTGCAGGCCCGCGGCCTCGATTCGGACCGGATCAGCATCTATTCTCAGGAGGTCACCGTCGAGTCCTACGGACGGGATACCCTCCAGATCAGCGACATCCAGATCGCCCACGCCGTGACCCCGGCCCCGGAGGGGGGGAGGTTCGTCAAGAACGGCCTCCGCATCACCCCCCTGCCCACCGCGGCCATCCGGCCGGGCGATAAGATATTCGTCTATTTCGAGGTCTACAACCTCGCCAGAGACGCTGCGGGCCAGACCCACTACCGGGTGGAATATACCGTGAATACCGCAGGGAGGTCCATCGCCGCGCGGGTCCTGTCGGGCCTGGGCAGGCTCGTCGGCGCGTCGGGACAGGGGCCGTCCGCCAGCGTCGTCTACGAACAGTCCAGCGCAAAGGACTGGGAGCCCCACTACGTCGAGATGGACCTCGGCCCCACGCGGTCCGGCGAGCACGTCGTCCGGGTGACCGTCACGGACCAGACCGCCGGACGCGCCATCTCCAAGGAGGCGAAGTTCAAGGTCGTGGAGTAGGCGGGAGAGTTGTCTTCAAAACACGAAGGCCCCGGACAGGAGGACCTGCCGGGGCTTTTTTACGATTTCCATTGACACCCGCATAAACGGAGATTATATTATCATCGGTTAAATCGAGTTCTCAATAAGACGAGTCGGGGGCGGGGGTAATGGGTAGGGGAGGGACCAGCCCAGGTCTTTGAGGACTGAGCTGCCGGAGCGTCGTTTGGGCGACTCTCTGGCAGCTTATTTTTTTGCGACCTTCTGTCAGCATTCACGGTCTGGAGGTGGCGAATGGAATACCCAGAAAAATCGCCTGGGCGAACAGGATATCCAGAGGCACTCTGTATAATCACAAGTTAGGCGGACCCAATCGAGACCACGCCGGCAGATTGGGTAGACTCGAAGGAGGATTGACATGGCCACGTTCGTACTCGTCCACGGTGCTTGGCACGGCAGCTGGTGTTGGAAGCGTGTCCGGAAGGCACTACAGATGCAGGGCCACGACGTTTTCACACCCACGCTGACGGGTGTAGGCGAGCGCTCGCACCTGATGTCCCGCCACGTGAATCTGGACACCCACATTTCCGACGTCGAAAATCTGATGCGCTGGGAGGATCTCTCCGACGTGGTCCTATGTGGCCACTCCTACGGAGGCTGTGTGATCGGCGGCGTGGCCGACCGCGTGCCGGAACGTATCCGGGCACTCGTGTATTTGGATGCATTTGTCCTCGAATCGGGCGAAAACCTGGCCCAGCACGTTCCGGAACCCCAATACAAGCAGATGCTGGAAGCCGTGCAGGCCGTTGGCGAAGGCTGGAAGGTGCCACCCATTCCAGCGGAGGTCTTCAACGTCAACGCGACCGATCGCGAATGGGTGAATCGGCAGTGCACAATGCAACCGTTAGACACGTTCGAGCAGCGCATCCGGCTCTCAGGGGCTGCTCGGAAGATCACAAATGTCACGTTCGTTCTCGCCGAGGGATTTGGCGAAGGTTCTCCCTTTCCGCCTTTCTACGAGAAGGCAAAGGCGCAGGGTTGGAAAACGATCGTTGTGCCATGTGGCCACGACGTCATGCTGGATCTGCCCGATGAACTGACGAGTATTCTTGTGGACGTGTCTAAGGAACAGCCGGTCGCCGTTTGACGCAACAGCTGGGGCCAGTCTGATCGAAGGAGTACGGGTATAGGCTGAAGAAGGTCGGGCGCCCAGCTCAGGTTAACCCAAAGGAGGGCAAACTTATGGCGGATCTGCGAGTGACGACGCTCACGGGGCAGGCAACCGTCCTTCCAGAGGCGGTCGTCGGAGAACTCAGGAAGAGCCAGCGGGGCCAGGTGATCGCTCCGGGCGATGAGGGCTACGAAGAGGCCCGACAGGTCTGGAATGCGAACATCGACCGACGGCCAGGGCTGGTCTGCCGACCCGCGGGCGTGGCCGACGTGATCGACGCCGTCCACTTCGCGCGAGACCACAGTCTGCTGGTGTCGGTGCGCGGCGGCGGCCACAGCTTCTCCGGTACCTGCGTCTGCAACGGCGGGCTGGTCATCGACCTGTCCCTGATGAAGGGCATCCGGGTGGATCCCCTCCGGCGCACGGCGCGGGCGGAGGGCGGCGTCCGATGGGGTGAGTTCGACCGCGAGACGCAGGCCTTCGGCCTGGCCACGACCGGGGGCACGGTCGCCGACACGGGCATCGCGGGGCTTACACTGGGCGGCGGGCTTGGGTGGCTGGGCTACAAGCACGGGCTCACGTCCGACAACCTGGCCTCCGCCGATGTCGTGACCGCCGACGGCAAGGCAAGGATAGCCAGCGACGACGAGCACCCGGACCTCTTCTGGGGCCTGCGCGGCGGCGGCGGCAACTTCGGCGTGGTGACCTCTTTCGAGTACCGCGTCCACCCGGTCGGGCCGGTGCTGGCGGGTCCGGTGTTCCATCCTTTCGACAGGGCGAAGGAGGTCCTGAGGTTCTACCGGGACTTCTCGGAGAAGACGCACGAGGAGCTGTCCACGTACGCGGCCCTTCTGACCTCGCCCGACGGCGTCAAGATGGTGGCCATCGCGGTCTGCTTCGACGGGCCTGTCGAACAGGGGGAGCGGCTGATCGCGCCGGTCCGCCGGTTCGGCCCCCCCATGGCGGACCATATCCGTCCTATGGCCTATACGGAGCTTCAGAGCATGTTCGAACCTGCGTTTCCCCCAAGGAACCAGTACTATCAGAAAGACCACTTCTTCCGGGAGATCGGCGACGATGTCATCGAGATTCTCGTGGACCACTTCGCCAGTGTCCCATCGCCGCTCTCGGCCCTGTTCTTCCAGCAGAGCGGCGGCGCCATGCGACGGGGGAAGACCGCCTACGCCCACCGCGACGCCATCTCCAACCTGATCCTCATCGCCGAATGGCTGGACCCCGCGGAATCGGAGCGGAACGTCGGCTGGACGCGGCAAGTCTGGCAGGCCTTGAAACCCTACGGGACGGGGGGGACCTACGTGAACCATATCGGGACAGAAAAGGAGGACGGGACCGACCAGGTGCTGGCGGCCTACGGAGCCAACTACCGCCGGCTGGCGGAGCTGAAGCAGAAGTACGATCCGGCAAACCTGTTCCGCCACAACCAGAACATCAAGCCGACGGTATAGGAGGGAGCAGCGCCCTGGGGGTGGTGAGGAGGTCGCGCAGCGCTCTCACCCTCGCACCTGACAAGACCCTGCACCGAGAGCCTTGCGGCTGAGCGCCAATAGGAGGAGTCTCGTTATACTCAGGAATTGTCACAATGCTTTGAAGAGGCCAGGCACGCTGCTGCTCGTCGAGAGTCTCATGCCGACCCGGGTGGATCAGGCTCCCGATGTGATCTGGTCAGATTTGGCTATGATGGTGCTAAACAGCAGTCGGGAACGTAGCGAAGCTGAGTATGCCGCCCTCTTCGCGGCGGCAGGTTTCAAGCTGACGAGAGTGGTTTCGACTCAGTCTCGGCGCAGTTTGATTGAAGGTGTACGCGCATAGGTCGAAGAAAGGGGTCTGCGAACTTCCAGTTGCGCAAGTTGCTACTCGTTCCCAGGCTCCGCCTGGAAACGCATTAAGGGACGACTCGCCATGACATGCCCGAAATGCCAGCGCGCGAATCGCGAGGGGGCCAGGTTCTGCGATGAATGCGGGGCCCCTCTGTCGGCGCGCTGTCCGTCCTGCGGGGCGGAGAACCGGCCCGGCGCAAAATTCTGCGACGGGTGCGGCACGCCGCTGTCCGGGTCGGCGCCGGCCCCTGTGCCCCGCGCTCACACCCCTGCGCACCTGGCCGAGAAGATCCTCCAGTCCCGGTCTGCTCTGGAGGGGGAGCGCAA
>CAYRZX010000280.1:0-9462 GCA_964428665.1 uncultured Gemmatimonas sp.
CCTTCTTCCGTCGCTCTCTCGACGCCACATTATTCGTCGCTCTGGGCATTCAAAACCTCCATACATCAAACGTCAAACGTCAAACGTCAAACGTGGTTCGTGATCCGTGATCCGTTTTTACGGTTCACGGTACCCGGTCCACGGTACCCGACTTTTCGTTTCACGTTTCACGTCTCACGTCTCACGGTTTTATAACGTCAGCATCCGCTTCACGCGGCCCAGGTCGGCGTGGCTGACGCCCGTCCCCTTCCGCAGGTTGCGTTTGCGCTTCGTGGAACGGCCGGTCATCAGGTGCGTGGCGAAGGCCTTTTCGCGCTTGACCCTCCCCCCACCCTTCACCTTGAATCGTTTGGCCGCGTTTCTATGCGTCTTGACTTTGGGCACAGATCGTTCCTTTCAAAAGAGACCCTGTAGGGACGAGGCATGCCTCGCCCCTGCCCCTATTTCGGAGTCATGAGCATGACCATATTGCGTCCCTCCTGCCGGATCGGCCCCTCCGGGACCCCGACCTGTTCGAGGTCCTTCTGAACCCGCTTCATGATCTCGGCGCCGAACTCCCGGTGGGCGTTCTCCCGCCCGTGGAACGTGATCATCACCTTGACTTTATTGTGTTCCTGGAGGAAATTCTCTGCGTGGCGGACCAGGAACTGATAGTCATGGTCGCCCGTCCGCAGCCCCAGCCTGACCTCTTTGAGCTTGGAGCCGTGAGGTTTCCGCTTGCGGACCTTCTTGCTCTGCTCGTACTTGTACTTGCCGTAGTCCATAATACGGCAGACCGGTGGCCGGGAGTTCGGGGCCACCTCCACGAGATCCAGATTGAGGGCCTCTGCCATCTCCAGGGCCTTGCGAGTCTCCACAACCCCGATCTGCTTGCCCTCCTGATCGATCAGGCGGATCTGGGGAATGCGGATCTGGTGATTGACTCGCGTAAAATCCTGGTCTCTTCCCCCTCTGTCTCTGTTAATCGCTGCTCACCTCCGTCATGCGTGTCTGTCCAGGCCTCCTTCCCACCCTTCGTAACCCCGCCCCGCTAACGTCTCTCCTCCACCTCTTCCTTCAGCCGGCTCACGAACTCTTCGAGCGAGACGCTCCCCAGGTCCCCCTGCCCGTGCCGGCGGACGGCCACCGCCCCGTTGGCCTCCTCCTTGCCCCCGACGATCAGCATATAGGGGACCTTCTGAAGCTCTGCCTCCCGAATCTTGTAGCCCAGCTTGGCGTCCCTCCGGTCGAGCGTGACGCGGAACCCCTTCGACGCCAGCCGGTCCAGGGCGCGCTCCGCGTAGGGGAGATACTGGTCCGACACCGGCAGGATGGCCGCCTGCACCGGGGCCAGCCAGACCGGAAACGCCCCCCCGTAATGCTCGATCAAACCCCCGATGAACCGCTCCATGGAGCCCAGGACAGTCCGATGGACCATCACCGTGCGGTGCTCGTGGCCGTCCTCCCCCACATAGTTGATGTCGAACCGCTCCGGCAGCACCTGGTCCACCTGCACCGTGGGCCCCTGCCACTCCCGGCCCAGAGAGTCCCACAGCTTGATGTCGATCTTGGGGGCGTAGAACGTGCCCCCGCCGGGCTCCACCTCGTATTCCATCTCCCGTCTTTTCAGGATGCTTTCGAGAGAGCCGGTGGCCCACTCCCACCCCTCGTCCGACCCCAGGGACTTCTCCGGCCGCGTGGCCAGATAGGCCTTGAATTTGTAGCCGAACGTCGTCATCATGAACTCGACCAGGTCCAGCACCCCGTGGACCTCCCACTCCAGCTGGTCCCTCCGGCAGAAGATGTGCGAGTCGTCCTGCGTGAACCCCCGCACCCGCAGCATGCCCTGCAGCGTCCCAGACCGCTCATAGCGGTAGACCGTCCCCAGCTCCGCAAACCGCAGCGGCAACTCCCGGTAGCTCCTGAGCGACGACTTGTAGATCAGGATGTGGCCGGGGCAGTTCATCGGCTTCAGCCGGTAGAGGAACCCCTCGATGTCCAGCGGGGAATACATGTTCTCCGAATAGGTCTGGAGATGCCCGCTGATCTCGTAGAGCCTCTCGCTGGCGATGTGGGGCGTGTAGACGAGATCGTACCCCTGCCTCTGATGCTGCGCCCGCCAGAAGTCCTCGATCGCCGCCCGGATGCGCGCCCCCTTCGGGTGCCAGAGGATCAGCCCGGCGCCCAGGTTCTCGTTGACGGAGAACAGGTCCAGGTCCCTGCCCAGGACCCGGTGGTCCCGCCGCCTGGCCTCCTCCAACCTCTGGAGGTGTTCATCTAACTCCTTCTTCGTCGGGAACGACACGCCGTAGATGCGGTAGAGCATCTTGTTGCGCTCATCCCCCCGCCAGTAGGCCCCGGACGTGCTCAACAGCTTGACGGCCTTGATCCGGCCCGTGCTCGGCACGTGTGGCCCGCGGCAAAGATCGCACCACCTGTCCGCGTTCCGGTAGAGGCTGACCGTCTCGCCCGGAGGAATGGCCTCCAGGATCTCCAGCTTGTAGGGCTCCTGGAGTTCCCCGAAGATCTTCGCCGCCTCGTCCCGGCTCACCTCCACCCGTTCAAAAGGCTGGTCCTCTGCGGCGATCTTCTGCATCTCGGCCTCGATCTGCCCCAGCTCCTCCGGCGTGAAGGGCCGGGGCACGTCGAAGTCGTAGTAGAACCCCCCCTCAATCGGAGGTCCGATGGTGACCTTGGCCTCCGGGAACAGCCGCTGCACGGCCTGCGCCATGACGTGGGCCGTGCTGTGCCAGTAGACCTCGTGTCCCTCCGGGCTGGGGAAGGTGACGATCTCTACAGAGGCATTGGACTCCAGGCGATGGCTCAGGTCCACGACCCGCCCATCCACCTTCCCGGCCAGGGCCGCCCTCAGGAGCCCCGGCCCGATACCCTCCGCCACCTCCCGGACGGTGACGCCGTCCGGATAAGATCGCCTGGACCCGTCTGGAAACGTAACGTGAATCAATGCGCCCGCTCGCAACAAATAAAAACAGCGCGCCGCCTACCCGATCAACGCGCTGAAATCCTGATTAAAAATCAACGCACGTATCCAGCCTGTCCTCCGGGTAAGCAGTGGCCTCTTTAAATGCTGGATATTTCGCGTAAATCTAAGTTATCAAAGGGGCTTTGTCAAGCAAAAAAAGGCAGTGATGAGGGGTCAGTGGTCAGTGGTCAGCCCCGCCCACCCTGGGGGGAGGGAAGGGGGCCGTTCATCGTTCATCGTTCATCCTTCATCGTTACCTTTTCGTCTCCCCCTCGCTCACGGTGACCTGCCGGTCGGCGGCCACATTGAGCAGCCGGTCCAGCGTCCCCCCCGGCCAGCGCACGACCATCGAGTCCGCCTTCGTCGCCGGGCCGAGCCCGAAGTGGAGCCGGAAGTCATTCTGCGACAGATAACTCGACCCGCTCCGCACCTCCTTCACCTGCCCCTGCCCCCCGGCCCAGACCGTCACCCTCGCCCCGATGCCGTCCCTGTTGGAAAGAGCAGAACCGGAGACACGGAGAGCCGGGGAACCGGGGAACAGCCCTCTCCCTGCACCCCCTCCAGAACCGGGGAGACGGGGAACCGGAGAGCCGGGGAAAAGACTCTCTCCCCGTTTCTCCGTTTCCCCCTTCTCCGTTTCAGGTCTTTTACCTCCCACCAGCTTCACCCTGATCCAGTGCCCCTGGTTCCCTCCATCATTCATGAGCAGCGTCGCCGGCCCGTTGTTGTTGTTGATGAACACGTCCACGTCTCCGTCGTCGTCATAATCCCCGAACGCGGCCCCCCGGCTCACGCGCGGCGCGGACAGGCCCGCCGCCTGCGCCACCTCCAGGAACTTCCCGTTCTCCCCGTTGCGGAACAGGAGCGGAGGCTGGGCGTGGGCGCTGCCGACCAGCTCGGCGTTGTCCAGGACGTGGCCGTCCACCATCAGCAGATCGACCCAGCCGTTGTTGTCATAGTCCAGAAAGTGGACCCCCCAGTGGACGTAGGGGTAGCTGGCCCGCTTGATCCCGGAGAGGGAGGAGACGTCGGAGAACAGCCCGTTCCCCTCGTTGTGGTAGAGGACCGCGCCCTCGAGTTGAAAGTGCGTCACCGCGAGGTCCATCCGGCCGTCCCCGTCGTAATCCCCGAAATCGGCCCCCATGCTCGACATCAGGTTCCCCTCCCCGCTGTAGGCCACCCCGGACAGGAGCCCCGCGTCCTCGAAAGTCCCATCCCCCCTGTTTCGATACAGGAAGTCCGGCGTCATGTCGTTGGCCACGAAGATGTCCACGTCCCCGTCGTCGTCATAGTCCCCGCAGACCAGCCCCATCGCCTTCCCGGAGGGGTTGAAGGCGCCCGCCCGCTCCGTCACGTCCGTGAACGTCCCGTCTCCATTGTTGTGATAGAGCCGGTCGCTCACCCCCCTGAAGTTGTCAGGATGAGGATAAAAGAGGGCGTCGCTGGCCAGGGTGGCGGCAGGGCTGCCCATGTAGGGCCGGAGGGAGGCGAAGAACGAGGAGATCGAGTAGTCCACGTAGTTGCCCGCGTAGAGGTCGAGGTACCCGTCGCTGTCGTAATCGAGAAAGGCGCAGCCCACGCTCCAGACCGAGTCCCCGGCCACGCCGGCCCTCCGGGCCACGTCCGTGAACGTCCCATCCCCGTTGTTTCGGAACAGGCTATTGGGGCCGTAGCAGGTCACGTAGAGGTCCTGGTCCCCGTCGTTGTCGTAGTCCCCGGCGCAGCATCCCATCCCGTAGGCCGTGGTCCCCACGCCCGCGGCCTCCGTGACATCCGAGAACCTTCCGTTTCCTTCATTCCGGTAGAGCCGGTTGAGCGGGCGCTCCCCCGCGTATCCCGGCAGAGCGCCCCCGTTGACGGCGAACACATCCGGCCTCCCGTCGCCGTTATAGTCGAAGAACGCGCACCCCGCCCCCATCGTCTCCACAAAATACCTTTTGCCGGTCCCGCCGTGGACGTGCCGGAAGGCGATGCCCGACGCCGCCGTCGCGTCCACAAAACGCGCCGGGTCGGCAAAGAGCGTCGCCGGGCAGGTCAGCAGGAGAAAAATCCACGCCCATCTGCGAGTTGACATTTGGGTTAATTTGGTTATCATGGCCTGTCCGCCTGCTAAACCCGAATGGGTGTGAATTTCTGTTAAGGCCTTCTCTCAGAGCCAGGGCCCATGCTAGAGATACTTCCGCTAAAAGGCATCCTGTATAACGCGAAAAAAGTCGAGGACCTTTCACGCGTGATTGCGCCTCCGCACGACGTGATATCCCCGGAGGTGAGGGAGGCGCTCAGGTCCAGATCAAAGTTTAACTTCACCCGCCTCGATTCACCCGACGGGAGGGCCGACAGATACCGGCGCGCCGCCGGACTGTTCAGGGCGTGGGAAGAGCGCCAGGTCCTTGTCCAGGACAGAGAAGCGTCGATATACGTCTACGGCCAGACGTACAGGGCCCAGAACAGAGAACACACCAGGACGGGCTTTATCAGCCTGTTAAAACTCGAACCCCTTGGGCAGGGAGTGCTCCCCCACGAGAAGGTCCTGGAAAAGGGCCTTCGGGACAGAATATCGCTCATCGCCGCCACAAAGGCAAACTTTGGAGTGCCCCTCCTGCTGTATGCGGACAGGGAGAGGGTGATCGACGACATCTTGAAGAAAGAAGTGGCCCCAATGGCCCCCTGCCTGGAATTTGTGGACGGCGACGGGACACGGCATAGGCTCTGGAGAGTCTCCCGCCCCGGCGTGATCCGGAAAATCAGGCAGGAGATGAGGGGACACCGGTGCGTCATAGCGGACGGGCATCACAGATACACCTCAGAACTGAGGGTGAAAGAGGCGCTCGGCACGGAATCGGCGAAATACGGGCTGATGTGCTTTGTAAACGCGTTCGACGAGGGGACGACGATCCTCCCCACGAACAGGGTGGTGTCTGGCCTGCCTCTCGACATGGGGGATTTTGTGCGCAAACTCAGAAGGCATTTTGCCGTCGAGGAGGTTGAAAAACTGGACCTGCTGGTCAACAGGGTCAGGGACGCCCTATTGACGAACAGAAAGACAGGTCGCAGGCGCCCTGTCTTTGGAGCCTACAGCAACGCAAGCTCAAAAGGGTATCTCCTCAAATTAAAGGCCAGCGCCCATTCAGAGGGCGACCTCCCTCGCCATCCCCAAAACGCCCGCGTATCGGACGTGAACATCCTTCACGAAATGATCATAGAGAGGATTTTAGGCATTACGGAAGAACAGCAAAAAAAAGGGGAACACATCGACTTCATAAAAGGGGACGCCGAGACGATCCAGAAGGTCCTGACCAGCAACGCCCAGCTCGCCTTTTTCGTGAACCCTCCCACCGTGGAGGAGGTCTTCCGGGTCGCGAAATCCGGGGAGACCATGCCCCCCAAGTCCACCTTTTTTTATCCGAAGGTCTTTTCAGGGCTGGTCATCTATAAGATGGAGGAGGCCTGAGATGGGGGGTATGCTGTTTATCCCGGGGCCGACCGAGGTGCGGCAGGAGGTGCTGGACGAACTTGCCCGCCCGCAGATCGGACACAGGACGAAGGAGTTCAGAGAACTCTTCGCAGGCCTGAAGCCCGGCCTGAAAAGGGTGTTCTTCACGGAGAACGACGTCTTGATCTCCACCTCGTCAGGCTCCGGCCTCTGGGAGGCCGCTATAAGGAGCTGTGTAAACGCGCGCGTCCTGCACGCCGTCAACGGGGCCTTTTCAAGAAAATGGGCCTCCCTGTCCGAAAGCTGCGGGAAGGAGACGGCCCGAATAGACATCCCCTGGGGAAAGGCCGTTAAGGCCGAGGAGGTGGAAAAGGCCCTGTCCGGCGGCGACTACGAGGCGCTTTGCACGGTCCACAACGAGACCTCCACGGGCGTGGCCTCGGACCTGAACGAAATTTCGCGGGTCGTGAAAAAACACCCCGGCGTCCTGTGGATCGTGGACGCCGTGTCCTCTCTGGGGGGCATGAAGATAGAAGTCGACCAGCTGGGGATCGACATCTGTCTCACCTCTTCGCAGAAGGCCCTGGCCCTGCCGCCCGGCCTGGCGATGGCCTCCGTCAGTCAGAGGGCTTATCAAAAGGCAGAAAGCGTCTCGGGCAGGGGTTACTTCTTTGACCTGCTGGAACTGAAAAAGTCGTATGATCAGGATGAAACGCCCTACACCCCTTCCATCCCCCACCTCTACGCCTTAAAAAAGCAGCTGGAGAGAATGGAGGAAGAAGGGCTGGAGAACAGGTTCAAAAGGCATAGAGACATGGCCGATCACACAAGGGGCTGGGCTAAAAAACAGGGCCTCGACATGTTCTCTGAGGCAGGTTACCACTCGGACACGGTCTCGTGCATGCTCAACCTCCCCAGGCTCGATTTTAAGGCCATAAAGAGGGAGATGGCCCAAAAGGGCTACTCGATCGACTCGGGATATGGAAGCCTCAATGAGCAACTCGACGCGGAAGGCAGGCCGAACACCTTCAGGATAGCCCACATGGGCGACCTGAACGTGGACGAACTCAGGCGCATGCTTGCTGAGCTTGAAACGTATTTTTAAGGCGGCCCATCATGAAAATCGTCATGCCGGATAAGGTCAGCCAGACGTCGCTCAGGATGTTTCAGGAACACGGCTTCACGGTCATTCAAAATCCGGGCCTTAAAATTGAGGAGTGCAACGCCCTCGTCCAGGATGCGGACGCCGTTGTGGTGCGAAGCTACAACCTGCGCGACCTCCATCTCAACGACTCTCTCAAGGCCATCGGCCGGGCAGGGGTCGGCGTCAACAACATCCCCGTGGACAGGTGCAGCGAAAAAGGGGTCGTGGTCTTCAACACGCCGGGGGCAAACGCAAACGCCGTGAAGGAACTCGTGCTCTGCGGGCTGTTCCTGTCTTCGAGAGGAATTGTGGAGGGCGTGAGATGGGTCCTCCGCCAGAAAGACTTCGGCCACGAAGTCCCGCGATCCGTCGAGGAGAACAAGAGACAGTTCAGGGGAGAAGAGATTAAAGGGAGAACGCTCGGCGTCATCGGCCTGGGCGCCATAGGGGTGCTGGTCGCCAACGACGCCATAGCCCTGGGGATGAACGTGATGGGCTACGATCCTTACATCTCTGTGGCGAACGCCTGGATGCTCTCCAGGGATGTCAAAAAAACAGAGAACCTGGAGTCCATCTTCAAGAATTCAGACTACCTGACCGTCCACGTGCCCTTAAACGAAGACACAAGGCAAATGCTCAACAGGGAGGCCTTCGCCGTCGTGAAAAGAGGCGTCAAAATTTTAAACTTCACAAGAGATGAGATCGTCCACACCGGAGACCTGATCGAGGCCCTCAAAGAGGGAAGGGTCGGCAAGTACGTCACCGACTTTCCGGGTCACGATTTAATCGGCGTGGAGGGCGTCATCCCGATGCCCCACCTGGGGGCGTCAACGGCCGAGGCAGAGGAGAACTGCGCCGTGATGATCACGAACCAGCTTGTGGATTTCCTGAAGAACGGCAACATCACAAACTCCGTGAACCTCCCCAACTGTGAGCTTGAGCGAGGTGGAGACACCCGGATAACGGTCATCAACAAAAACGTCCCCAGGATGATCGAGGAGATCACCGAAGTCCTTGCGGAAAAGGACCTCAACATCGAAGAGATGATCAACAAGAGCAAGGGGACCATTGCATACAACATCCTGGACATCTCCGGGGCTGTAAACGAAGAGATCCTCGAAAAAATCAGGGCGATTAACGGGGTGGTCAAAGCAAGGATGCTTTGAAAAATCGAGGTCTACAAGGACCTCCGTCGCCTGTGGAGCACGACCTCCGCGGAGCTCTCAAAGTCCTGCGTCTGGCCGCGCCTGCGAAAGCGGACGCGGGTGAGGGTGAGCGTCGTCTGGTCCTTGAAGCGGGGCGTGGTCCTGAACCGCAGGATGCCGAACGTCCCGGCGTCCTGCGCCGCCCCCGCCCCTGACCCGAACTGCCCCCCGCCGATCTCCAGCATCCCGCCTCTGAGAAGAGGGAGCGTCTGGATCTCCGGGATGATCGGCCCGGCCTCAAACCCCTCATAGACGACCTGCGTCGTGTCGAACCTCAGCGTGGCCGTAAACCCCGTAGCGCCCTTCGCCCCCCTGAGGGCCACGACCTCCACAGCCACCGAGACACCCGATTGAACGCCCCAGACCTCCCGCTTCCCCTGATCCCCGCGGGCCGGGTCCAGGTCGAGCGTCACAGGTCCCGGCGGCGGGGCGGGCTTGCCGGGCTGCGCCGCCCCCACCCCAACGGCGCAAAAAAAAATTCCCACGCACAACATCCCTGAAATACGCATCTGATCCCCTGTCTTTCGCCTCATGCCTCACGCCTCACGCCTTCACGCCCTCGCATTCTTGCGACGCCGGATAGCCTCTTCGCAGACCTCGCAGAGCATAAAGACCTGGCCTTCAAAGTCCCGGATATCTCCCATCTTGCGAAGACAGACCCGACATCGGATCGGGGTCCGTCGGCTAAAACGAGAGGTCACCACCTTGTCGCGCACGT
>CAYRZX010000281.1:0-9437 GCA_964428665.1 uncultured Gemmatimonas sp.
GGGATCACCCTTTCTCCCCCCTCCGGGGAGAATGTCTGGGTGAGCAATGGGCCTTTTGGGGGAAGAGTCAATGCCCTTGCGGTCGACCCATTCAACCCGCAGACGGTCTATGCCGGGACAGGCGGGGGAGGCGTATTCAAGAGCACAAGTGGGGGGAGTCTCTGGACACCGGCCAACTCAGGGTTAAACAGCACATATATCCAGACCCTTACGATAGACCCGTCGAACTCTCAGGTTGTCTATGCCGTGGCATTCAACCTGTTCAAGAGCACGAACGGAGGGACCTCCTGGACCCAGATCAGTTTGGGGCTGTCAGGTCCTCCATTTATCTCCGTTCTTGCGATAGACCCATCGAGCCCTCAGACCCTCTATGTCGGGACATCTGGGGGTGTGTTCAAGAGCACGAACGGGGGGAGTTCCTGGACACAGGTCAACTCCGGCCTGACGACTCTATCTGTCAACGTCCTTGCGATAGACCCATCCAGTCCCCAGACCCTCTATGCCGGGACGGGTGGGGGAGGCGTATTCAAGAGCACGAACGGGGGGAGTTCCTGGACACAGGTCAACTCCGGCCTGACGACTCTATCTGTCAACGTCCTTGCGATAGACCCATCCAGTCCCCAGACCCTCTATGCCGGGACGGGTGGAGGAGGCGTATTCAAGAGCACGAACGGGGGGAGTTCCTGGACGCAGATCAATACCGGGCTGACAGGCACATTTATCCTTGCCCTTGTCATGGACCCTTCGGATACGCAGACCCTCTATGTCGGGGTACCAGGGGGCGCGTTCAAGAGCACGAATGGGGGAGGTTCCTGGACGGCCGTCAACACCGGGCTGACGGATCTCGTTGTCTATTCCATCGCCGTAGACCCTGCGAATCCCCAGATCGTTTACGCCGGCACACAGGATAGGGGGGTGTTCAAGAGCACGAGTGGAGGGACCTCCTGGATGGCCGTCAACTTAGGACTGACGGCGACAAGTATCTATTCCCTTGCGATAGACCCGTCGAATCCTCAGGTCCTCTATGCCGGGACATTCGGCGGAGGGGTGTTCAAGAGCGCCAACGGAGGGTCATCCTGGACAGCGGCCAACTCAGGGCTGACGAGCACATATATCCGAGCCCTTGCGATCGATCCCTCCAGTCCACAGACCATCTATGTCGGGGCAGATTTTGGGGGGGTGTATAAAAGCACGAATGGAGGGGGTTCCTGGACGGCTATCAACTCAGGACTGATAAGCCCACCTCCGGCCCCACCCCTATCTGTGCAGGCCCTTGCGATAGACCCTTCAAGCCCTCAGACCATTTACGCGGGGACGTCGGGGGGCGTGTACAAGAGCACAAATGGGGGGACCTCCTGGACAGCGGTCAACACGGGGCTGACGAACACCAATGTCCACGCCCTTGCGATAGACCCTTCGAGCCCGCAGACGATCTATGCGGGGACAGAAGTGGCGAATGGAGGGGTGTTCAAGAGCACGAATGGGGGGACCTCCTGGACAGCGATCAACGCAGGACTGACAAACCCAGATATCCGAGCCCTTACGATAGACCCTTCGAGCCCGCAGACGATCTATGCCGGAATAAAGGGTGAAGGGGTGTTCAAGAGCACGAATGGGGGGAGTTCCTGGACGGCGACCAGCACAGGGCTGACGAGCACCTTTGTCAACGCCCTTGTGATAGACCCCTTGAGTCCCCAGACTGTGTATGCCGGGGTATTCGGCGGCGTGTATAAGAGCACGAACGGAGGGGGTTCCTGGACAACTTTTAACACGGGGCTGACGAACCTCAGTGTCCTGGCCCTTGCGATAAAACCGTCGAGCCCTCAGATCGTCTATGCCAGCACAAGCGGCAGTGGCGTCTTTGCGATCACGTTTGTTCCCGCCCTCAGCCTGTCGACCCCATCGCTGACGATGGATGCCACCCCTGTGGGGTCCACGTCGCAGCAGATGTTCATGATCTCCAATCCGGGCGGCGGGACCGTCACTGTCATCGGCATCACCATCAGCGGGCCGGGCGCGTCGCAGTTTACGGCCACTCCGACGGCGGCCACGATCGGGGCAGGGGGGAGCCAGACGATCACGGTGACGTTTGCGCCGATTTCGACGGGGACCAAGACCGCCTCGCTGTTCATCGCCCACAGCGTGGCCGGGAGTCCGGCGACAGTGGCGTTGAGCGGGACAGGGATCACCCTGCTCCCTCCCTCCGGGGAGAACGCCTGGGTGAGCCATGGGCCTTTTGGCGGGACGGTCACGGCCTTTGCGATAGACCCATTGAGTCCGCAGACGGTCTATGCCGGGACAAGTGGAGGTGTGTTCAAGAGCGTCGATGGGGGGAGTTCCTGGACAGCCGTCCGCTCAGGGCTGACGAGCACATTTGTCGATGCCCTGGTGATAGACCCATCGAATCCGCAGACGATCTATGCCGTGGCAGGTAGCCTGTTTAAGAGCGCCAATGGGGGGACCTCCTGGACCCAGATCAGCCTGGGGCTGTCAGGTCCATCTCCATTTATCTCCGTTCTTGCGATAGACCCGTCGAACCCTCAGACCCTCTATGTCGGGACATCGGCAGGCGTGTACAAGAGCGCGAACGGGGGGACCTCCTGGACGCAGGTTAACTCTGGTCTGACGAGCACATTTGTCGATGCCCTGGTGATAGACCCCTCCAGTCCGCAGACTCTGTATGCCGGGACGAGCGGGGGAGGCGTATTCAAGAGCACGAACGGGGGGAGTTCCTGGGCAGCGATCAACGCCGGGTTGACGAACACCTCTGTTAGCGCCCTTGCGATCGACCCTTCAAGTCCGCAGACCCTTTATGTCGGCACATTCTTCAGCGGTGTGTTCAAGAGCACGAACGGAGGGGCATTTTGGGCGGCCCTGACGGGTATTACAGGCGCCAATGCCTTTGCGATCGATCCCTCCAGTCCACAGACGGTCTATGTCGGGACATTCGGGGGGGTGTTCAAGAGCGCGGATGAGGGGAGTTCCTGGACCCAGATCAATACAGGAATGGCGAGTACGCTTGTTTACGCCCTTGCGATCGACCCATTCAGTCCACAGACGGTCTACGCCGGGACGTCGGGGGGCGTGTTCAAGAGCGCCAACGGAGGAGGGTCCTGGATAGCCGCCAATTTAGGACTGATAGCAACAAGTATCTCTGCCCTTGCGGTAGACCTATCGAATCCACAGACGGTCTACGCCGGGACATTTGGGGGGGCATTCAAGAGCACCAATGGAGGGAGTTCCTGGGCAGCCCTGACGGGTATTACAGGCGCCAATGCCCTTGCGATCGACCCATCGAGTCCACAGACGGTCTATGCCGGGACGTTTGGGGGGGTGTATAAGAGCACGAATGGGGGGAGTTCCTGGACGGCCGTCAATTCAGGGCTGACGAGTTCGCCATCGGCTCCACCTCTATTTGTCTATGCCCTTGCGATAGACCCCTCAAGCCCTCAGACCATTTACGCCGGGACATCGGGGGGCGTATTCAAGAGTACCAACGGAGGGAGTTCTTGGACGGCAGTCAACACTGGGCTGACGAGCACCTCTGTCAGCGCCCTTGCGATAGACCCGTCGAACACGCAGACGATCTACGCCGGGGCGAGAGATATGTTTGTAAGTGGGTCGGTGACCCCCGGAGGGGTGTTCAAGAGCACGAATGGAGGGGGTTCCTGGACCCAGATCAGCTCAGGGCTGACGAGCACCTCTGTCAGCACCCTTGCGATAGACCCGTTGAACCCCCAGACGATCTACGCCGGAGCAAGAGATGTATTCCCCCCTCCCCCTGGAACCGGGCCGGTGACCCCCGGAGGCGTGTTCAAGAGCACGAATGGGGGGAGTTCCTGGACCCAGATCAGTTCAGGGCTGACGAGCACGTATCTGAATGCCCTTATGATAGACCCGGCCAGTCCCCAGACCCTCTATGCCGGGACGCTTGGCGGCGTGTCTAAGAGCACCAACGGGGGGACCTCCTGGACAGCGATCAGCTCAGGGCTGACGAACCTCAGCGTCCAGGCTCTGGCGATCAGACCTTCGAGCCCGCAAATTCTCTATGCCGGCACAGGCGGCGGGGGCGTCTTTGCGATCACGTTCGTTCCGGCCATCAGCGGCAGGGTGTTCTACGCCAGCTCCACCGGTGAACCGGTGGACAGCGTCCGGGTCACCCTGACGGGCGACAGCATCCGGGTGGCCCTGACAGACACCGCCGGGCTTTTCACCTTCTCTCAGTCCTTTGTGTTCACCAGCCTCACGGCCTCGAAGCAGGGGGGCGTCAACAACGCCATCCAGGGCGCAGACGCCCTGCTCGTCCTCCAGCGGACGGCCTTCCTCGCCTCTCCTGCCCTGCCAGGAGACCTTTCAACCGACGCCAACGGGGACGGGGCGAGCAATAACGCCGATGCCCTGGCCGCCCTGCGCTACCTGGCGTTTTTCACCACGGATGTGGGGCAGGTGGGGCAGTGGAGATTTTCCCCTGGAGCCGCGCCGAGGGACTTCGTCGCCTTTCTGGTCGGGGATGTGGACCATAACTGGAGGAGGGCCTCCGGAGCGCCGCTGGCCAAAACGGCCGTCAGCCCTGTGGCGGTCTCTCTCAAGGAGGTTCGCGGGAAGCCCGGCGAGGAGGTCCACGTGCCCCTCCTGATCCGGAGCGGGCCGGAGGTGGTCTCCACCTTCTTGGCGAGTCTCACCTATGACCCCGCCCTCCTTGAGTACCGGTCCGCCAGCGCGACCGAGGCGGGCCAGGGATATCTGCTGGTGGTCAACGGGGAGACCAGGGGAGAGGTCCACCTGGCCGCGGCCGCGGCTCAGGGGGCTCGCGTGGACGGCCCGTTTGTGGACCTGGTCTTTCAGGTCCCCGACACCACCCGGCTCCCGAACGCCGACATCAGGAAGGCGCACGGCTGGAGGTCGGAGGTGAGCCTCCTGCGCGCCGTGATCAACGACCTGAATGTCTCCGGCGCTGCGGCGGGCGCGGTCTCCATCCGGGACATCCCCGACCAGTTCCAGCTCTCGCAGAACTATCCCAACCCCTTCAACCCTGTGTCGCAGATCAATTTTGGACTTCCGATGAATGCGAGGGTCCGGCTGGTGATCTACAACCTGCTGGGTCAGCGCATCCGGGTGCTGGTGGACGAGCAGATGGAGGCCGGATACCACTCCGTCGTCTGGGACGGACGGACAGACGGGGGGAGGCCTGTCTCCAGCGGGGTCTACTTCTACCGGCTTGAGGCCCCAGGTTTTGCCGAGACGAAGCGGATGATGTTGCTCAAGTAGAGGCAAGGCACGCGTGGACGAAAATCGGAGGGTGCTTGTATCGTGGGCAAATGCTCTGCCTCTTGCTTGGGAGGGGAAGTCATGAACGTGACGAGGGTGTTGCTGTCCGGGTTGTTGCTCGTCTTATCCTGGGCGTCTGCTGTTTTCACCGGGCCGCGCATCGTGGCGGCGGATGAAGCGCCTGCGGCGCTGAAGCCCGCGGCGTTGCAGACGCCCACGGTCACCGTCGCTCTGCCGGCGGGTTTGAGGGGGGCTCCCGGCGACACGGTGGTCGTCCCGATCCTCGTCTCGACCTCCGCCCAGATCGGGGCGGCGCAGTTCGTGGTCAACTACAACGACAGCGCCCTAACCTTTGTCGATGCGCGGGTGGGCCTGGGCGCCGGGGGATTTGTCCTGTCCAATGTGAACCCCAACCTTCCCTTCCCTTCCTCCACGCCCTCGACCAACAGGAACGTGCTCGTCCAGATCAGCGGAGGAGGCGTTCAGTCCTTCACGGGGGACAGCCGGGTCGTGGCGGCCCTGAGATTCCGCGTCGTCGGCGGGGCTTCCAGGAGCTGGGTCCTCTCCTTTGACCGGGGTCTGGATCGGACCAATGTGACGACAACAGCGCCTGCGACTATCGGAGGAGGTGCGCTGACATTTCAGGATACGAGCATCCAGGTCGGTGTCTTGACGGCCAGGCTTGCGCTTCCCCTTCAGGCCGGGGGGGCGGCAGGGGACACAGTCCACGTGCCTGTCAGAGTGCAGACGCTTGACCCCTCACTCCGAATCGGGATCGCGCAGTTCACGGTCGAATATGACGCCGGTATCCTGACGTTTCAGGGGGCTCAGGTCGGGCCGGACGCGCCGGGGTTCACGGTCACCAATGTCAACGCTAACCTCCCCTTCCCGGCCTCGACCCCTGGCCTCAACAGGAATGTCCTCGTTCAGGTCTCCGGGGGTGGGGGCAATTCGTTCTCATCCGGGCACGTGGTGACGCTTACATTCACCGTGGCGTTATCAGGAACCAGCCCGCTGGCCTTCGACCCGTCGGGAGAGCGGACAAACCTGACGACCCGAGGTCTCCGAACGCTCAAGGGCAGTGACCTCGCCTTTTTTGCCCCGGTCCTCTCGCTGTTGCAGGCGTCGCTCGCCTTCGGGGACGTGGCGGTGGGCAAGTCCTCCGCGTTGAACCTCTCCGTGCAGAACACGGGGTCGGCCAATCTGTCGATTTCGGGCCTGACATTGACAGGAACGGATGCCTCACAGTTCGGGTTTACGCAGACAACCTCCAACGTGCCGCCGGGGCAGAGCGCCGTGGTGGCCGTGGTCGCCTTTATACCTGCGTCGTACGGGTCGAAGTCGGCGACGCTCTCCATCGCGCACAACGCGGCGGGGAGTCCGTCTCAGGTCTCCCTGAGCGGCAACGCCCTTCCGGGGAGCATTCAGGTGTTCACGACGGCTTTAAACTTCGGCGAGCTGGAGGTCGGGAAGAACAAGGTCCTGTTTCTGACGATCACCAACTCCGGCGCGGGTCCCCTGTCCATCGGCTCCATCACCTCGGACGTGAGCGGGTTCACCGTCTCGGATATGAACTTCACGATCTCCCCCAATTCCAGCCGGGAGATTTCGATCACCTACGCCCCGACGGCGGAGGTGGCCCAGAGCGGCAAGCTGACCGTCGCGAGCAACGACCCCAACAGGCCGAGCATCCAGGTCGCCCTCTCCGGCGCTGGGGTCGTCATCCGGCCCAGAATCAGCATCTCTCCGGCCAGTCTGAGCTTCGACACGGTGCTGGTGGGTCAGAGAAAGACGCTGACGCTGGCGGTCTCGAACGCGGGCCGGGCCGCCCTATCTGTGCGGGAGGTGAGGGTCAGCGGCCCTCCATTCTCCGCCTCTTCTGATACGTTCCGGCTCGACCCGAACGGCCGCCGGGACGTGGGGGTCACGTTTCAGCCCACAGGCGCTGGCTCATTCTCAGGCACCTTGACGGTCAGCAGCAGCGACGGCAGTCAGCCCAGAGTGGAGATTCCTCTCAGCGGGGTGGGCCGGATTCCGCCGCCGGAGGTGGACGTCCGGGCCACGGACGCGGCCGGCCAGCCCCTGACGACAGGCCGCGCGCCCCTGACCGTGAAGTTCACGGTCGTGAACACAGGGGGGCCGGTCACGACATACGAGTGGGCCTTCGGGGATGGGTCTCCGCCCGGCTCGACGCGCGATACGGCCATCACCTACACCTACACCGCGCCTGGGACCTACACGGTGACGCTGAGGGCGACTGGGCCGGGGGGGAGCGTCACGAAGGTCAAGGAGCACCTGATCGCCGTGAGGCCGACCGTGGAGGCCGACTTCGGGGCGAGCCCAACCTCTGGCCGGGCGCCCCTGACGGTGGCGTTCACGGACTCGTCGCAGGGACAGGTGGCTTCGTGGTCCTGGGAGTTTGGAGATGGGGACACCTCCTCCGTGCGGAATCCTTCTCACATCTACCGGGCGCCCGGCGCTTACACGGTGAAGTTGACGGTGAGAGGGGCCGGAGGGGCGTCCCAGACGAAAGAGAGGGTCGGCCTGATTCTGGTCCAGCCCACGGCGGACTTCTCCGCCGCCCCGGTCTCCGGGGTGGACACGCTGACTGTCGTCTTTGCGGACTCTTCGCGGGGCGCAACGGCCTGGCGCTGGGAGTTCGGGGACGGGGATACGTCCGGGGTGCGGAATCCGACGCACGTGTACCGGAGGCCCGGCGTCTACACGGTCCGGCTCGGGGTCACAGGCCCCGGCGGGTCGGATGTGAAAGAGCGGCAGGGTTTCATCCTGGTGCGGCAGGGCGTCAGGGCCGGCTTCGGGGCAAATCCCACGTCGGGCCGGGCCCCTCTGACGGTGGCGTTCAGGGATTCTTCTCGGGGGGAGGTCACGGCCTGGTCCTGGCAGTTCGGGGATGGGGATACGTCTTCGGTGCGGAATCCGACGCACACGTATACGCGGGTGGACACCTTCTCCGTGACGCTGCGGGTGAGCGGGCCGACGGGCAGTGACGCAAGGACGGTCCAGAGGCTGATCGTCGTGGCGCCGAATCGACCGCCATCGCCTCCGGTCCCCCTCGCGCCGGCAGATAGCGCGGTGGGGGTCTCCTTGACGCCCCGGCTTTTGTGGGGCCGGTCCGCGGACCCTGAGAACGACCCGGTCACCTATGACGTCTTCCTGGGGACAGGCCGGGTGAGGAGCACGCCGGACACGACTCTGATAGTAGGTCCGCTGTCCGAAAGCACGGACTATACCTGGCGGGTAGTGGCCAGCGACGACCGGGGCGGGAAGGCGGAGGGGCCGACCTTCCGCTTCAGGACCGTGGGGGACACGCTGGCCCCGGCGGTCCTTTCGGGGCCGGTGGTGGAGGGGATCACCCGGACGGGGGCCACGGCGCTCTGGACGACGGATGAGGCCAGTGCCCCCAGGGTCGAGTACCGTGTCAGAGGGGGCGCGCCGGGTTTCACGGTCTCGGCGCAGGGGCCTCTGGGGAGGGAGCACCGGATAGAGTTGACCGGGTTGTCGCCCGGCACGACGTATGAGTATCGGGTCGTATCGCGGGATGCGGCGGGCAATACCTCCCTCTTCCCGAATCCCCCCTATCCGGCGTTTGTGACGCTAACCGTGGCGGACACGGTCGCGCCGCAGTTTGTCGTCCCGCTTGCGGCCCCGTTCATCTCCGATACGTCAGCGGTGGTGACCTGGACCACGGATGAGCGGAGCAGCAGCGAAGCGGCGTTCCGACTGGAGACGGACACGACGTTTGTGAGCGTCCCGCCCGGCGAGGCCGGGACGCAGCACCGGGTCGCGCTGGCTGGCCTGCGTCCGGGGTCAGCCTACGTGGTGCGCGTCCGGTCCGAGGACGCCAGCCGTAACGCCGCCTCTGCCAGTCTGCGCATCGTCACGGCCGCCCGGAGCGTCACCCCTGCCCGGCTGCGCATTTTCAGCGTGAGCGTGGAGGGGCGCACGGAGTCGCAGGCCATCATCGCGTGGAGCACGGACCGGCCCGCCAGCAGCGTCGTGCGCTACGGGCTGACCTCCCTGTTGAGCCCCTCCCTGACGCAGGCCGGGGAGGAGGGCGTCCTGGAACATCGGGTGACGCTGGCGCGGTTGAGTCCGGGCACGGAGTATTTCTACCGGGTGATCTCGGGCGGTCCCGGCGGGGCCGACTC
>CAYRZX010000282.1:0-9343 GCA_964428665.1 uncultured Gemmatimonas sp.
CCAGCACGACCATCAGCCCGATGAACCAGGGCTGCCGCCAGATCGGAGGGAGCACAATAAACCGTATTACGGCGGGTGTGGAGTCCTCGTTGAAATCCCGGTCCCGCCCCTTCACCTCGAAGGTGTGCTTCCCGCTGGGAAGAGAGAGAAAGGTGTGGAATTTTGCTGACGAGAAAGGGGACCACTCGCCTCCATCCAGACGCCAGGCATACCGAAGGTCATTGTCCGGCGTCACACGCCAGGGATCGACCCCCTTCCAGGCTACAACCGTGTTGCCGGGCTGGGAAACTCGATCCTGGGACACCGTGATCTCCGTCTCCGGGAAATAGACATCCGGCCGGTAACGGATCGTCTGGTAGCCGGAGGGTCCCCCGGTACGGTTGATCCAGATCGCCCCGTCCTGGGACTTCTGGAGGCCATTCCAGGAGACAGGCGTTAGCTCAGGAGGAAGGGCATGCGTCGTCCAGACCTGCCCATCGAAGCGGCTGATACCCTTATCTGTAGCGGCCCAAACACTGCCGTCGCCTGTCTGAAGGATGCCTTTTACTGCGTTATCCGCCAACCCATTTTGAACATTGTATCGAGTCCACGCCTGTCCGTCATAGTGATATGCTCCGTAACTCCGTGTGCCGACCCAGAGACCCCCTTTCGCGTCGGCATATAGAGTATTGATCCAGTTCAACCCCGACTTGACCAACTCCTTCGGCTCAAGCACGGCCGTCCAGCCCTGTCCATCGAAGCGGCGGAAGTCGCTCCCTCCGAACCAGAGAACCCCATCAGCGGTCTGCCCGATGCCATAGATCTGGTCAGGCACCTCCGAATGCGGCATGTAGTGCGTCCAGGTCTTTCCGTCGAACCGGAGCGCGCCGCCCAGTTGCCCTTCCCTGCGATCTCCCGTCGCCCCGAACCAGAGCGCCCCGTCCGGCGTCTCGTAGACCGCCCTTGCGTCAATGCCCCAGGAAAGCTGGGGGTGCGTCTGACGGGACCACCACCCCCCCTCAAACCGGGCCGTTGCCGCAGCGCCCTTGTGACTTCCTACGGCCCAGATCACTCCACGTCGGGTCGCGACCAGCGCGGCAGGGACCTCCATCAGCCCGTCCTCAACCCCGTAGCGCGTCCAGCCGCCCTGTCCCTTCATTTCGCTCAGGGCAGACCCTGATCCTGCCGAAGGGTCGTAGCGCACGACCCCGCTGTCCTGAGACACAAACCAGAGCGACCCATCGGTCGCCGCGCAGCGAAAGCTCAACCCCTCATAGGTCGTCCATCGGGATGCCCCATAGTCCAGCCGGACAGCCTCTTGACCCCGGCATGCAAGCCAGAGTGATCCGTCGGAGGCCTCTATAAGACTGAGGATCCTATCTCCCGGCGCCGGCACGTCGGGCCTCCGGTAGGCTACCCAGACGCCATTTCGGAGGGCATACAATCCGCCAAACGCGCCGACCCAGAGCGTGCCATCCCGCGTCTCCAGGATAGAGGTGTTGATATTCCTTCCCCCTGAATAAGATCCCGAAAGCTGATCGAGGTCCTTGTACAGATTGCTCAGACGGAGGTGTGTCCATGCCTTTCCATCGAACCGATTCACGCCCTTGAGATTGTCGTGGGAGACGGTCCAGATCGTCCCATCCCGGGTCTGGGTGATACAGGGCCTGTGGCCGACGTCCAGGCCGTCCGCCTCGGTGTAGAGTCGCCATAGGGCGTCATTCATTTGCTCCCCACGGACGTTATAGCGGAGGATTTCACCGCCCCGCATTCTACCTGACACCCCGAACCAGAGCGCCCCATTCCGATCCTCATAGATGTCGAAGATCGAGAAGTCACGGAACACCTCCTCCACCCGCGCCCTGACGACGGTCACTCTGAAGTTATCAGATCGGCCCTCCCGGCGAACGGTCATCTTCACAGGAGTGCCCGCAGGCCCATCCAGCCGGTTCTGGATGACCTCGGGATGCCCATTTACGTCGAGGATGCGATCCCCCATCTTCAGGCCCGCTGTCTCCCCGGGTCCGCCGGGCGCCAAAGCCCAGACCACCGCGGGGATGGGAACGATGCCGTCCACCGCCTGCACCCCGATCCCTTCGCCCCAGGGGCGGGCCGGAGCCGCCGCATCCGGCACGATGAAGAGCCGCATCCGCGGCGCCACCCTCCCCAGGGCCGCCCCCATCTCCGCCGAGGTGTAGAGGATCGGCCCCTCTCCGCTCAGGCGCAGCGCCCCCCACGCCGTCCCCGCCCAGATGCCCCCATCCGCTGTCTGGATCAGACTATTGACGTTCCAGGGGAGGTCGCCCTGCGGGGGAAAGACACGGCTCCAACCTCCTTCGCTGAACCGGCTGATCCCCGCCTCCGAGCCTGCATACAGGCTCCCGTCTCGCGCCGCGCATAGGGCGTTCACAGGCGCGCCATACAGCCCGTCCTTCGGGGCGTAAAACGTCCATCGCAGCCCGTCGTAGCGCCAGACGCCCTCGTCCACCCCGAACCACATCGCTTTATCTTTCGCCTCAGTCAGGCACCGGAGGCCCAGCCCATTCAACTCCGGGAAAGACTGCCAGCGCCAAAGCTCCAGCGCAGGATCTGGGCGCACCGGGTTGTATGGCCTCACAGCCCGGACCTCGGAGTTGAAGAATGCAAAATGTAAAATGCAAATTGCAAATTGAAGAACCGCCGCGACTCTCCATCTGCAATTTACAATGGATAAAAGGATGGGGTTGTATCTGTTCACCACATTCCACCTCTTTACATCCCGGTGAGATCGGAGTAGATCGTCTCCAATTTGAGGACCTCCCGGTGGATATTGTAGTGCTGTTCGACGTGTCTCCGACCGGCCTGCCCGAAGTCAGGCCAGACATCGGGGTGTTTTAAAAGACAGTCCAGACAGTCTGCCAGGGCCCGGCTGTCGCGCTCCGGGACCAGAAACCCCGACTCCCCGTCCAGCACCACCTCCGGGATGTCGGCATGGCGCGTGGAGACCACCGGCAGGCCCGACGCCTGCGCCTCCATCAGCACCGTGGGCGTCCCCTCCATGTCCCCGTCCGGCGCGGTCAGGCTGGGGAGAATAAAAAGATGGGCGTCCCGCATCTCTTTCATCGCCTCCGCGTGGGGCAGAGCGCCCCGCAGGACCACCCGATCCTGCAAGCCCATGCGCCGGACCGCCTGCTCCACGGCCGGCCGGAGAGGGCCATCTCCCACGACGCGAAACTCCAGATTCTTCCACCTGCCCGCCAGCCGGGCGAACGCCTCAAGGGCGTACAGAATGCCCTTCTTCTCGACCAGCCTCCCGCAGTAAAGCAACACGACTTTCCCCCCGTCCTCCGGCCACCTGCGCGGGTGAAAGGCGATCTGCTCCACGTCCACCCCCAGATGCTGGATGCGGACCTTCTCCTCAGGACACCCGGCGGCCCGCAGCCGGCCCACCATATCCTTCCCGAGCGCCAGAAACAGGTCCCCCTCCTCAAACAGCCGTTCAAAGGCCCCCCGCATTTCCGGGGCGCTCAACCATTTAGCGGCGTCCACGCCGTAGAAGGTGGTGACCAGCGGGACCCCGACCCTGCGCTTCAGCCGGACGGCGCGGCATCCGGCCACCCCGAAGTGGGCGTGCAGGAGGCCGATGCCCCGTTCCCGGATAAACCGTTCGAAGCAGTTGGGATAGTCCAGCGTGCCCAGGAAGACCCGCAGGAACGGGCCGGACCGCGCCCCCATGTCCTGCCTCAGCGCCTCGACCTCCCCCTGCGTGATCAGGTAGGAGCAGTCTATCGGAAAGAGGGACAGGTTGCGGGCGACGTCCGTGAGCACCAGGGGATTAAACCGCCGTGCGTGCGCCAGGTATCCGTAAATGAACGTCTCCGTCAGCGCCAGGTAATGGACCTTCAGATGCCCCACCGTCGCATTCATGCTTCTCTTTCCTGTTCCCGCGCCAGTCTCCGGACCTCCTCCTGCACCCAGAGGTACTCCCGGATCGTGAAAATCCGGTGGTAGTGCCGTTTCAACAGCTGCCCGGCCGTGCGGGTGACCGAGGCCCCGTGCCTGCGGCGATAGATCAGGACCTTTCTGAGGTTGTAGAGCTGGAAATACCGCGAGGCGCGCAGCAGAAACTCGAAGTCCCCGGAGGAGATGCAATCATGATACCCGCGCAGCCTTTCCAGCACGCGCCTCCGGAACACGATTGTCCCGTGCAGAACGGCGCCCCGTCCCATCAGGAACCAGCGCCGGTAGTCCTCCAGGCGGTCCAGCACCGGCATGAAGGTCGGGCCTCCCAGGGGACGCCCCTTTTCGTCGATCGGGATCACCCCCCCGCCGAGCACATCCACCTCCGGGTGTCCCCCCAGAAAGTCCACCTGAAGGGCCAGCCGCTGCCGGACGCTGATGTCGTCCGCGTCCGCCGCCGCGATGAGGTCCCCCTTGGCCACAGCGAGACCGTCGTTCCGGGCCAGGACGCCGCTGCACCCGCACTCCTTCCGCCGCAGGAGCACGATGCGGTCGTCCTCGTAGCGCCCCACGACCTCCGCCGTGTCGTCCGTGGAGGCGTCGTCCACGACGATCAACTCAAAGCGCTCGTACGTCTGGGACAGGATGCCCTCGATCGCCCTGCCGACGTAGCGCCCGTAGTTGTGCGTGGGCATCACGACCGATACGAGTGGCGCGTTCATGGCGGTCAATGATGAATGGTATGAAGATAAGGGTCTCGCCCTTGTAGGTCGGAGATGAATCTCCGACCTACCTGGCACGCGCCCGGCTGCGCCGGGCTGAAAAAGCCCGATTCATCGGGCGCATCCAAAGTAGCGCGGGAACTTCATTCCCGCGCAACAATGGCATCACGACCGATACGAGTGGCGCGTTCATGGCGGTCAATGATGAATGGTATGAAGATAAGGGTCTCGCCCTTGTAGGTCGGAGATGAATCTCCGACCTACCTGGCACGCGCCCGGCTGCGCCGGGCTGAAAAAGCCCGATTCATCGGGCGCATCCAAAGTAGCGCGGGAACTTCATTCCCGCGCAATGATGGCATCACGACCGATACGAGTGGCGCGTTCATGAGCGGTCGTAATACTCCGAATACTCAGACCACGGCGTGACTAAGAACGGGAACCTCTCGGTCACATCCACGCGGACGAAGAATTTCCTCATCACATTCGAGGTACTGTTCGTAAAAGCAAAAACCACATCGACAATCCGACGGACCCCGCTCTGGCGGGAGCGGCGCACCTCCACGCCCGATAGAAACGCTTTGTCATCAGCACAATATGAAACCGCCTCGGTATAGAGGTCTCCATATCGGACAGCCAGGTAGTTCAGGGCGCGGTGTCGGTCGGATACCCCCGTGTTGTGTGCAACCTGGGTCGTCCTTTCGTAAATATGCTTTATGCGCTCATCGAGATCAGTTGGTGGAGTAATTGATGGAGTCTTACCCGCCAGTTTACTTTTTACGGCATCTCCAATCTTAGGGAGGGAACCATCTATGTCGATGGAAAAGATCTGATCGCACGTGACGATGGGGAGCCGGAGTCCTCTGCACATCTGAGGTGGGGCCACGGGACCTCGCACACCGACCACCACGTTGAGGTACCGATCTTTAGATCCAACATTTTTCTGCACCGCATCCGCGATCATCTCGAAGCCCGCAGAGTCGCGAGGCTGGAGGATGTAGATCTCCACTCTGTTGAGGGTCAGCACCCAGCAGAACTGACGCATAAGGTAGTAGTGACCCTTACTCAGCTCGATCGAGACATCTCCAGGCTTGTTCTCTGCATCCCTCAACACTGGATCAGGCAACAGTGGATTTGCTGTTCGCTTGATCGCCTGGGCCACTTCCATCTTTACCCCGGTGGAGGGATACTTCCACTCGACCCGGCCGATCGCGTAGACCGGCGGGCCGGTCACGGCCCTGGGGCGGGAGAGGTTGAAGCCGTCACCTCCCCCATACCCGTAGCCATATCCGTAGCCATAGCCATACCCGTAATCGCCGCCCTCCTCAGCGCCGAAATCGCGCAGCCGGTCCCGGAGGATTTCTGCCTCTCGCAGTCGCACGGCCCTCTTCGACATGACACGCCCTCCTCTCGTTCACATCTGATGACGCCCCGAAGGCGTCGACCTCGTCTCCTCTTCATCCCCTCTTCACCTGCCCCGGCGCTACCTCTTTCCATATCCCCGGCCCCCCTCTCCGGGTCAGAAAAACCGCGCCTCAAAAGCCCTGTAGAACGCCTGAAGGCGTCTGAGCCGGTTGGCCCTGGTGAACCGCCTGACCACCTTCCGGCGGGCCGCGTCCCCCATCTCCCGCCGCCGTTCGGAATCCTCCATCAGCTCCACGATGGACCTCGCCAGCGCCCCCGCGTCCTTCGGGTCGTCCACCAGGAGCCCGTCCACGCCGTGGTCCACGATCTCCGGAATCGCGCCGCGCCGGCTGCCCACCACCGGCGTCCCCGACGCCATGGACTCGATGACCACCTTCCCGAAAGGCTCCCCCCAGGTGGACGGCACGGCCGTCACGTCGGCGGCGGCGTAATAGTAAGGCGTCCGGTCGCGGTCCACGTAGCCGGTGAACACCACGGCGTCGCCCATCTGCGCCGCCCGCTGTCGCAGCCTCTCCAGAAAAGGACCCGCCTTCACCGCCCCGTAAAACGGGCTCCCCACCACCATCAGCTTCGCCCCCGGCAGCCTGCGGCGCACGACCTCCATCGCCTCCAGCAGGTGATGGATGCCCTTCTCCACGACCGTCCGCCCCACGAACAGCGCCGTCCGCCCCGGCCTCAACCCGTGCCGCTCCCGGATCTCCTCCGTCTCGGGGGCCTGCTTCAGGCCGGGATGCCACACGTCCACGTCCACGCCGTTGTGAATGACCGAGACCCTGGACGCGCACCCCGGAAACCGGGAGACGAACCGATCTGCCAGAAACCGGCTCACAAAGACCAGATGGTGGAGCCCCTCGGCCGCCTCGTCCAGCCGGGGATCGGCATAGTCCGGCTCGTTGTGCATGTAGAGGACCATCCGCTTCTCCGGGAACTGCCTCAGCAGATAGGGCACAAACACCGGGCGGTTGTGGACCTGGATGACGTCCGGGTCCAGGTCCTTCAGAAGATCGGTCACCCCGTTGAGATAATAAAAGCACCTGGCGGCCCCGCGATAGTCCAGGATCGACGGCATCTCCCCCTCCAGGGCCTCCCTCACCCTCAGCGCCTGCTCGGAAATATGGACGTGGTGGAAGATAGCCGAAGGGCCGCCCCCTTCCCCGTTCAATGCCCTGCTCCAGGGAGAGATCACGGACAACACGGGGTCCCGGACGGCGGTCGCCGTCTCGTAGAGCGTCTGTTCGACGGCGCCGCCCAGGACCGGCGGAATGGGGAGCCATTCCGCGTTGACCATCGTCACCCGCATCGGGACCTCTCAGGCAGGAAGGATAACGTCAAAAAATACCCCATGGACTACCCGTTTCCGAGACCATTCAGAATGGGCCTGCCGATCTCCGTCCCGTTCACCTCCAGCAGGGCCCCGGTGGGCGGCGGGTCGATCCGGGCGACCGGGGAGTCCCCCCCGCGCAAGGCTGCCTCCACGGACAGGGGGCCTTCAACCCCTTCAACTGCGAGCCTCAGACGCCTGAGCCTGAGACCGGCCTCGTCCCAGACCGCCTCCGGCGCCCCTGCCCTGGCCGTTGCAAAGGCCTCGCGCCACCCTCGAAAATCGTCGTCGGTCTTCAGACCGCTCCCGATGCGCACCCAGAAGGCCGCGCCGGAGACAGTCAGAGGCCCCTTTTCGCCCGCCCCTCCCCACTCGAAGTGATGCTGGACCGCCAACCGCACGGCCAGGTTCTGTTGTGAGGTGGATGGATGCCCTGGCCGGACCTTTTCGTAGTGAAAGACGGCAGGCGCCGGCCGATCCCTGCGGGTGCTCTCCCACACCACGCGCACCCCCACAGCCGCCGTGCCCTCGCGCAGCACGAGCGTCTCGCCGGGGGGGAGAAGGGCGGTCCCCGTGCGGGCCATGTCCACAGGCCGGTCCCCGACCCAGACCTCATCCACGGGCCACGGCATCACAAAGTGGGATTCCAGCGAACGCCGCTCCGCAGGGCGGTAAAGCGCAAGGCCGAGCGCGTCGCCCCTGCGCTGCGCCGCGGCCCACAGCCACGGAACGTGGTGAGTCTCGTTCTCGCCGTAGGGGTCCCCTTCCGTGTCCGGAAGGAAGTAGCATCGCAGAGACGAGGACAGGTCCACGGTGAGCGGAAGGTCTTCGGTGGGAGGGTAATCGTATCCCGAACTTGCGCTGCTCAACGAGACATCCTCGCACAGATAGTGCGTCCGCGCCTGGTTCTCCCCCTTCCCCCAGCGCTCCCGCACCAGGCGCGGGAACTGGTCGCTCAAACGCAGAAGGTCCTCAGGGGGCTGCCACCGGACGAGGGCCGGGTAGAAGACGTTCAGACGTTCCCCCATCGGCTTTGGCAGCCAGCCGTTCACGCACAAGACCTCGTTGAGAAAATCCCCTTTAAAGGCTTCTCGCTGAAGGTAAGTGCCCAGCTTGCGACTGTAAGCCCCGCCCAGCCGGCTGGAGGACGAAAGCCGGTTCACGGCGACGCCGGTCCAGAAAAACCTGAGCAGGGCGCGGGCCTGCTCCTGTCCCCGCTCCCGCTTGCAGTACATTTCGATCAGTCCCAGGCAATACAGGCTGATGCCGGTGTAGGTGGGACTGCAATATTCGTGAATGCCATACGCCGACGTGTACTTAAAAAATCCTTCCAGGCGTCGATAGCCCTCCCCGGCCACCTCCGGCCTGTTCAGGCCCTCCCCGAGCAAAATGAGATTCATCGCATTCATCAGGGCGATGTTCGTATAACTGGCCGATACCCTGCGTTTCAAGCAGGCCTGGATGGCATCTTTCAGGATGATGTCCAGAATATCCCTCGCATTCGACGGGACCCTTTCGGGGTGTCGTTGCACCAGGAGGGCCGCCCCCCGCACGCAAAACTCCACGCCGTTGATCACCGCGATCCTGGGGTCCCAGGCCCATCTGATCTCCCCATTCCGATCCTGCATCCTCCTGGCCAGCGTGAAGAGGGTCTTCAGCCGGCCCAGATCCTCGTTCGCCTCGCAAATGACGAGGGCGTAAGTAAACAGATCGCGCGCCCTCAAACTCCCATCCGGTTCGGGTCCTCCCCGGCGCTTCGGGTCGGCCTTGCCCCAGACGTGGCGGTCTCCATAGATTTTAGCCGCCCGGACGACCTCCTCCAAGCTCGGTCTCAAAGAACGCCCCCTGTTCTGCCCCACCATCTGTAAATGCCGGTAAATAAAACGTAACCGTTCAGGTGGGTTGAGTAGGATTTCTCTGGTTTGACTGCATTTCAGGATGTCTTTGGCCGATTATTGAA
>CAYRZX010000283.1:0-9323 GCA_964428665.1 uncultured Gemmatimonas sp.
CCGGGACGCGCCGCGCCTCCCCGGAGGCCGGGTCGAACTCCACCACGGCGAGCGCCTGGATGCGGCATCCGTCGTTCAGGAACTGGACGAGTTCGGCCATGTTGATCGGCCCGTCTTCGGCGAGGTGGACGCCGAGGATGCTGAAGGTCAGGTCGATCCAGACCCAGCGGTTGAGGGTCTCGTCGAAGACCTCCGTGGTGCTGTGGCCCTCGGCCAGGAGGAGGTTGTGGTCCCCGTCGGACCCGTAGGGGTGGTTCATGCCGATGCGACGGGCCGGGACGCCGAGGGCGTTGCAGGCCCAGGAGAAGATGGCCGCGTGGTTGCCGCACCAGACGCGGTCCTGGCCCGAGATGGCCCGCTCGAACTGCTGGAAGGGCGCCGAGGCCCGCATGACGTCGGAGGGGACGCCGGCGTGCGGCTTGAGGGCGGTGATGATCGACCGGGCCAAGGCCTGGGCCTTCTCGTACTCCGACCGGCGTCCTTCGACCACGCCTCCCCAGCGCTGCCTGGCGTAGGCCCGGTCCTCCTCCGGGGGGAGGTCCACGACCCAGTCCTCCACGGTGGCACAGGCCAGGGTTAGGTCCGTGTTCTGCACGATCACCCAGTTGGGCGCGGTCTGCCCGCTGGCCGCGTAGAGTTCCTTCGGGTAGTAGCCGATGGTGATCTTATGGGGCTTCGTCCTCTGCCCGGACTTCGAGACGGCCAGGATCTCCGTGGTGATGTGCTGGGACTTCGCGTCGCCCAGGCGGCGGAAGCGCACGGTCACCTCCCCGTCCCGGCTCTCCTGCGCAGGCTCTCCATTCTGAGAGGAGAGGTAATGGGAAAAGTCCTGGAGGCTCGTCCGCAGGGAGAGGAGCACTCCCAGGCCCTCGGAGACCTGTTTGACGGAGGCGAGGGCGATCTCCTCGCGGCGGGGGTAGAGTTCCCAGTAGTTGGACTGGAGCGGGACAGTCTCCGTCGTGGGCTTTGCGTCTGTTGCCGTGGCCATGATGATCTCCTTAAAGCGCGTTGTGCCAGACCTGCCCGTTCCTCACGGAGAGGGAGCAGATCAGCCGTTTGTCTCCCATCCGCGTGTTCCTGTAGGCGTCGCGCATCTCCCACTGGCCCGTCCGGAGGTCGAGCACGGCGGCGTCGGCGGGCAGGCCGGGCCTGAGGCTGCCCATCTCCTGTTCCTTTCCGATGGCCCGCGCGGGCCTGAGGGTGGACCGTTCTATGACCTCCTCTAAGGGCATGCCCAGGTTGAGGAACTTGGACATGGTCGTGGGGAGGTCGAACACCGGGCCGTTGATGCTGAAGGTGTGGATGTCGCTGCTGATCGTGTCGGGCGGGAACCCCTCCTCCAGGGCGACGCGGCCCACGTCGAAGTGGAAGCTCCCGGCCCCGTGCCCGATGTCGAAGACGATGCCCCGGTCCCGCGCCTCCCGCACCTCCGGCAGGACCTTCTTCCTCGCGTCCAGGATGGTGGCCGGGTCCGTGCCGTGGCAGCAGTGGGTGATGATGTCGCCCGGCCTGAGGAGGGGGAGGAACTGCGTGAGGGGCACGTCGCTCCCGCTGATGTGGACCATCAGGGGGGACTCGCACCGCTGCGCCGCGTCCACCGTGAGCTTGAGCAGGTCCACCAGGTCCGCGTCGCCGCCCACGCCCCGGTAGAGGCGCACCTTCACGCCCAGGGCCACGTCCCGGTTCTCCCTCACGACCTTCGCGCACTCCTGGGGCTGGACCCACGCCTCGTCTATGAGTTCCCCGCGCCGGAAGGTCAGGCCGATGGCGGACAGGTGGACGAAGGCCAGGATGCGGGTCTGCGAGGGCCTGATGACGTAGCGCTTGAGGCCGGCGAAGTTGACCCACCCGGCGCTCCCCACGTCGATGGAGGTGGTGACGCCTGTCCTGGGGCAGAGGTCGTCCGCCTCGATGCCGAAGATGGAGACGCCGGCGTAGACGTGGGTGTGCAGGTCGATCAGCCCCGGCACGACGTATCTCCCGGCCACGTCGATGGCCCGCTCCGCCCGGTCGGCGGGGAGGTCCGGCTCCACGGCCGCCACCCGGCCGTTGGCGATGCCCACATCCCGTTTGCCGTTGATCCCCTGCGCCGCGTCGAGGACGTGGCCGTTTTTTAAGATGAGGTCGTAGCGCGGTGTGTCTGGCATGAATATCCTCTTTCTACGATGTGGATGCAACTTGTTCACCCCCTTCATCTGGGTAACCCTTCTCAGATTGCCACCTTTCTTGCTCAGCGGGGTGGGTTGCGAGCGAGCGCAGCAACAGGCCGGGTGGCAAGAAAGGTGGCGCCAAAGAAAGACGCCCCTCAGACGCCGGGGAGGCTTGGCGCGCCGCAACCTTAACGTTCTGTGGTCGCACCGAATTTTGTGCCCCCGGCAGGTGGGTTGCTTCTGCTGGACACCTGCGGTGGGGGTTTCCGGCGGCGCGCCTTCTTTTGACCTGTAGGTTATGCTTGTCTTATTATGGACATGGTTTTGCCCTCACAGGATGACCGGCAGGATCAGCCGGGACGGCCGGGCTACGTCGTGGAAGATCGTCTGGCGCGCTGTCTGAAGCGCGGACTCCCGGTAGTCGTCTCCCCCGGTGTTGTGGTTCCGGTCGAAGTTCGGGAAGTCGCTGCTGGAGACGTCCAGCCGGATCCGGTGGCCGGGCCTGAACAGGTTGCCGGTGGGGTTGACCTGGATCGTGTACTCATAGGGCCGGCCCGGCTCGATCGACGAGGGCCGGTCGAAGGACTCGCGGTAGCGGGCGCGAACGATGCCGTGGCACAGCTCCTGGGCGAAGCCGTCGGGCCAGACGTCGAGGAGTTTGACGACGAAGTCCGTGTCTCTGGCGGAGGAGGCGGCCCAGAGCTTGACCGTCACCGGCCCGATGACCTCCAGCGGCTGCTCCAGGGGCGGGGTGGCGTAGACCAGCACGTCTCTCCGCCCGTCCAGGGCCCTCTGGTCGAGGGGCGCGTGCTGTCCGGCGGGGGTGTAGAGGGTCATCACCGGGTCTCTGGGGTCGTAGAGATAGTCGTCCGGCGGCTCCTGCTGGGGCGGCTGGCGGGTGAGCAGACCGTCGCCCGCCAGGGTGCTGGCGTGGCCCCGGCTGTGAAGGTAGAAGTCGGCGTAGACCGTCCCGGTGAGGGGCCATTCGTTCTCCGCGCGCCATCGGTTGGCGCCCATGACGAAGACCTGAACGGGCGGCCAGTCCTCCAGGCCGGGGCCTTCGTCCTTGAGCCAGCAGGAGTACCACCGGTCGGCGATCTCAAAGTAGTCCCGGCACGCCTCCGGCCCGAAGTCCACGTCCCCCACCCGGCTGCCCAGGTCCGTCAGCGTGTGGGTCCAGGGGCCGATGATCAGGCGCTGGTTCCTCCGGGCGTGTTCGGTCATCCCGTTCTTCCCCATTCCCGTGAAGTGCTGGATGTTCCCGATCTGCTGGTCGTACCACCCGGTGATGCTCAGGACCGGGACGTTCACCTCCCGGTGTCTTTCCAGAAAACGGAAGGAGTCCGTGGCGTGGTCCTCCAGCCAGCGCCTCCAGTGCCGGCCCATGCCGGGCATCGCCTCCTCGGGGATGTCCATCAGGGGCAGGTACCAGAGCCACTTGAGCCGGTCCCGCTCCACCCAGAGCCGCCGGGCCTCGTCCTGCGTCCGGGGCTTATAGGGGTCGCCGAGGCGGCGGGCAGTGTCCACCGACAGGTTGTTGATCGTCCAGTCCAGCACCCGGCCCAGGCGGAGCACGCCCGAAAGCTCCCGGTCCAGCAGGCTGGCCGCTATCGCGCTGGGGATCATGGCGATCAGGTGGGGAGGACGGGTGTGGGCCATCGCCCACTGGGTCCAGCCTTCATAGGAGCCGCCGAAGGTCCCCACCTTTCCCGTGGACCAGGGGAGCTGAGCCGCCCATTCCACCGCATCGTAGCCGTCTTCCGCGTCGCTGTGGTCCGCGCTGAAGAAGCCGGGACGGAACTCTCCGTCGGAGGCGTAGCGCCCTCGCACGTCCTGAACGACCACGAGATAGCCTCGCTCCGCGAGCTTCTGGGCCGTCGCCAGGTTTCGCCCCTTGTTGTAAGGGGTCCGGCACAGCAGCGTCGGGAACCTGCCGGGGGCGTCGGGGCGGCAGGCGTCGGCCCGGAGCAGGACGCCGTCTCGCATCGGAGCGGCGAGGTCCTCCTCCTGGACGACGGGGAGGGGTTCGCGTTTGCCGTTTGCCATTTGCCGTTTCCCTTGTCTTAGTACGGCTCGTCCCCGAACATCTGGGTGCGTTTCATGACCCGGCGCTGTGCGTTGTCGAAGGACTCGCGCCGGTGCATGGTGCAGCGGTTGTCCCACATGAGGAGGTCGCCCACGCGCCATTTGTGCGCCCAGACGAAGCGGGGCTGGGTCGCGTGCGCGATCAGCCGGTCGAGCAGCTCCCGGCCCTCCTGTGGGCTGGCCCCCTCGATGTGGCTCGTGAGGTGGGGGCTGACGTAGAGGACTTTGCGGCCGGTCTCGGGGTGGGTGCGCACCACCGGGTGGGAGGCGGGTATGGGGGGGTTCTGCTGGGGCCGGGGGTGTTTGTGGATCGCCCGCAGCCCTGCGATCCGCCCCTTGAGGCCCTCGTCGAGGGCCTCATAGGCGGCGCAGCAGTTGGCCCACATGGTGTCGCCGCCGGATTCGGGGACCTCGACGGCGTAGAGCATGGAGATGGACCCCGGTCTGGGCATGTAGGAGAGGTCGGAGTGAAAGTTGATCTCGTCGTTGCCGAGCGCCCCGATGGGTTTGCCGTTCTCCTCCACGTTGGAGATGATGAAGATCTCCTGGATGGGCCGGTCGGGCTGCTCGCGGACGTGGGGGGCCGGGTCCCCAAAGTAGCGGCTGAAGCGGACCTGGTCCTCCTCGCTGATGCGCTGGTCGCGGAAGAAGAGCACGCCGTGGTCCAGGAAGGCCGCGCGCAGGCGGTTCACCTGGCCGGGGGAGAGGGGCTGCCGCAGGTCGAGGCCCCGGGCCTCTGCGCCCAGGGCCCCGCCGGTGGGGATGATCTGTATGTCGCTCATAGGTTATATGACTCCTTTGCGCTGAACAGCTCCGGCAGATAGGTCTCCAGGGACGAGCGGAACCCGAAGGTCGTCCGGAGATGCCGGTAGGCGTCGAGGGCGGAGGGGTCCGTGCGGTGGCTCCTCCGCCTGGCCCGGAGGAGGATGTTCTTGGGCGTGTGTTTGGCCGGGACGAATTCGACGACCTTGACGCCGTAGCCGGCGGCCTCGAGGGTCAGGGCGCGCACGGCGTCGGTGAGCATGACGGCGAGGCGCTCCTTGAACACAGAGAAGTGCCCGATGCCCGACAGGGGGTGGCGCGTGCCGAGCGTGCGTTTGACCTCTCTCTGGCAGCAGGGGGCCACGGCCACGGCCCTGGCCCGGCCTCGGATGCCGAGGGCGATGACCTCGTCCGTGGCGGTGTCGCAGGCGTGGAGGGCGTAGACGAGGTCCGGGGGGGATTCGAGCCGCTGGTCGAGGGCGCGGCCGACGCGGAACTCCATGTTGCGGAAGCCGAGGTCGCGCGCGATGCCCTCACACGTCCGAATGATCACAGGGTCGGCGTCGACGCCGATGAAGTGGACGGGCCGTCCGACCTTGCCTGTCAGGACGTGGTTGAGGACGAAGGAGAGGTAGCTCTTGCCGCAGCCGCCGTCCACGAGGAGCAGGTCCCGGTCGCGTTTCAGGTCCCGTTCCAGGACCAGGAGGTGGGTCAAAAAGGCGAGGATTTCGTGATATTTTTTCTCCCGCTCCCAGTAAAAGGTCCCGTTTTCACGGGTGATCCGGACCGCCCTGAGGAGGTCCCGCATCTCCTGGGGGGTGACGGGGGGGGAAGAGAGGTCAATTTCCTGGCGCATGGCGAGAGATAATGTATATGGATCAAAATAGGGTGTCAAGGAGAATTACCCAAGAAATCCTAAAGCTTTTCCGCGATGTTCCGATAGTAGATACAGACCCCCAACCGTGGACTCCACACCGCTTGCATCATCATTGCTAGGAGGGCAAGATGCACCAACAGGACGTGGACGAAGTCAGGAGAGACGGTGGATGGGACCCCAAGGTGGGCCCCCCAGCAGCCTTACGCGGACGCGAGTCGCTCGTTGCCGACGGGATCGATTACTCTCATACCCTTCTGGACAGCGACCTGGCGTTCTTTCTGAGCAACACCTACAGGTCGCTCATCTACGCCGACGGCGGAGACTGATAAGGAGATCGAAGGCATGCCAAGGTACAACTCAGAGGAACTCATCCGCCAGTACGGTTTCCAGAAGGGGCTGGAGCTTCTGAACGCCCTGGTCGCCAGGGACCTGGGGATGATCGACGAGCACCAGCTGCGCCGGTACCTGCATCAGAACCTCAGCTTCTTTCTGGGAAAACCTTTCTCTGCAAGACTCTCTCTTCCGTGACCGACGGATGCGGACGCGCAGGGGGCGGGCCGGAGGCCCGCCCCCTGTTTTGCTGTACGGGCCTCCCTGAAAAGCCTTGACATCGGGCGCCCCCGGACCTACATTTTAAACGGGTTTTTTCAGGTCCCCATCCTGATAGAGGAGGCCCGAAATGAACGAGGAGCTGCGGAAGTTCGCTCTGCGTCTGAAGGTGATCGAGATTCTTGAACACTATGCCGAGGCCCGGCGTCAGCTTCACGTCCTCCGCACGTGGAAGAGGCTTCTGGTCTCGCCGAATTAAAGCAGCGGTCAGCGGTCAGCCGTCAGCCGTCAGCCGTCAGCAAAGGCAAAGTACTGTTGGTCTTGCTGATAGCTGATAGCTGATAGCTGATAGCTATTCATTTTATGACCTTTGTCGATCAGGTCGCCATCTCCGTCCAGTCGGGCGACGGGGGGGATGGCTGCGCGAGTTTCAGGCGGGAAAAGTACGTCCCTCACGGCGGCCCTGATGGGGGGGATGGGGGGGATGGGGGGGATGTGATTTTTCAGGCGGACGCCCGCCTCGGCACGCTCCTCGACCTCCGCTACCGCCAGCGCTACAGGGCCGGGCGGGGGGAGCGGGGGCGGGGGAAGGGCCGGACCGGCAGGCGGGGGGATGACGTGGAGGTCCGGGTCCCGCCGGGCACGCTCGTGCGGGACGCGGAGACCGGGCGGGTCGTGGTGGACCTGGTCGCGGACGGGCATCGGGAGGTCGTCCTGCGGGGGGGCAGGGGGGGGAGGGGTAACGCCCGGTTCGCCACGCCGACGCACCAGGCCCCCGACCGGGCCGAGCCGGGGCAGCCCGGCTCCGGGATGCGCCTCGACCTCGAACTCAAGCTCATTGCCGACGTGGGGCTGGTCGGCGCGCCCAACGCCGGGAAATCGACCCTCCTCTCCCGCCTGTCCGCGGCCCGCCCCAAGATCGCCGACTACCCCTTCACGACGCTCACACCCCACCTCGGCATCGTCCGCTCCGGCGACTTCGACAGCTTTGTGATGGCCGATATCCCCGGCCTGATCGAAGGGGCGCACACAGGGCGGGGGCTCGGCTTCCGGTTCCTGCGACACGTGGAGCGGACGCGGGCCCTCCTCTTCATGGTGGAATCCCTCAGCGAGTCCCCCGGTCAGGCCCTTCACGGGCTGCGCGAGGAGCTGCGCCTGTTCAACCCGGCCCTGCTGGAGAAGCCGGCCCTCGTGGCGCTCACGAAGGTGGACCTTGTCCCGGCGGCGGAGCGGCCGGCGGACCCCTTCGGCGACGGCGTCCCATTTCTACCCATTTCGTCTGCCACGGGGGAGGGTCTGGAGGAGCTGGTCAGGCAGTTGGGGGAACTGGTCAGAAAGGACCGCACAAAAGGGCTTGCGCAGTAGGGGCGCCCCACCGGGTCACCCCTACTGCCCCCCTGCCATCCGCATCTGGTCATCTATGCAAATCTCCTTTCTTGGCGCGGCCCGGACGGTCACCGGCTCCATGCACCTGCTGGAGGTCGCGGGGCGGCGCATCCTGCTGGACTGCGGCCTGTACCAGGGGCCGCGCAAGGAGGCGTTCGAGCGGAACCGGACCTTCCCGTTCGACCCGAAGTCGGTGGACGCCGTGGTCCTGTCCCACGCCCACATCGACCACTCCGGCAACCTCCCCACCCTCGTGCGGGCCGGGTTCCGGGGGGACATCCACGCCACGTTCGCCACGCGCGACCTGTGCGGGGCGATGCTGCCCGACAGCGCTCACATCCACGAGTCGGAACTGGAGCACGTCAACAAGCGGCGGGCGAGGCAGAAGAAGGCGCTGTTCGAGCCGCTCTACACGGTGGGCGACGTTCTCCGGACGCTCACCCTGTTCCGGGGGGTGAGCTATGGCCGGGCGTTCCCCGTGACGCCGGAGGTGACGGCCACGTTCCACGACGCGGGGCACATCCTCGGGTCGGCGATCACCGAGTTGACGATCCGGGAGCCGGGGCGGGGGGCCGCGACGCTCGTGTTCACCGGCGACATCGGGCGGAAGGGCCTGCCGATCCTGCGTGATCCGGCCATGCTGGACCGGGCCGACCTCCTGATCTCCGAGAGCACCTACGGGGGGCGCGTCCGGCACACGGACGAAGACGTGGAACGGGAGATGGAGGAGGTCCTCAGGCGCACGGCGGCCAGGGGGGGAAAGGTCGTGGTCCCGGCCTTTGCCGTGGGCCGGACGCAGGAGGTGGTCTATCTCCTCCACCAGCTCTGCCAGGCCGGGCGCATCCCAGACCTGCCGGTCTACGTGGACAGCCCGCTCGCCGTCAACGTCACGGAGGTCTTCCGGCTCCATCCGGAGTGTTTTGACGAGGAGACGCGGGTCTTTCTCCTGAACGGCGAGGACCCGTTCGGGTTCCGGAGGCTCCGCTACATTCGCTCCGTGGAGGAGTCCAAGTCGCTCAACCGGCTCCGGGTCCCCTGCGTGATCATCTCCGCGTCGGGGATGTGCGAGGTGGGGCGCATCCTCCACCATCTGATCAACACGGTCGAGGACGGTCGGAACACGGTCCTGATCGTCGGGTTCCAGGCGCAGGGCACCCTGGGAAAGCGGCTGGTGGACCGGGAGCCGGTGGTCCGCATCTTCGGGGAGGAGTACCGTCGGCGGGCGGAGGTCTGTGTCATCAACGGCCTGAGCGGGCACGCGGATCGGAATGGGCTTCTGGAGTGGATCGGGAATGTGAACGGGGCGCTGAAGCACATCTTCCTGGTGCACGGGGACCCGGACCAGGCGGAGGCCCTCGCCGGGACGCTCCGGGGGCGGAAGGCCTGCCCGGTGACGGTCCCGGCGCCGGGAGAAACGGTGACGTTTTAAAGTAGGGTCGACCCATTGGGTCGCCCCTACTCTATAAATTAACGAGGTTTCCCATGTCCACGACCTGCCCGGCCTGCGAGGGGAA
>CAYRZX010000284.1:0-1679 GCA_964428665.1 uncultured Gemmatimonas sp.
TCAGCACTTTCTTTCGGCACTCAGCACTCAGCACTCAGCACTCAGCACTTTCTTTTTAGTGCCACGTACCCCACCGGCGCCAGCCCGATCAGGATCATCGCCACGCCGTTGACCTCGTAGAAGGGGAGGTTCGACGCCTCGATGAGCCGCATCCCCGCCGGGACAAAGGCCCCGGCCCACGCCGCGAAGAGATAGGCCAGCAGCCGGAACCCCACGACCCGGAACACGAACCAGAGCGCCGCCGCGGCGGACAGGAGGCCCAGCGCCCCGATTGCCGCGAAATGTCCGGGCGTCCTGGCCTCCGGGACGGCGTCCGACAGCAACAGGAAGACGCCCGCGACGGCCAGGACGATCCAGGCGCGGCGGACGTAATGCCGCCAGACCAGAAAGACCCCCAGCAACGCCAGCAGGCCCATCGCGCCCCCCACAACGCCCTGGAGGCGCAGGGCCGGGAGATAGGCCGAGACCTCCCACACCGGCGCAAACCCCGACGCGACGGCATACTGCGGGAACAGCCGCTGCCCGGCCCACGCCGTCGCGGACGCGACGCCCCGGCTCCAGAGCAGAAAGGCCGCCCCCAGGCCCAGCGCCTCACCGCAGACACGCAGGGAGACGCCCCCCCGCAGCCACCCCTCCGGCCCGACCTCCTCAGGGTATGACCTCCGCCACGCGGCCTCGACCAGCGCCAGCGCCACGCCCACGGCCGCGGACTGAACCCCCAGGCGGAGCAGACTCTGCAGGACGCTCCCCCCGACGTAGGCCGAAAGGGCCGTGGCCGTCCTGTACCCCGCGAAGAAGGTGGAGAGCCCGTTCAGGTACGTGAGGAGGAGCGCCAGCAGGGACAGGAGCGCCAGCCGGTTCGGGATGCGCCACGCCAGCGCCCGGTCCCGAAAGGCCCGGACAAACAGGATCGTCCCCCACACCGCGGTCAGCAACACTAAAACCGTCGTGCCGAGCCTCGCGGCCACGTCCTTGACCGTCTCCCGGCGCAGCTCGCGCAGGAACGCCTCCGGGGCCTTGAAGGTGAACGCGACCCCATCCACCCGGTCCCCCTGCACCGTGACCGCCGTCCGAAACCGCCCCTCCCCCACTGCGACGTCCCCCCGCTCCCAGACGAAATTGTGATCCCGCCGCCCCTCCCGGCGCTCCGACGCCGACTCCTTCAGGACGTAGCGCGTGGTGTCGGCCACGTCCCGGCCAAAGTGCGCCATCAGAAAGGACTCCGCCCCCCGGCGCGCCCCCTCCGGCGTCAGGTCCGCCCCCTTCCGGTCCTCCGGCAGCGCGTGCCACCAGCCCGCCACCCGCCCATCCCTGGCGTCCACGGCCACGCGGACCTCCTCCTTCTCCAGCGGCCGGTACCACCTCACCCACCAGACCCACGGCCTCGTCTGCCCCGCCGCCAGGGACTCGGCGGCCGCCACGCCGACGTGGCGGATCAGAAACGTGTACCCATCAGCCCCCAGGTCGTCCTGAAACCACGCGGCGCGCCGGTAGCCCGACAGGGGGACGCCGACCCGCTCCGCGAACCCCTCCGCCGCCCGCGCCGCCGCCTCCCGCGAGACCCCCACCCGCATCGTCCGCTCCCCGAACCGCTCCGGCCTGGCCCAGAGCAGGAGCGCCAGACCGGCCAGTCCCGCGAGGATGGCCGCCCTCCGCGTGCGCCGGTCGAGCGGGTAGTC
>CAYRZX010000284.1:1779-9316 GCA_964428665.1 uncultured Gemmatimonas sp.
TTCACCAGCCCCGACAGCCCTGCCGCGGCCGCGGGCAGGAGGACGATCCCGGCCACGGCCAGCCCCGACGCCTGGAAGTAGAGACTCGACGACTTGATCATCGGCAGGGCCACCAGCGCGGCGTCGTAGGCGTAGTGAGAGATAATCGTCGCCCAGATTCCGAACCGGAGGAACACCATCCCGAACACCACGCCCACGACGGTCAGCTCGACCCCCCGGATGTAGATCGGCTCCACCGCGTAGGTCGAGTGCAGGAACGCCCAGATCACGGCGGGGATCAGCACGGCCAGCCAGGTCCGTTTCAGGAGCCGCTTCAGGTAGCTCACCGCGAACAGTCGGAAGAAGAACTCCTCCAGCGTCGCCGCGGCCAGGCCGATCTGAAGGGCATAGATCCAGGGGATGCTGGTGCCGAAAGTGTTGGAATAGGACGTCTCCGCCGGCGCCCAGACGCCGAGGTACCGGACGCCCGCCAGGTAGAAGACCGTCACGTAGCCGAGGTGGAGGCAGGCCAGCCCGTAGCCGATCAGCGCCGACCGCGCCGTCTGCCCGGACAGGATGCCCCGCCACGAGGGCCTCCCCAGCGGCCGGCCCTTCCCAAAGGCCTCCGAGAAACACGCCCCCCCGCTCATGCCCGAAAGGCAGACGATCAACCCGTAGAAGACCCCGCCCAGCAGGGCCGTGATGAGCGCGTTCAGGATGAAAGAGGAGTAGGAGACCTGCGTGTCGTACCCGAACTTCGTCAACGGGAGCGAGTTGAGACCCGCCGTGACCCACGCCACCGCCACGGCCGCGCCCAGGGCGAGCGCCGTCTCATAGGGCATCCCCCCCTCGCGGGTCCTCCGGATCAGGAACACGATCATGGCGATCCCGAAGGCGGTCCAGAGGACGCCCGCCACCTGCGCCAGCAGATTGGCCCGCGACCGCACCTCCTGGTGTCTCCGGATGAACGCCTCCGGGACCTTCAGGAACTCCCGGAACCCGCCGACCCGGTCCCCCTGAATCGTCACCCTGAGCCGGTAAGTCCCCGGCTCCCCGGCCTGCACCGAGTCCCTCTCGTAGACCCGGAATCCCCTTTTCTGGTAGGTGAAGGTGTGGTCCGTCCGGCGCTCCCGCCGCTCGCTCGACCTCTCGATCAACTCGTAGCCCGACAGGTCGAACCCCCTCGCCATGAGGAACGCCTCGGCCTTCGGGAGCGCCTCCTCCTGCGCCAGGTCCGCGCCGGGGTCCGTGTCCAGCAGGAGACGCCGGAACCCCACCGCGCGCCCCCCCGGGTCCAGACTGACGCGGAACTCCTCCTTCTGCTCCGGCCTGAACCACCGGACGCTCCAGAACCAGATCGAGACCTCGGTCCGGGCGAGCCGGTTGGCCTCCTGCAATCCGAGGTTTTTCTCCAGGAACATCTGCGCGTCGTCGTCCGAGTCGAACACCATCGCCCCCTCGAACCCCTCCGTCGCGATCCCCTCGGACGCGAGGAACCCCTCCGCCGCGGCAAACGCCTGCTCCCGGCTCAGCTTGAAGTCGAGCGCCGCCGTCGGAAACGTCCGGTCGTAGAGCCCGATGAACAGGCCCAGCCCGACCGCCCCCGCCAGCAGGAAGCCGACGACCCATCGGGTGTCACGTTGGCCCATGAGAACCTCGGAAGCAGTAGTGCTCTGTCAAGATAGAAGTGAACAGTAGCCCAGGCGTCTCGCCTGGGCATGGCAGGCGGATTTGGACAGGCCGGAGGCCTGTCCCACCAGAAGAACCAATTATAAGGGAATCAGAGTTGAGCGATCAATCTCGGAAGCCATTGAGGGTCCCGGCAGACGGCAAAGTCCCACACGCCCAGACGCCCCCAGTTGTTAACCGCCGCGACCCAGCGCCGGGCGGCCTGGTGTTTGGCCCTGTCCTGATCGTTCTCCTCGCCTTTCATTTCCAGAACGACTGTCTTCCCGCTTTTGAGCCGCACCAGGTAATCAGTCTCGAAGTGGTGTTGAACCCCTTCGTATTCGTACGGAATCAGCAGAAAAGGCCGGTCATTTCTCACGTAGCAGAAAACGTGATCAGTCTGCCGTTCCAGGTAAAAGGCGGCAGTCTGCTCCCACGAACTGTCCAGAACAACGGCGCTAACGTGGGACCGCTGTGTGCTGTGGACATTGCGTTTCGTCGTAAAATCCACATCAGCCGTCGTCCCGATCGACTTATATCGGTTCAGAATGGGTAAGATGGGCATCTCGCCTTTCTGCTCATCCGGGACAATCGCATCCAGCAGCCGCTCTTTGATTCGACGCACGTACTTCTCAAGACCGAGTTCGCAGGGGTGCACGTCTCGGAAGTCCACCTTCTGTCGGACGTACCGGCGAACGATCCTCAAGACCTGCGGAAACAGTTCGTGGCGGGCAAGACCGCGTGTCCTGGCGCTCCCCTTCACCGGCGACTGAGAGCCCTCCCCGACCAGCGCTGCAACAATCTGCCGCGCAATCTCAAATTCGATCTCCTGAAGGTGACGCTGGGCGTAATACTCGGACCGATTATGTTCCACATACTCTCCCAGGCCGCCGCCTCGTGCGCCGCCCTCCAGGTGGTCGGTGACCACCCGCAGAAAGGTCGCTGTCGGCGTCTGCTCAGGCTCAAGAACCAGTCTTTCCAGCGTGGTGAAGTCGGCTTTGATGGACGGCCTCCGCAGGGCATACACATAACCTTCGACATTGGGAAAGCGGACCTCATAAGCTGCCCGTTCCGGCAGGGCATAGACGTGATTGACCGGTCGGTCCGGGGGCGTCCGGGAAGGTTTGCCCTTGTACGGAATCACGGAAAACGGGATGCCGTAAACGTCGACATATTCCTCCGGCAGAAGCTCCGACTGAGGGTCGGGCGTGTAGTTCATGCGGCGCAGGCCTCGCCCCACGACCTGCTCACAGAGAAGCTGACTCCCGAAGGCCCGCACGCCGAGAATGTGCGTCACGTTGCTGGCATCCCAGCCCTCCGTCAGCATGGCGACGGAGACCACACATCGCACATCCTGACCCGGCTTACCGGGTTTTCCGACTGTATTTACAACCTCACGCAGGGCTTTCGCGGCCTCGTCTCGCGTGGCATCGGGGTCTTCGCTCTCGATCTTTTCGAGCCGTTTGCTGTCGATGCGGATGGTGTAGGGCCGCCCCTGATCGTTCTGAAAAAGCTCCGGAAAAGAGGTCTTGCTCGCGCCGTAGCTGACCCGCATCTTCAGCCGCTTGCGCCTGGACATCGATTCCTCGTCTTCGTCGTCCGCATCGTCGGGAATATCTTCGGTTTCCGTCTGACCGGAGACACTTTCAAAGAAAACCTGAGCGATGTCGGTATTGTCGCACACCACGATCATCACCGGCGGCGCTTTCAAGGCGGTGTCGCTGGCCTGCTGGATCGCCTCAAACGTCTTTTTATATTCGCCTGCCAACTGGACCAGCGCGTCCTGCGCGCGCTCCCAGACGACATCCGGCTTCGGACGCCTGTTGGACAGCCGTTGCGCCGGGGCCAGGTCCTTCGTGATGTTCCTCCAGAGCCGGAAGTACCTGGGGTCAGGCTGACCGGTCGTGTCGCTGACCGGAAGCCGGGGGATCTTCGTGATCCCGCTTTCGATGGCATCCACCAGCCCGAAGTCGCTCACAATCCACGGGAACGGCTCCCCCTCTGGATAGCCGCTCCCCTTGAGGTAGAACGGCGTCGCGGAGAGGTCCACGCAGAGCCGGATGCCGCACGCCCCGTTGATCCGGTCAAGGCCCTGGACCCAGATCGTGGCCTCCTCCCGCTCCTTCTTCGCCTCGGCGCTGGTGACTTTTGCCTCTTTTTCGGAGATAGGGGCGGGGCGGTAGGCGTGGTGTCCCTCGTCGTTCAGGACCATGATCGGCCCGCGCTCAAACAGCTCTCCCAGGCGGGTTTTCGCAAACGCCTCGCCCGTCTCCTCCCCCTTCTTCACGACCGCGTAACTCCGCCCGCCCTCGCTGTGTTCGGATTCGGGCGCGAAGAAATGCCAGTTCGTCACCAGGACCTTGCCGGTGCGCAGGAGGTCCCGGTACTGCGGAGGGATCAGGTCAAACTGCGTGTAGTAGTCATCCCCCCGGCTGTCCGTCCGCAGGACCTGCAACCGCTCTTTGATCGTGAGATTCGGGCAGCAGACCAGCGCCGCGTTGGGGAATCGCTCGTCGGTCGGCACCCGCGCCCGGTTGCAGAAGGCCCAGGTGATCAGCATCGCCATGACCACCGTCTTGCCGCTCCCGGTCGCCATCTTGCAGCCCATGCGAGCCAGGGGTGGATACTGAGGATCGAAGGGCCGGTCAACCAGGCCCTCAAAGTCCGTGTCCGTAAAGTGCGGCGTCCAGCGCGGTTTGCCCCGGCTCCCGTCCTTGCGGAGTCCCCGGACCTCGTTCAAAAAGAGGACCGTCTCCGCCGCCTCCATCTGGCAGAAGAAAAAACGGCGCGCCCGGTCCTTTCGCCACCAGTGACGGAGCAGGTCCTTGGTGACGTTCGTGGCGCCCTCCCACCCCGATTCGCGCCACCGCTTGACATCGGCGCGGATTCGGTTCACCAGGACGAGTTCGCGGCGGTCCTCCTCAAGCTCCAGCGTCAACTGCCCCCGGCGCGACTCGGCATCCACAAATTTGTACCAGTAGGCGGCGGGCCGCCTTCCCGGCCGCTTCGCCGCCCGCCCCGTCGCGCGGTCATACTCCCAGTAATGCGTCGGCTCGTAGTAGGGCCTGCAGATGACCGGACTCTCCACCGGCTGAATCAGGACGGGTTCTTCGGGCATGTCTCACTCCCTCGCCTTTCCCAGTCTGTGCACGCGCAGCACCTCATTGCCGCGCGGATCAATCACCTTGACCGCGATCCGCTTGTGTTCGCCCGACGGGAACGGCAGGGAGACCGTGCCGGAGAGCTTTGCAAAGGCGTCCTCGTCCAGCGCCCCGCCTAGCGCCCTGCCCAGCCTGTCCCACGCGCTCCTGTCCGGGAAGAACGCCTGGCATACGCAGAAGCAGCGCCCGTCATAGTCGCTGTCCAGGAACCAGGCCGCCACCTTCTCCGCGCCGGTGGAGCGCACCGCGTTGCTCACCGGGTCGTAGATGTCCACGCCCTCCATGCGGACGACATATTGCCCATCCTCGACCAGCTCCACCCGCGTCCTTGGCGAGCCGGAAACCGTGAAAAGCTGGCTGGAAACCGTCGTCTTGAGCAGATCGCCCATGGTCACGTCCGGTCTGATCTGCGCCATGTGGATGCGCAACTTCGGGTCCGGGTCCTCCTGGATCGCCGCCTGGGCCGCGCCGTCAAAGCCGAACGCCGCAAAGGCCAGGTCGTCGAACCCGCGCCGGGCGGCGACCCGGATGCCGTCCTCCACCATAATCGCCGTCATGGGTCCATATTGCGGCCCGAAGGCCACCTGCCGCTCGTCCTGGCCTTCGCCCCACGCGCCTTTCGCGTGGAGAATCGAGCCGTCCGAAAGGGCCGCCAGCGCCTTGAACCTCATCACCTTGTTGTCCGGGAACCTCACCCCATCCTCGCGCAGGAGCCGGGTCATCCGGTCGAGATATGCCTCCGCGTTTTGCGCCTCCGTCTCGATGGGACCTTCCTCCTCCCCGAAAGTCTCAAGCCGCTCCGGCGCGCCGACGATAGGCGATTCCTCCGGCTCCTCCTCGTCAATGCTCTCCTCCGCCGGGATGATCCCCTCCATCGTGAACGGCCCCGAAACACGGACCCTGCCCTTTTCGACAAAGGGCTGGTCCACCATCTCCTCCTGGTCCGCCCGCGCGGCGATGCAGGCGTTGACCTCATCCATCTTCCGCCGCCACGCCCTGCGGTACTCCGTCAGCGCCCCCTGCAACGCCTCCGGCCAGTCGGGGTCAACATCGAACGGGACCTCCCACTCCTCCCATTTCTTCTCCGGCAACTGCCAGCGACGCCTGTCCGCCTCCGTGATGGACCGCCTGCCCTCCCGCCGGGTCTTCTCCGTCAGCTTCAGGGTTAGCTTGCGGCGCAGGCCATTCGTGACTGTCCCGGCCAGCGCCCGGTTCAGCGCCGTTAGCTTTTCGGCCAGGACCGGCTCCCACTTCTCAAAAATAGGGTCCAGCGCCGGGTTCTGCGCGATGCTCCTCAGCGTGATGTGCGGCACGGTCTTGCAGTCGAGCGTGCAGGACCCCTGAATCTGTCCCGCCGGGTCGGTCAGCCAGGGACCGTCCGGGTTCCGCTCGACATCCTCTGCGCTCGTCGGTCTGAGCCGGTAGTAGTCGAACCTCGCCGTCAGCAGACGCTGCCGCGCGATGGCCAGGGCCACGCGGCTCACGTCCACCGTGATCCACCGCCGTCCCCATTGCTCGGCGACATAGGCCGTCGTGCCGCTCCCGCAGTTGTGAACGGCGCAGACCTCGGTGATGAACGAGTGCGCACCTTCAATCTCCAGGTCATAAACAGTTTCATCCGTATAAACGGTCTCTATGGTCTCAATCGGAACAGGCCGACACTCCGGGCCAGAGAAGATCAGGTCGCCCGGCTGCAAGGCCCCGGCCTGAATCCACTGCGCATCCTCCATGCTCTCTGTGCGGATACGGCAATGATTTTGAATCGCCAGGCAGACACCGTGTAAATTCTGCTCGACCTCCAGCGTCGTAAACCGCATCACATCCAGCCCCAGCGCTCGCATGTAGGCGTCGCGCTCACCGTCGTATTCAAAGGCTTCAGGTGAGAAATGGCTGGAGCCATCTACCTCCACGACAAGGTGGGCCTCCCGACTGTAGAAGTCCGCGATGTAAGGGCCAATGGGATGCTGACGGCGAAACTTGACCCCCACGCCATTCATTCTCAGGGCAGACCACAGCGTGCGTTCAGCAGGGCTGGATTCTTTGCGGAGTTCCCGGCTGCGCTCGAAATGATGCGATGGAACGCTGCTCCAATCGCGATTCCCGCCGAGCGAGCGCGGGCGAGACCTGGCAAGCACGAGATGGTCGGCTGTCAACCACAGGGTGGCCGGGTTGTCGGCATGCCAGATGCCCACCATCATACCACGATAAGGTCTGCTCAATACGCGAACAACCCGGTGGGGTTTACCGTCGTGTCCAAGAACGACATTGCCGGGCCGGAGGGATTCAATGGGAACGAGACCCCCCTGTCGTCCCATCCACCTGTCGCTCCCATGAGGTCGCGACCCCTGCCCTCCCGTGGACGGGGACATACCCCCCTGTCGTCCCCCCGTGGACGGGGGGACAGGATCTTTTTCGCTGTACGAGAGGGCATGATCTCCCTCCCCGCCCGCGGGGAGGGCCGGGGTGGGGTCGTTCTGCCCCCCATCCCCAAAGCCCTCTAACCCCTCCCCATCTTCGAGGAGGGCCGGGGTGGGGACCAACACCCGCGTCCCCTTCCGCACGCACGTGGGGTCGAGCACGAGGTCACCGGGGTCGGTGGTCATGAGCATGCAGCGTTCAATGACGGTCTCGTTGGTTTGAACTACATAATCCACATCGGTGGCCCCCAGAGCATTAAGAACCTATCTCTAAACTGGGTGGAATAGTATATTGTGTAGACAGGAGGTTAG
>CAYRZX010000285.1:0-9265 GCA_964428665.1 uncultured Gemmatimonas sp.
TTAAGGAGACGTTCCCGCTCCAGCTGTTCGACGTGGACGTTGGGCTGAAGCTCTACTTCGGGAAGAGGTGAAATCCCTGGAAGGAGGATAAGCACTATGAAGCGACACCAAAAACTCTGGACGATCTCGGTCTTGCTCGTCGCGGCTCTGACCGTCTTCGTCAGCCAGAGCGCCGTGGCGGGCACGACGGGGAAGATCACGGGACGGGTGATCGACGCGGCTACCAAAGCGCCGCTTCCTGGGGTCAACGTGGCTATCGGAGGTACACGGAGGGGAGCGACGACCGACGTCGATGGATATTTTCTGATCCTTTCGGTCTCTCCGGGTATCTACTCCCTCACGGTGTCGATGGTGGGATACGGTGGGGTGACGAAGACAGATGTGAAGGTAGCCGCCGATTTCACCGCCACGGTCGACTTTGATTTAAAAGAGACGACCATCAAGATGCCGGAGGTTGTCGCAGTGGCCGAGCGCCCGCCGGTAGAGCCGGACAAGACGACCAGCCAGTACGTAGTGTCCAAGGAGGCCGTCGAGGCACTCCCGATGGCCCGGTCCATCATCGACATAGTGACCTTGCAGCCGGGCGTGAACCTGAACGACGCTACGATGATCCGAGGCGGCGATCCCAGGGATGCGGCGTTCTACGTGGACGGGGTGCGCATTGAGAACATGATAAGCGGCCAGACCATCAGTTCAACTGCACGGGATCAGGGGAGACAGTTCGCCGGGATCAACAAGACGGCCGTCCAGGAGATCACCGTGATCTCTGGGGGCGCGGGGGCGGAGTATGGCAACCTGGAGTCGGGGGCGGTCAGCGTCGTCACCCGGGACGGCTCCCAGGGGTTCCACGGTTGGGGGGACTTCCGCTACACGCCGCCGGGCAAGGGGCACTGGGGGACCAACGTCTACGACAGCCCGTTTCAAAAGGGGAAGGTGAAGTGGAACGACCGGACCTGGACGTCCGAGACGGTGACCCTGGGGCCCGGGCCTGACGGCAAAGTGGGCACGGGGGATGACCAGATTGGGCTGGCTCACCGGAGGATCCCCTACAACGACGAAAAGGGCTTCTTCACGGAAGGGGGCCTGTCCGGTTCGATCACCCGCCGGAGCAGCTTCCTGTTCACCGGCCGGTGGAGCCGCCTGGCGAATCTCCTGCCCGGCCCCTCCCTGGCCACTCCGTTCAACTTCTACGGGAACCTGAAGTTGAGCTTTGAGATAACGCCGAACCTCCGGTTGAAGATCGGCCAGGTTTACGGCTACCAGGAGACGTTCGTCACGGGCCCGAACGCCCAGAGGGACCTGGCCTCCAATGGCCAGAACGTCTTTCTCCCAGACGGGTCGGGCGTCGGGAAGAGCAAGATCACGGACAACGTGACCTACGCATCGCTGACCCATACCCTGAGTCCCACCACCTTCTATGAGATGAAGCTGTCCAGGTACTCGACGGTCCAGGACACTATGGACGTCCGGTATCCGCTGGATAAGTTCGGGTTCCCGTTGGCCAGTTTCGCTCAGAAGGACCTGGACGGATGGTTCAATGTGAAGCCCGCCACGGTAGTGGACTATAATCTACTGGAACAGAGCAGGGTTAACGTGAAGGCCGACCTCTCCAGCCAGGTCACCAAGGGCCACCTGGCTAAGGCCGGGGTGGATGTGACCCGTTACAGCCTCTGGCAACTCCACTACTTCAGCCCCAACCCCGGTCGGCGGAATGTATACTGGGTAAACAGGGTGGGGAATCTGCCCCAGGTGAAGGCGCCAGTCAACCCGATCCAGACGGCGTTCTACGTTCAGGACAAGATGGAATTCGAGGGGATGGTGATCAACGCTGGGCTCCGGTTTGACGCGTTCAACCCTAACTCCCGGTTCTACAATCTGTCCATGGTCGCAGCGCCCCAGTTCCGCTGGTTGATCAATCAGGTGAACATGCCTACGGTGAAGGCGAAGTGGATGACGCAGTTCAGCCCGAGGCTGGGGGTGTCGCATCCGATCACCAGCCGGTCGGCGTTCCACTTCACGGGGGGGCTCTACGCCAACCTGTCTGATCTGGCCGACTACTACCTGCAGGGCTGGCAGGCCAACGGACCCGATGAGAGAGTGGCCTATGACGCCTTCAGGGGCATTCTGGCGCAGCAGCGGGCGGCGACCCCCTACCTGGCTTATCAGAAGACCAGGGCCTATGAGGCAGGCGCCGACTGGAACTTCGTCTCAGACTACATCTTCGGGGTGTCGGCTTACTACAAGAGCGCCATCGCCAAGGTGTCGAACGGAAGCCGCTATTTCCGGGATCCCTCTGCTACGACTTCAGTCTACGTCTGGGCCCGCAACCCGAACATGTGGCAGGACATGAAGGGGTTCGAGGTGAACTTCAGGAAGGGGTTCAGCCACTACTTCTCGTTCAACGCAGCGCTCAACTTCGGGTGGGCCACCTTCGGGACCGGGGGGTCGTTCACCACGTATTTCGTGCCGACTTCGGACTTCATCAACAACGACGACCTGTTTTACGACTTGCAGTGGGATGCGGCACAGGGGAAGTACGTGAAGAAACTGTTCAGCGCGACGGACAAGAAAAGCCTTGGCGCCAAGTCCGATGACTTGTGGGCATTCTGGGTGAAGGATACCAATGAGCTTCATGTGACTTATGAATATGCCCTCCTGGACGCCCAGAAGGTTTACAACGCGCTGCCCGGCCTGAACGCCTTCCACGAGCCGACCTGGGGCGGGGGCCGTCTGCAGAACCCGAAGGACGCGCAGGACCTCCGGACGATGGCCAGCCTGTCGATCTACTACCAGAGCCCCACAGGTTTCGGGCCAGCGCTGCGCGGATGGAGCCCCCTGGGGGACCTCCGGGCCAACCTGGTCTACCGGGTGCAGAGCGGTCGGCCGATCTACTACACGCCGCCGGGCAAGCAGCAGGAACTGAGACACAAACCGCTGCAATCGACAGTGGACTTGCAGATGGAGAAGACGCTCGCGGGCCGGGGCAGCCGGAACGCCGTTTTCTACGTGGAGTTCTTCAATCTGTTCAATCAACAGGACAGCAACATCCCGTTCAATTACACCGACTACGTGCAGTGGGGGCTCAACCTGCCGAGACCCAATGACCCGGACTTCCTGACCTACGGAGACTACAACGAACTGACGCGCTACGTGGGCAACTCCAGGCAGGTCAACATAGGGCTGCGGTTTAACTTCTAAGGTAGTAGGCAGTAAGCAGCGAAACCGTTTGGCTGTTTCTGTCTTTTGTCTTTTGTTTCCACGGAAGGGGGAAATGCTCTATGAGACAGGATGCGAAGCCCCTGGGTCACTTCCTCATCTGCAGCCTGCTAGCTCTCCTGAGGACAGACGCCCAGGCTCAGACCCACGACAGCTCCCAGGAGATGGTCATGAGCCGGTCGTTGGTCTATCTGTCCTTCTACAACTCCGGCACCCAGGGGGGATGGAACATCGGAACGGGAACGACGGGAGAGCCAGCGATGTTCATGTATCCCGGGTATACCGCCCTGCCCAGTACTAACGCCAGCACCAACTATACCCGAAAGAACGGGAACTCCCTCGGCTTTGGCATCTGGATCCTGTCGCGGGAGGGATCCAAGTATAACGCTTCGTGGTCCGGTCCGCGCTTCAAGAGCGATGACATCAAGGAGTTTGTCTACGACCCTGCGACTGGACCGGAGGCCAGGCTGGGAGTGACCACCAACTGGGAAAGGGAGAGATCGTCAACCTGGACGAGCAAGAGCAACTACTGGTCTGGCGCCGCGTCGCGCCAGACGGGGCCGCCGGTGAAGATCTGGAACTTCTCGTCCGGCAAGTACATCCCCGACGACTCTTTCTCCGAGGAACTCGTCATCAGCAAATGGTCCAACGGCCAGGGGATCACCGTCACCCGAAAGGCCTACGCCTGGAGTTACCAGGATTTCGACGACTTCATCATCGAGGAGGTCTACCTGAAGAACACCGGAACCACCCTCAGGGAGGACGTTCATGTGGCCCTCCTGAACACCTGGAGCGTCAGCCAGATGGGCCATCACATGCAGGGCTCGAACTGGCAGCCCTGGCCCGACCGGGCGCGGGACGACTGGTTCAAGTACACGGATGCGGGCAACTACGTGAAGGGGTCTCCGGGCGGCCCGATGCTGATCGACCCGGCGGATGCGAAGGGCCTGAAACTCTCCTATCAGTTCGACGGCAAGAGCCCGTTCAGCGGCTACGACGACACGGGGGAGCCCTGGAACACCGCCCTTCAGAATTCGGCGCTGGTGGGTCTGGCGCTGGTGGACGGCCAGATGGTCTCCTATCAGTTCGTGGGCATGGCCCCGGTGGCATACGCCGACAATGCGGGCATCCATTCATTCAACATCCGAGATCGGGGGAAGTACGTCCAGCCCAGGGGCTCGCAGCCAGCCTATGTCAACCGGTGGGCGATCCGGAGCAACAACGACTACGATGAGCCGACCCCGGCGGCGCACTCGCCCGCGCAGATCTTCGACATATTGACCAAAACTCCTATCGTCGACAACCCGACCGACGTGGGGGGATGGACCAATGCCCAGGTGTATGGCCCCTACACCCTGGCGCCCGGCGAGGAGGCGAAGTTAGTGGTCGTGTTCGTGGCGGGCGCTGGCGCGGAATACGCCGGGCCCGGCGGGGAGCCGATCGACCCCTGGCAGTGGTCGCTGAAGGCCACCAAGACCGACCTGGTGCTGGGTGAGCGGGCGATCGTGGAGCACACGAAGCACGCCCTGTTCGCCTACCAGAGCGGCTACGACCTGCCCGACGCGCCGCCGGACGTGGACTTCATCATTCAGAGCGACGAGAACGCCAGGGCGAAGATCTACTGGTCCGCTGCGGGCGACAGGGCGGTTCACTCTGACTACGGTGAGGCCGATATCGCAGGCTACCGGATCTACCGGGGGCTGCGGGGGACGCTGTCGGGGATCGGGCCGTTCACCCTGATGGTCGACATCCCCGTGGGTGGCCCCTACCCGTCAGGCGCGATGTTCGACCCGAACGCCATCTGGCCGGATGCTGTCGGGGGGGTTCAGAATATCGTGGCAGATCGCAGGCCGTCAAGGCCGGGGATGTACTCCTGGTCTGACCCTCAATCCAACGCGGGCTTTACCTACTGGTATTCCCTCCGTGCCTATGCCAAGGGGCACAGTACCTGGACCAACAACGACAAGACGAAGACCTTCGCCGACCTGCCGCCGCGCGTGCAGAACCACCTCAAGCGGGGACTGGAGGGGGGGTACTCCTCCGAGCTCCAGAAGAATGCCGGCTCGCCTGTGCTACCCAAGGTGGCGGCTGCCGACCGCTTGGAGCGGGACATCGTCGTGGTCCCCAACCCCTACTTTGCCGACGGTACGCACGCCTACTCCGGGGATATTAAGATCCGGTTCCTGAACGTGCCCGAGCGAGCTCATATCTACATCTTCAACTTTGCCGGACAACTGATCCAGGTGCTCAGGAAGCGGGATCCTCTGACGAGTGAGATGTCCTGGAACGGGCGAAACTACATGAATGTCGTGGCGACGGTAGGGTCGGGCATCTATTTCTACGCCGTCAAGTCCGAGACTCCTGGAAGTGAGGGGAAGGTTAAGACGGGCACGTTTGTGGTGATCAAGTAGGGGCGACCGGCCGGTCGTCCCTGCAGATGATTTTGATTGAGGAGAAAACCGTGATGAAAAAGGGACTATTAATTTGGGGCCTGATCTTGACGGCTGCGGTCTGGCTGTTCGCCCCTCCGGCAGGGGCGGACCTCATTCCGTCGTCCGGGCCTGAGGGGAAATCGGGCTATTGGAGGAAGCGGGTCGGCATCTCCGAGTTCCCTTTCCTCAAGATTGGACAGGGTGCGCGGGCAGAGGCCATGGGCGGTGCGTTTACGTCCGTCGCCGACGACGTTAACGCCACTTTTTGGAATCCGGCCGGCCTGGCGCATATCGAGCACGTGGCCTACACGGCCAATTACACCCGCTGGCTGGCCGGCTCCAAACTCTTCTCAGGGGCGCTGGCGTTCAACACGGGCTTCGGGGTGATCGGGTTCAGCGCAGTCAGCGCCGCTGCCCAGGAGTTCGAGGTGACCACGCCGACTGCGCCCTGGGGCACCGGGGAGAAGGCGCAGGTAGGAGACATCGCCATCGGGTTTTTGTTTGCAAAGAAGATGACCGACAAGTTCATGATGGGCGGGCAGGTCCGGTGGATGCAGGAAAACCTCTATCTTGAAAAAGTTTCTAACATCGACTACAGTGTCGGCACCTACTTCTACACCGGCTTCAAGAGCGCCCGGGTCGGGATGGGATTCCGGAATCTGGGGCCGGACGTGAAGGTGACGGAAGGGGGACTTTCCTCCACCATGCCCACCATCTTCTCCGTGGGGGGAGCCATGGAGGTGCTGGGAAAAAAGGGAGGCCCTGCCTATGTCACCCTGTCTGCCGAACACTCGTTCATCACTGATTACGCGCCGGTCAACCGATTCGGGGCAGAGTTCTGGATCCAGAACACGCTGGCGCTTCGGGCAGGATATCGGACGAACGTCGAACTCGAGAACTGGAGCGGGGGGCTGGGCCTGAAGTACAAGATCAAGGGTTCGGCGTTTACGCTGGATGTTTCCTATCATAACGAGACCCAGGGATTCTTCGCCTCGCCCATACGGTTCTCCGTCGGTGGGTCGTTTTGAGGGAACGGGGATCTGAATCTGCCTGTGCAGGGGGGCGGTCGTCTGGACAGCCTCCCTGTTTTGTTGGGAAAAAGGCTAAGTCGCGCCGTAACTGGCGCTACTACAAACAAGGACATTAAAAATGTTCGAGGGCCTGTTTTTAAAGAGGCCTCTCCTCTCTTTACTCTGTGCAGGGCTGCTGGCAGCCCAGGCGCCCATCCGAGCGCAAGGGCCGGCGCCCATCGACTCCTTAGGCGCGTCGGGGGCAGTTCGAGAGAGAGAGGTGGACGTGGAGCAGGCGCTCCTGGGCTACGCGGCGATGCTCTCACAGGGGCCGGAGGGTCGCCAGGCACAGGCTGGCTTTTTTCTCCTTCAGAAGGGGGATCTGGCCGGGGCGAACAGGGCCTTCCGGGAGGCGCTGGCCATCCGGGAATCGTCTGCCCCGGCGCACTACGGCCTGGCCTTGGCCACCTACCGGGCCGGGATGGCGATGCAGAGAAGCGAGGCTTTTTTTAGGCAGGCGCTCTATCACGCGGCACAGGCAGCCGTGTTGTACCCAGCATTTGAGGGAGCGTATCGTCTCCTGGGGCGAATCTATCTGCAAACCCTGGACTATCGTCGGGCCGTGGATGCCTATGTCCTATCCCTCCAGGTCGACCCGACCGTGGACCGGGAGACCGTCCGGGGACTGGCCACTGCTTACATCCGGTCCGGGGCGTTTGAGGACATGGAACCGAGGGTGGTGGACAGCCTGCTCGTCTCCCCGCGGGAGGCCGACCTGTTGCCGGTTGTGGCTCATGCCTGCGCGGCGCGGGGGGCACCGGATTTGGGGATGCAGTATTTCGGACGCTTCCTCTCTCTGGCGTCTGCTGAAGAGCGGGCGCTCTACCAGGACATCGGCCTGATCGCCTCCGAAGAGGAGAGAAGGACCTACGCAAGCACCGAGGGAAACCCGGAGGCGCGGCGGGAGTTCCTGGTCCAGTTCTGGGCAGGGCGGGACCCGGACCTGCTGACAGGGGTGAACGAACGCCAGCTCGAACACTATCGAAGGGTCTGGTACGCGCGGACCAACTTCTCGAAGCGTGTGCGACCGTGGGACCGCCGGGGGGAGGTCTACATCCGCTATGGGCCACCCGATCACCGGGCCCGGTCCTGGAGGCTCGCTCCCCCCATGAGCGCCGAAGTGGAGCAGGTCAAGGAGCGGATCGCATTCAATCTCTATGGACAGGAGGCAGTCGGGCAGACTTATACCGGGCCGGTGTTTCCGATCCGGAAACAGGTCGAACCGGGCATGCGTTTCGATACCCCGTCCCCTGATATAGAGCAGAGAAAAGTGCCGGTCGCAGAAGACGTGGCCAGACAGAATCCGATCATCCTGGAGGCGGACCCGGAGCTCCCGGAAGAGCTGGCGAAGCTGGATGCCCCGTCAGATCCCACGATAGCCCAGACACACTCTCCAATGGCCGGGGGCGAGGACCAGACCTTCATCCGATGGGAGTCGTGGGTCTACACCAGGGTGGCCGGGGGCGTCGAGATCGTCTTCACGGACGAGTGGAGGGGAGGGGGGTTCGATTACGCCCCGGTGCCTCCTCCGAACCCGTCGAAGGCCAACGAGGTGCGACGCATGAGCCGGCTGGTGGAGTTTTCGCCCCAGATGGTGATGAAGCGGAGCATCGTTCGGGCCCCGGACTATTACGCACCAGGCGGGTCTGAGGGGTCCCTGACCTTTTACTACGACCACGCGGACTTTCGGGGGAGGGATGGGAAGACCCGCCTGGAGGTCTACTACGGTATTCCGACGGCGAATCTGTCCAAGACTCAGGATAAAGATACCGCATTCGTCTCGACGGGGTGCACGGCCGCCCTGTTTGACTCGGCCTCGGGGGAGGCCCGGCAGGAGCGCGAGGAGTCGGTCTACCGGGCGTCCGGAGGACTGTCCGGGAGGCAGGGGGATTTTATCCCCAACCAGTTGACACTGGAGGTTGAGCCGGGGACTTACGACCTGAGGGTGCAGGTCAAGGACCTGATTTCGGGCAGGTCCGGGACCTACCGGAAGCGACTGGAGGTGGAAGACTACCGGGGGAGTGTCCTCCGGGTCAGCGACCTGGAGTTGGGCTGGACGATTTCCATCCAAGGAGGGATGGAGAAGTACCGAAAGGGGAACCTCTATGTGCTCCCGATGACCACCAAGACATACCGGCAGAGCCAGAATCCGTTCATCTACTACGAGGTTTATAACCTGTCCCGGGACTCCCAGAACAAGGCCCGGTTCCGGCTGGACTACACCGTCCAGTCCGCGCCGGAGAAGGGGGAGGGGATGGGCCGTTTTATCGCGGGCCTGGGCCGCATGTTCGCCGGGGAGGGGACACCGGAGGTGTCGGTGTCCTCGGAGCAGGCCCGCATGGAGACGGACCTGAGGGAATACTTCGAGCTGAACTTGCAGAAGGTGAAGGCCGGGGTCAACCGCATGAGGCTGAAGGTGACCGACCTGAACAGCGGGCAGTCGGTCGAAAAAGAAGCCCTGTTCCATTACGTGGAGTAAAGCGAGATGGTCTATGGAAGACATAGGAAGGTCTGCAATGCAAGACACCTCTATGGCTAGTGTGGCTG
>CAYRZX010000286.1:0-9234 GCA_964428665.1 uncultured Gemmatimonas sp.
TGGCGAACAACTGGGTGCGTTCTATCTTTGAAGACCGGGAGGGGCGTCTCTGGTTCAGTACCAATGAGGGGGTGAGCCGGTACGATCCTCAAGGAAGTGAAACAGAGGGGCAATGCTTTGTCACTTTCACCAAAGAGGACGGACTGGCAAACAACAGAGTATGGTCCATTTTGCAGAGTCGGGAGGGGCATCTCTGGTTCAGCACCTCCGGTGGGGGCGTGAGCCGATACGATGGGCAGGTCTTTCAGACGATCACTCGCCAGGACGGATTGGCGCACGATGGGGTGCGTTCTATCTTTGAAGACCAGAAAGGGAATCTCTGGTTTGGCACCAACGGCGGGGCGACGCGCTATTGTCCCCCGGCGCCGGCGCCCCCTCCTGTATTCATCGATGCGGTGGTGGCGGACCGTCGATACGAGAGAGAGAGCGACCTGTCGACCCCCTTTCGCGCGGGGCTGGTCGTCTTTGAGTTCCGCGGGATGAGCTTCAAGACCCAGCCAGGGGCCATGGTCTACCGGTATCGCCTAAAAGGATACGATAAGGACTGGCGGACCACCCGCGAGCGTAAGGTAGAATACCAGGACCTTCCTGTCGGCGACTACACCTTTGAGGTCCTGGCTGTGGACCGGGACCTGGGCTACTCCGAGCAGCCCGCGACTGTAAAAGTGACGGTGACGCCTGACCCGCGCATCGAGGCACTGACGGAGGCCCTCAGCGGAGGCAGGAAGGCAGGGGAGTTCGTGGGGAAGAGCGATGCCCTGCGCCGCATCCAGGCGCAGCTCTCGGAGGTGGCCTGGACGGACGTGACCGTGCTGATTCTGGGGGAGACCGGCACGGGCAAGGGGCTGGCCGCTCGTGCGGTCCACGCGCTGAGCGCCCGGCGCGAGGGTCCGTTCATCCAGGTCAATTGCGGGGCGATCCCGGAGGGACTGGTCGAAAGCGAGCTGTTCGGACACGAGAAGGGGGCCTTCACCGGCGCGGCCTCCCGCAAGCTGGGGAAGGTGGAGGTGGCTGAAGGAGGGACGCTGTTCTTAGATGAGATCGGGGATATGCCCCTGGGGGCGCAGGTCAAGCTGTTGCGGCTCCTGGAGGAACGGACGTTCGAGCGGGTGGGGGGCACGCAGACCCTGAAGGCAGAGACACGGGTGATCGCGGCGACGAATCGGGATCTAAAACGGATGATGTCGGAGGGGAAGTTTCGAGAGGATCTTTATTTCAGGCTCCAGGCGTTTCCGACGCGGCTGCCGCCCCTGCGCGAGCGCCGGGAGGACATCCCGCAGCTCGCGGAGTATTTTATCCGGCGAATGGCCGCGCACCTCAACAAGCAAGTCACGCATCTGACATCTGAGGCCCTGGCTCTGTTGAACGCCTACGACTGGCCCGGCAACGTGCGGGAGCTGGAGCACGCCGTGCAGCGAGCCGTGATCGTCTGTCGCGGGCCGGCGATTCAGGTCAGGGACATCGTCCTGGAAACTGAGAGGGAGGACAAGGATTCCTCTGAGGAGGTTGTGACCTTAGAGGAGGTCGAGCGACAGCACATTCAGAAGGTGCTGGAACGAATGGGGTGGGTCATCCGGGGACCTCACGGCGCAGCGGCGCTGCTCGGGCTAAATGAGGCCACCCTGCGCTTCCGCATGAAAAAGATGGGCATCCGGCGGAGCGAGCAGTGATCCATCGCGTATCGCGCAACATGTTACGCATCCGGCTTTTGAGGGACAATCTATTTGCAATCAATCAATTGTGAAAACTCGACTCAGATGAGCGCGTAATATGTTGCGCGCAACGTAACGCCCTGGCAGAAAGGATTCTCTCCGCAGTTTTTCAGTAACCATTTTACAAACAGCCACCTGAGGCGACCGGCGCCCGGGTGGCTGTTTTTTTGGCACGGGGATTGCATTAGGAGTAAAGAAACGTGGCTCATCCGAGATTTTTACGGGAACCGTTCAACCTGTCCCCCCTCAATCCCCCGCAAGCGGGGGGAAGCTGACTCCCTCCCCGCTTGCGGGGAGGGCCGGGGTGGGGGTGACATACCGGTTTCCGCCAAAAAGTCGGATGATCCACAAAAGCCTTATGGTCTTGTGGTCAGTGGTCTCGTGGTCAGTGGTCTCGTGGTTCGCCTTTCGTCTGCCGTTTCACTTATGGGGAGATTCAATGTTACGCATTACGGTCGTATCACAGACCAAAGAGGAGGTGGCGCTGAAAATCGAGGGCCGGGTGTCCGGCGCGGATGTGGAGTTGCTGGAGCAGGAGGGATCGCGCTATCTCCGGGACGCCGGACGCCTGGTGCTGGACCTGGCCGGCGTCCGGTTCATCGACGAGGCGGGCATCGCCCTGCTGCAACGCTGGTCGAAGAACTATCTCGTGCTGCGCAGCGGGTCGCCGTTTGTGCGGGCGCTGTTAGCCGCCCACGTGTCAACAACGGTTGTATATTTGACTTCATCCGACTTTTTGGCGGGAGGACTCAGAAAGGACTTGAGTTGATAAATTTTTGACCTTCCAGCGCAGGTGATTCCATTCCAGCGTGTAGCCATAGGCGTGACGGAAGAAATGACGGAAGTCCAGATAGTCCTTCAGGCGGGCGCGCAGCGGTTCGTCGATCACGGCCGGACGCGCGCCCTCGCGCGCCGTGGCCATCTGCGTCAGCAAATCCCCGTGCCAGGAACTCCCCTGAGGCATCCCCTCGCCCAACCCCACCGCGATCCGTTCCAAAATGCGCTCCACGCCGTTGTAAAACTCGTGCAGCATGCCGGCCATCGCCCGCAACTCCGTCCGGGTCGGAGGCCGGGCGCACCCGGCCAGCAGGTCTTCCATCTCCTGCGCCACCCGTCTCAGGGCGACCAGCTCGTCCTCGACCACCGCCTGTACGGCCAATATAGGATCGTCGGGCATAGGGACCTCTCTCAGCAGACGAGCCCGCATCTCAGGATAAGCCTTTTCCAGCGGCACCAGGTCTAACTCTAGACCCCGGGGCAGCAGATCGCGGCAGGCCGAGTAGGCGCGAAAGAACTCGGCCGGCGCCAGCCCCTCCACTGCCAGATCGATGTCCGACCGCGCATGCCAGGCGCCCTGCCCGGCCAGAGAGCCAAAGAGGATCACCCTGCGGGCGCCAAAGCGCTCTGTCAACACCCTCACGCATACCTCGGCTGCCGCCAAAGCCTGCTCTCTGCGTTTTTCTGTCGCCTCCGGTCCAGCCATCTACCTGCTCCGCTCAATCCATCCGCCAAAGTCCCATGAACGCACAGGGAAGATAGGGAAGAATCGACCTGTTGTCAAACGGTTATCCCCACAACTTGCCCCTACAACGGAAAATCCACCTCGACCAGGCCGTACGCCTGAATCAGACGCGGGTCGATTTCCACGGAGACCGCATTCCCCCGGTCCGCCACAGGCGCTTCGACGGACATTTCCCGGTCCGGGTCGTGATACCTCGCCCGGACAGCCGCGCGGCCGGCCAGGGTTTCGGGCTTCCTCAGCCGGATGCGGACGGGCGGGCCAGCGTGTTTCGGAAAGGGGATCGGGTCGCCGTGGCCGACGTTCTCCCCTGACGGGGCGTCGAGGGTCCCCGCCGCGTTCAGGACGTGCAAGACCAGAGCACGACCGTCCGCCGCCTCAAACGCCGTCAGAGTCACGTCCCGCGGCAGATTCTCAGCCCTCATCTCCGGCCCGCCCGGCAGCAGACCTTCGAGCGCGTCGGTGATCTGACGCCGGGCCTCCCGGTCCGCGCCCGAAATCCCCCGGAACGGAACCCGCGTCTCCGTCTCCTGGCCGCGCCCCCGCGCGTGGTGGAGCGGCTCAAAGGGGCCCAGGCCGAAATCCCCGGCCATCATCACCAGACGGCCCTGACCGATCCGATGCATGACACCCTGACCGCCATCCTCGACCGGAACCGCGGTATTCCCCCACACCTCCGGGACAAACCCCTCGGGTCGCCGGACGCCGCGCTCGTCGAGCGCCCCTGTGCGGCCCGTCCAGATCAGCGTCCCGCCGCCGCCCACATAGGACCGAAAGGCGACGATCTCCTCGTCGGAGAGCAGCGCGACCTCATTCAGGACCACCACCCGGTAGCTCCCCAGCCGATCCAGCTCCTCCTGCTGGAAGAGATCGAACGGGACGTTCCGGCGGTAACACGCCTGCATCCAGGTCTTGAGCGCGGCCAGGCTGCGGGGTTCCGCATCCTTGTAGAGATTCCGGTTCCGTCTCGAATCATAAAATCCGATGCGGGCCAGCCTCCGCTGCCCTCTCAACAGCCGGGCGTGCTTTCTTTCGAACTGCCGGAGGCCCTGCTCCTCCTCGTTCATGGTGAATCCTACGGCCGTCGCCAGGTACATCACCCCCCAGCTCATGGCCAGTCCCCAGGCAAAGCGCACGGTGTCCCGGCGATCCGGGTAGAACATCGCCATGGCCGGGATGCCCCGGCGCCGCCCGACGGCGAAGCGGTGCCAGACCTCCACGGCCCAGGCGGGCCAGGAGTACCGGATGATGTCAGTGAAAATGCATTCCGTAAACACCCAGTCCAGGTCGGGCAGGGTGTCCAGGGTGAAGGCCGTCCGGTTCCGGTCGAGGGTGTTGGAGGTGTAGTTCGGCCGGAGCGGCCGCAGGCCCAGGCCGTCGTAGTGGGCCTTGACGGCGGCGTGGAAGTCCTCGTTGGAGCGGAATCGGAAGTCGAGCCAGGCCACGTAGGAAGGTTCGTCGTAGTTCTCGTGCCAGGCGGCCCAGTCCGGCCCCGGCCCTGGCATCTCATACCCCGTCTGCTCCCGGAACAGACGCCGGCAGTGGCCGCAGGCGCACGAATGACCCCGGCCAAACCACTGCACATCGTCGGTCATGATCCCGTCGATGCCCACCGCGTAGAGCGTCTCCAGGTAGGTCAGGTAGGCCCTGCGGAAGTCCGGGTTGTTGAAACAGAGGCACCAGCCCTGGTAGTTGGACCGCGCCCACTGGCCTGTGCGACCGTCGATCTGGCGCAGGGAGGAGAGGGGCGCGCCGCCCACGTCCGGGTCGGCGTCGCAGTCCTCGCGCAGCCCCGGCCACGAGTCGATGGACGATCCGTGCAGGCGAAACCACCGGATCGTGTTCTCCTCCTCCGCCGGGGTCATGGGATTGTAGGTCAGATGACAGGAGTGGTGTTCGGTCACGCGGATGCCGTGCAGGTGACAGGCGCGGACCACCCGTTCCAGCGCCTCGGTGATGACCCCCCAGTGGCGGCGGAAGGACCATCGGAAATGCGTGCAACTGAAGGTGATGACGTGGTTGACACCTGTGTTCACCAGGCCCTCTGCCTGACGGTTTAACTCGTCCTGCGTGGCGTGGAAGATCTCGTGGTCGTTATACCAGAAGAACCCGAAGCGGGTGTCCCAGGGGTCCAGAGGCGTGGAGAGGGGATGTGGCATGGGCATTCCTTTCACACCATCAAGTCGTGTTCTTTCTTTTCAGGCATCCTCTCGATCACCCGCATCGCCTTCCACTTTCCCCCCCGGAACCGGAGGAAAAAAATGGCACCGCCCGTCATAATGTAGGCCGTCGCAAACGTCCAGATCGCGTAGAGCCCCCAGCCCAGCCGCCAGGAGACGTAGGACGGGATCGCCATGATGCCCCACGCCAGCGACAGAGAGACATAGAGCACGAAGCGCGTGTCCCCTGCGCCTTTGATCGCCGAGGAGTAGGCGAAATACATCGCGTCGAACATGCAGTAGAGGGCCACGAACCTGAGCAGAATCACGGCCGTCCTCTGCACCTCCGCAAACGTCGCTGGGTCGGCCCCGCTGGCGAAGGGCCTCAGAAACAGGTCCGGCAAAAGGGCATAGCTGGCGGCCACGACCCCCATGTAGGCGAAGGCCGCGTGGGCCGCGGAGCGCGCGCTCCGCTCGGCCAGGTCCGGCCGGTCCTGCCCCAACCGCTGCCCCACGAGCGTGGACACCGCGATGCCCAGCCCGATCATCGGCATGAAGGCGATGGAGTTGACGTTGAACGCGATGTTCGTGGCCGCCAGGGCCGTCGTCCCCAACCGGCCCACCAGCAGGAGGAACGTCGAGAACGCCGCGATGTCCAGGCTGAACTGCACCCCGCTGGGCAGGCCAAAGCGTATCAGACGACGGAGGAGACCCGCATCAGGCCGCCAGGCCCTCAGCGTGTTGTAGGTCTCGCGGTAGCTCCTCCGGAGCATCAGGATGAGAAAGAGAACAGCGGCAGCGACGTTGGCGACGACAGAGGACCAGCCCGCGCCCCGGATGCCCAGCGCCGGAAAGCCCCACCTTCCGAAGATCCAGGCGTAGCTGAGCAGGGTGTGGAGGACAGCGACGCACGCGAGGTTGACCCACATCACGACCCGCGTCCGCCCCAGGCCGGTGAACAGAGTGGACGCGGCGTCGGCGACGAGCATCGGTCCTGCGCTGATGCAGAGGATCTCAAAGTAGGCCACCTCCAGATGCCGGACCTCCGGGTCGTGCCCGGCCCAGTCGAAGATCGCCCCCGCCAGCGGGACCAGGCCCAGCATCAGGACGCCCGACAGGGCGGCCAGATGAATCGCCTGCCAGACCGCCGCCCCGACCCGCTCGGGCCTGCCCGCGCCCGTGTACTGCGCCACGAAGGTGTTGGCGTAGGTGACCGTGCCCAGGAACAGGCTCATGAACACGAAGCAGACCAGACCCGCCGGCATGGCCGCCGCCACGGACTCCGGCGAGTGCCAGGTGAGGAACACCCGCTCCACGAACTGCTGGAAACTCCACGACCCCGTGCTCAGGACCATGGGCAGGGCGATCCGCAGCACCTCCCCGTAGCCCCCCTCGCGGGACCATCTCTCCTTCCACATCAATGCGCGATCCCGAGCAGGTGCATTCTCCGATGGATCGCCTCGCGGGCCTCTATGAACGGCCGCTCCAGGTAGGCCAGGTGGTCCGCCTCCCCGTGGTGGTGCGTCACCGAGTCCGGGCGATACTGCGGGCTCCGGCGCCGGATGTAGGAGAGCCCCCCCTCGATCAGCGTCAGCAGGTAGCTGGCCGCCCCGCTGTCGAACATCCACCACTCCCCGCCCACGGCGATGTAGACCGGCGACGTGTGCGCCATGACCCCGCGCCGCCAGCCGTCGTGGTGCGGGACGGACCGGGCATAGCCGGGGCCGCTGCACCGCGCGGCCAGCCAGGAGTGCTTCTCCACCTTCACCTTCGCCTTCAGCCTCAGCCTCCTGGTCCCCTTCGCCTCCTCCGTCGAGGCCACCACGCGCCCCTCCTGCACCACCTCCAGCGTGTGGATCGGGAGGATCGACTCCGCCGACGCCTCCACCTCCACCGTCCCGCCGTTGCCCGGCAGGTTCAGCGTGCTCCCGATGGGCTGGCCGTTCACCGTGAACCGGAGGATCGGCCCCCCGCTGTGGAAGGTGTTCCCCTTCTTCAGGTTCTCGCACCACGTCTCGTACGTGAACGGCTGGTCGTCCGGGATGTGGACGTAGGTCCGGTAGATGCCCACCGGCACGTCGCTGGTCATCTTGTCCGTGCCCCCCACGAGGGGCAGGCGGTAGCCGCAGTTGAGGTAGCGGTAGTATTCGAGGTGGTTGTACATGCTGTGCTGAAGCATCTCCACCCCGTCCACCCGGCCCGTGGCGATCAGCGTGGCCGGCTCGCAGTTGGGCGTCGGCAGGTGCGGGAGGATCACCGTGCCCCCCTGCGCGTGGCACGCGTCCGCCCAGTGGGAGAGGGTGGTTTCGAGTGCCCCCCCCAGCTCCGCCTCGCCCGGCCCGTCCGAGCACCAGGGCATGACCGGCCGCTTGAGGCCCAGCAGCGTCAGGTGGCCCAGCAGGTGCTGCCGGTTCTCCTGCGTGGCGTAGACGATGCTCTTGCCGTTGTCGGAGACGCTGGGTCTCCCGACGAACTCCTCCGTGTTCGTGAACAGGTGCCCCCACTGCGAAAGCAGCAGATTCACCACGTTCAGGTCCTCCCCCAGGGCCTCCGTGTGCGCCCCCTGCGTGGACAGGAAGTGGACGTGCGTGTCCCCGCTGAAGTAGCGCTCCCGGTTCATGTCCGCCCACCGCCTGATCCGCAACACCAGCTCCCGCTGGCCGGGCTTGACCTCCACCTTCGTGCGCAGCGGCTCATACTCGTACCCCCGCGCCACATCCACGATCACCTCCCCGCGCGGCAGCCACCCCTGGCAGGTCCCGTCGATGTAGGCGTAGGTGATCTGCCCCAGCCGCACGTCCCCGCCGATGTCGGTGTGCCAGGTCCCTAAGTTCGAGTTGACGTGCCCGTGGTGCCCGTGCGGCTGATAGGGGAGGCCCTCCGGCGACCGGAAGTGGATGCGGCACGGCACGGGCCTGCCCGTCGTGTCGTCCAGGACCGTGGTGTGCATCCAGTTCCGCCCCCGGTCCACCAGCGACACCCGCAGCCGGGGCGACGGCTGGAGCGTCCCCTCCCGCTCCAGGTCCCCCCACTTCGCCCTCCCCAGCTCCTCCCCATCCTGTTTGACCGTGACCGTCGCCGACGGCGTCGCCGCGATCTCCACGTAGGACGGGCTGGCCTTCGGGTTCTGCGCCTCCCCCCACCCCTTGAACCCGTCGCTCAGGAACGCCTCCGCGGCCTGCTCCGGCAGGGCGTAGGGGTACGTGGCCACGCCCCGGTCCACCTCCACCTCCAGGCCGAAACTCTTTGCGGCGTCCTCCGGCCTCGGCAGGTCGATCTTCACCTCCCGCGCCCCGCTCCGCACGAACGGGTCCTCCTCCAGATGCCCCAGCGTGATTGCCGCGACCAGGAACCTGGGCCCCTCCGGGACGATCTCCACCGACTCGACGACCCGGTCCGGGTGCGGGTTCTCCCAGTCCCACAGGTAATACCCGCGCGGCCAGGCCTGCGTGGCCTCGGTCTGCCGGAGGCCGGAGCCCCCCCATCTCCCCTCGTAGCGCGCCTGGACCCCGTTCTTCTGGTCCGGCACGCCCAGGAACGCGAGCTGCCCCCACCCCGACGGGATGACCCCCGTCTCGAACCGCTCCCGGATCGGGACCCGGACCGTCTCCCCCCCCGCCAGACGGAAGGCGTAGTGGGCCACGACCCGGCCCACAGGGTCCCCCTCGGACAGCTTCGACTCCAGCAGGCGGTGCGCGAAGATCACGCGGCGGGCCTTCTGCCCGATGGGGATCGTGACCGGCCCTGTCCCCAGGTCCCCCCCCCGCGCGATGAAGCAGCGCCCCTCCGGGCCGATCTGGAACGGGAGGCCGTGAAACGTCTGCGCCCCCACGGGCGGCTTGGC
>CAYRZX010000287.1:0-1852 GCA_964428665.1 uncultured Gemmatimonas sp.
GTCGTTTGGCAATCCCTCTCACTTCCGTGGCACGATTCGAGGTGAGCCGAGGCCAGAAATCAAGGATTCTCAAATACGCTGGTATCGGGTTACTCACGGGGGTGGGAGTCGGCATGACCGTCGGTGCGTTCACAGGAGAGGCTTCTTGCTTTAATAACGAAAACATCTGCTTTGAGAAAAAAGAGGCGGCTATCATAGGAGGCATAGGTCTCGGCTTCCTCGGCACCGTCATCGGCGCTACCGCCGGGGCAATCAGACGCGCCGAACGGTGGGAGGAGATGCCGCTGGAACGGATTCGCGTAAGCCTCTCGCCGCAGCGCGGCGGCGGGGTCCGGCTCGCCGCGTCATTCAAATTCTGAGCCAACAGCGAGGACGGTCACGGCGAAGCTGCCATGCGTTGCCTGAGGAGGGCCGTGAACACGGCTTAACCGACCCCTGAAAGGAGCGTGCCATGTCACCGATGATGCGCGGTGTCTGTCTGGTCCTGATCGCAGCGCTACTGTTACAGACGGCGGGGTGCTATACCACCCGGATACACCAAGAGACCAGAGGACGGGAGATCAAGGAAGAAGAGTTGCAGAAGGGGATGCTGGTATACATGACGCTAAGACCGGAGAGTGAGCTACTCAAGAGAGGCGAGATAGTCAAGGAACTTGAATGTGTCATCAACAGGGTGGATGAAAAGAATAACACAATTGTAGTATTGGCCTTCAATGAGTTTTACGACATAAAGCCGTCCGACATACAAAAAATAGAGATCATCCAAACGAGAGAGGAGAAAGTAGTCTCAGTGGGCAAGACCGCAGGTCTAATTGTAGGTATTTCAGCGATAGCATCAGCGATAACATTCCTGGCATACAGCATCATAAAAGCCTTGTCCGTTCCACCAGGAGCATATTAGGGTCATTGCACCATTAGGAGTTCGAAGGGATCGCTATGAAACGTCTATACGCCATTTTCGCGTCTTTCGCATCTTTCGCGTTCTTCGCGTTCCTGTTTCCGGCTCACCTGTCGGCCCAGCCAGGGCCGGGGACCATCACGACCTTTGCAGGGACAGGAAGCCCTTTTTTCCTGGGGGATGGATGGCCGGCAGTGCAGGCCAGCTTATATAGTCCGAGCAGCGTGGCCGTGGATGCAAAAGGGAATATCTATATCGCTGACCTGGCTCACTATCGCGTCCGCAGGGTGGGGACCGACGGTGTCATCACCACCGTCGCAGGCACGGGGAGTCCTGGTTTTTCGGGGGATGGCGGACCGGCAGCCCAGGCCAGTTTGAGCGGTCCGTCCGGCGTGGCCGTGGATGCAAAGGGGAACATCTATATCGCCGACTATACCGGGGACTCAGGCCGCATTCGCCGCGTGGGGACCGACGGCATCATCACCACCGTCGCAGGAGGGGCTCCCCGTCCTCTTGAGCCGGCCGGTCCGGTTGGGGACGGCGGGTCGGCAGAAAAGGCCAGCCTGTTCAGCCCCAGGGGCGCGGCCATGGATGCAAAGGGAAACCTCTACATCGCCGACACCAATAACAATCGCATTCGCCGCGTGGGGACCGACGGCATCATCACTACCGTCGCAGGAATGGGAAAGAACGGTTTTTCAGGGGATGGGGGCCCAGCGGCGCAGGCCAGCTTGAGCGGTCCATCCAGCGTGACGGTGGATGCCGGAGGAAATCTTTACATTGCCGACACCAATAACCATCGCATCAGACGGGTAGGCCCCGACGGCATCATCACCACCGTCGCAGGCTCAGGCCCTACGGGACGCGGAACAGGTGGCTTTTCAGGAGATGGGAGATCGGCGGCGCAGGCCAGCTTGAGCGGTCCATCCAGCGTGACGGTGGATGCCGGAGGAA
>CAYRZX010000287.1:1952-9213 GCA_964428665.1 uncultured Gemmatimonas sp.
GCGGCGCAGGCCAGCTTGAGCGGTCCATCCAGCGTGACGGTGGATGCCGGAGGAAATCTTTACATTGCCGACACCAATAACCATCGTATCCGTCGCGTAGGCTCCGACGGCGTCATCACCACCGTCGCAGGTTCAGGGCTTTACGGCTTTACGGGAGATGAGGGACTGGCCACACAGGCCAGATTGGCCTCCCCGCAGGGCGTGGTGGTGGATGCGAACGGGAATTTTTACATCGCCGACACCAATAACCATCGCATCCGTCGCGTAGGCTCCGACGGCGTCATCACCACCGTCGCGGGAGGAGAAAGGGGATTGGGGGACGGAGGGTTGGCTGTTCTGGCCGGCCTGTTCTATCCATCCGGTATAGCCGTGGACGTCACAGGAAACATCTACATCGCCGACACCTACAACCATCGCATCCGTCGGGTGGATACGGACGGTATTATCGCAATCCTTGCAGGGACAGGGACACGCGGTTTTTCAGGAGACGGAGGGCCGGCGGCACAGGCCAGCCTGGACAATCCAACCGGCGTGGCTGTGGATGCCAAGGGGAACGTCTACTTTGCCACTTCAAACCGCATTCGTCGTGTGGGATCTGATGGCATCATCACCACTGTCGCAGGCACAGGAGCTTTCGGTTTTTCAGGGGACGGAGGACCAGCTACACAGGCCAGCTTGAACCGCCCGACTGGCGTGGCGGTGGATGAAAAAGGGAACGTCTACATCGCCGACCTGAACAACAACCGCGTACGCCGGGTGGGGCCGAACGGCCTCATCATCACCATCGCTGGGATGGGAACCTATGATTCTTTAGGGGACGGAGGGCCGGCAATTCTGGCCGGTCTGTGGTCTCCCTCCGGCGTGGCCGTGGATGTGAGCGGGAATATTTACATCGCCGACCTGAACAACAACCGCGTACGCCGGGTGGGAACAGACGGCATTATCATCACCGTAGCAGGTTCGAGAACGCAGGGCTTCTCAGGGGATGGAGGGCTGGCTACGCAGGCCAGCCTCTTCCTCCCACAGGGCGTGGCCGTGGATGCTAAAGGGAACATCTACATCGCGGACACGAACAACCACCGCATTCGACGGATAGGGCCAGACGGTATCATCACAACCGTCGCAGGGGCCGGAACTCGCGGTTTTTCAGGGGACGGCGGACCGGCCGCGCAGGCCAGCTTGAACGGCCCGCGCGGTGTGGCCGTGGATGCCAGGGGGAACGTCTACATCGTGGACGGTGAAAATAACCGCATCCGATGGGTGGAAGTAGAAGGAACTGCTGGGACCAGGGGTCCATCCATCCGACTGTCGGCCCCATCCCTGACGTTCGACACTACAAAGGTAGGGGCTGCCTCCCGGAAGAGCCTCACGATCTCAAACACAGGCGGTGAGAGCATGTCCGTCACAGGAATCACGGTGACGGGTGCCGATGCCGGGCAATTCAAGGTATCGCCGACGACACTGGGGATTCCGGCCAGGCAGGCTCAGGCCGTGACCGTGACGTTCACACCGACCTCCGTTGGACACAAGTCTGCCACCCTGTCTGTCACCCACAACGCGGCAGGAAGCCCCTCCTCGGTCGAACTGAAGGGCGTGGGAAAGGACACGGCCCAGGTAGCGCCTCCGCCCGGGCCTGCATCGGAAAACGACCTTTTTAAAAGCCGGGAGGAATTTGAGACCGCTCTGAACCGGACGGGCACGGCGAAGGGCACGGCCTTCTCCGGGACCTACTCGGTTCTGTTTAAAACCCTACGGTTCTCAAAAGAGTGCAGGGTCGATTTCGTTCGGAACAACGATTTCTTCGTGGACACGGGCGCTCCGGATACGACCCTTCAGAGAGTACTAAACGAAGGTTACCCGGATGCGGATGGCCCGGCCACCGTTCAGATCACCCAGAACAACGGCAGGATCGTCTTGAATTCGGACGGTGATGGGATCGAAGGCGCTTTCAATGGCTGGATCGACTCGGACGGCGTGTTTCAAGCCCTGTGGGGCACTTATGAGAACAACCGCAATATGTTCATAGCAGTGTATAACGGAAAGATTCAAGGCACAAATATTCAGGGGGATTTCACCACCCGGCTCAGCTTCTTCACCGCTGCGAAAGTGCCTGGCTCCTGCAGTTTTACCGCGAAATTCGCCGGAAGTAAAATTCGCCCGGGAGAGGCCAGCGGCCCATCCATCACGCTGTCAACCTCATTGCTGGCGTTCGGCAGCACCCGCGTCGGATCTGCGTCTCAGAATGCACTGATGATTCACAATACGGGAGGAGACACGCTGCGGATCACAGGGATCGCGATAGAAGGGCCGGACACCTCGCAGTTCAGAATATATCCGATAGGGGTCGCGATAGCAGCGGGGAGATCGTACACAGTGACCATGATGTTTAATCCAACATCTGTGGGGATGAAATCAGCTGTCCTGGTCGTTGTCCACAACGCGCCGGGGAGTCCTGCAAGAGTTACCCTGAGTGGGGTTGCGCTGCCAGCAACCCAGACAGGTCCGGTCATCACGACCTTCGCGGGTTCGGGAGTTCACGGTTTTTCAGGGGACGGAGGGTCGGCGACGCAGGCCGGCTTTGGGATGCCGTCCGGCGTGGCTGCGGACGCCGCCGGATTCGTCTACGTCTCCGACATAGCCTCTCAGCGCATTCGTCGGGTAGGTCCCGATGGCTTCATCGCGACCTTCGCAGGGATAGGAACGTATGGCTTTTCAGGGGACGGAGGGACGGCGACGCAGGCCCAGTTGGCCAGCGCGACTGGAATGGCTGCGGATGCAAAAGGGAACGTCTACGTCGCCGACTACGGCAACAACCGCATTCGCCGGGTAGGGCCGGATGGGATCATCACGACCGTCGCAGGCAACGGCACAGAGGGCTATGGAGGGGACGGAGGCCCTGCCCTCAGGGCCAGCCTGGACACCCCAACAGATGTCGCTGTGGACACAGGAGGGAACGTCTACATCGCCGACAGAAGTAACAACCGCATCCGCCGGGTAGGGTCAAACGGTATCATCACCACCTTTGCAGGAACGGGAACTTTTGGTTCCGCAGGAGACGGAGGACCGGCAACTCAGGCCAATCTGGGAGGTCCATCCGGCCTATCGGTGGACGCCAGAGGGAACGTCTACATCGCTGATTACTTCAATTTCCGCATCCGTCGGGTAGGACCAGACGGTATCATCACCACCTTCGCAGGGACAGGGAGACTGGCCCCCTTAGGAGACGGCGGACCGGCGACCCAGGCCTACTTGATCCAACCGAACAGTGTGGCCGTGGACGTCAAAGGGGTCGTCTACATCGCCGACGGAGGCAACCACCGCATCCGCCGGGTGGAGGGGGGGAACCTCACAGGAGTAAGCGGCCTGGCCTCGGACTTCGACGGGAACGGCGAGGTCGGCTTCGACGATTTCTTCCTCTTCGCCCCGGCGTTCGGGCAGAAGGCGACGGGTGCAAACACAAAGTATGACCTGGACAGGGACGGCGAGGTCGGCTTCGGGGATTTCTTCATCTTCGCCGGGGACTTCGGAAAGACGGTCAAGTCGAGCAAGACTTCGGCCCTATCGCCCGCGCGCTGATACGACCCGCTACCGCTACGCCTGCCATCCTCCTCTTGCACCTGCAAGCATAATCTTGCACATCAGCGGTCAGCGATCAGCAATCAGCGAAACCAGATTGCTTTCGTTTTTTTGCCTTTTGCTGAAAGCTGACGGCTGATTGCTGAAAGCTTGCATCACGGAAAGCCAATCCCCCGTTCTTTTTCCCCTGAGCGTTGTCGTGGCACACCATTTGCGTCTCCTGTTGACAAAAAAGACCGCGTGAACCCCATCGAAAGGTCTCGCCATGCCCTCCGAACCCCTTCTCCAACGCCGCCTTCTCTGGGCGCGCATCCTGATCCCTTTAGGCATCAGCCTGGCGACCCTGACCGGCCTGGGCCTCGCCGTCGACGGGAAGGCCCTCCTCCCGGTCCTGCGCCAGGCCGACCTGCCCCTGCTCCTCCTGGCCGCCCTGAAGGCCCCGGCCCTCATCCTGCTCTGGAGCCTGCGCTGGCGTCTGGTCCTGCGCGCCCGCCGGTTCCCGGTCTCGCTCTCCCAGACGACGGCAGCGGTCCTGGTCCGGACCTTCTTCAACGCCCTGACGCCCGGCGCAGGCACGGGGGGGGAGCCGTTCGGCGCCTACTACCTGAGCAGGCGGACGCCCCTGACCTTTAAGGAGGCCATCGCCAGCACCGCCGCCGAGCGCATGGCCCAGGGGGTGGCCATGGTGGGCATCGTCCTGGTCGCGCTCGGTATCTGCGTCCCCCTCCTCCCCCTCTCCTCCGCCCTGATCCGCTCGGCCCTCCTCGGCCTGATCGGGTTCACGGGGTTCGTCGGGCTGATGCTCTACCTCAGCCTCTTCCGGTTTCACTACGCCAGGGCCATCCTCCAGGGGATCGCCCGGACGGTCGCCTGGGCAATCCCCTCCCTCCGGCGGAGGTGGAACCCGGACGAGGTCGGAGGCCATCTCGATGAGTTCCATCGCGAATACCGGGCGTTCCTGAAAGGAACGGCGACCTTCCTGGGCATCGCCCTGTTCACGGCCCTCCACTGGGGGCTGGACCTCCTGCAGCCCTACCTCCTGTTCCGGGCGCTGGGCGCACAGGTCCCGTTCCACATCATCCTGATGAGCGCCACGACCGTCAAGCTCATGGGCGTCTTCTCCATCCTCCCCGGCGGGTCCGGCCTGATGGAGGGCATGAACTTCGGCCTCTACGCCGCCCTGTCCGCGGTCCCCCACCAGGTCATCCTGGCCGAGACCCTCCTGTTCCGCGCCCTGGACGCCTGGACCCTCTGGCTCGGCAGCGGCATCGTCACCGGCGTCGTCGCGCCCGCGTTTCTGACGGGCGTCCCTCCGCGCGCCGACGGGAACGGCGACGAAACAGCGCCGGTTCCCCGGAGAAACCCATCCCCGCGAAAGGGGGACGCCCCGATGCCTCGGATCGCCCTGCTTTTAGGCCTGCTCCTGCTCGCGCCGCTGACTCGCCTGGAGGCGGAGGCAAAGCCCAAAGTCCATCACTTCACCCTCGACCTCGGCTCCGACAGGCGCATCCTGAGCTCCAGAATCCCCTTCTGGGCCCTCTCCCTCTCCTACGCCCGGAGGGTCAGGGGCAACCTGCTCTTCGGCGTCGGCGCGGGGGCCGCGTGGGAGGAGAACACCCACACCTTTGACAGGAACATCTGGAACGTCCTGCACGGCGACCTCTTCGCCCGCTACCAGCCGGCCCCCTTTGTCCACCTGGACCTCGGCGCGACCGTCCTGGGGTTCTCCCCTCACGACGACGACGACAGGCGCGGGAGCTTCGCCGGCGGCTACGTCAGCCTCGCGCTGGGATACCGCTACGTCTTCTTCGCGCCCTGCGTCCGGTTCGGGAGGACTTCGGACTACAGGGGGTCGGAGTTCGGCGTCCTCGCCAGCCCCCTGGTCCTGCGGTTTGTCATCCCCTGGTAGGCCCCTGCCATCATTCTCTTGCGCGTGCCATAAAAACCTTGCGCTCCCCCGATCCCCCATCCTCTGCAACCCCTTCCATCCCACAACCTTTTCTCCTCTCCCCTTTCGCCTTTCCTCTTGCTCCTCTTGGGATTTCACGTCTGCCCTCTGCCCTCTGCCCTCTGCCGTTTCCCCTGGCACGCCGTTTGCGCTCTCCTGTGACCGGAAAGGAGGGTGACCCGATGAAAAAGATCCTGATCGTTGCTGCCGCAGCGCTGACGGCCTGCGGACCTTCCCCCGCCTGGGGCGACGACCCCACCTTCAGAATGGGGGCTGGGATGCTCAACGGAAGAGGCGTTTCACTCGCACCCGGCGTGACCGTCGGCGTCGATGTCAAACAGCCGAGGCCCGTCGGCATCGGCGTCTTCAGCGACCTCTACCTCTCAGCGGACGATGGATACACGAGGCCCACAACCTTCGTCGGCGCGAACGCCTTTTACAGGTTCCCATCCGCTCAGGGGGCGCTCATAAACAGGGTCTATTTCGGAGGAGGAGGCGGTCTGATGCACGCGGACGCTGGCCGCCTGTTCATCAACGGCGTCGTGGGGGGGAACGTGAAGGCGGCCCAGGGGGCCAGCGTCTTCATCCAGAGCAAGTTCTATTATATCCCAGGAGGCCGCTGGAAGACGGGCCTTCACGTGGGCGTCTCCTTTTGAGAGCGCCGGTGAACGCCCACATTCGCAGCCCTCCTCAAAAAGGGATAGGCGACGAAACAGGGGGATCGGCCATGAAAAAAATAGCCCTGATACTGGCCTGCTCGCTTCTGCTCACGGAAATCGCCCGGGCGCAAAAATTCAACCGCGACAACTACTGCGACTTCCTCGCGCCCACGCCCAGAATCGTGAGCCAGACCGAAGCCAGCAGAAAGTTGAACCTCTATGGGGACCCCGGAAAGGACGTCAACCCGGTGGACGGCGTGGACGACGAACGCCACAGGAGACTGCTCGAACTGGCCGCGAGGTTCTCGCCCATCCTGCGGAGAAACAACTTCAGCATCCCGCGGGACTTCGAACTCCTGCTCAGGCTCCGCTACGACAGAGACAACAAGAAACTCGCGTACGACAACCGGCCCACGCTCCACGTCGACACGTGGGACCTCACAAAACCCGCCAGCCAGCGCGTGGGGTCTGACACCATCGACCTGGGGCTGCTTCCGGCGACTTCGGGTATCGCCACAGATGACGATGAAAAGCTGAAGCGCCTGCTCCTGGAATTTCATCCCGACAGCTGCCTGGTCCAGCCCACCCGTCCAGAGCATCACACCGCAAAAGTCCTCTATTTCGACCTTCCGGGTGAGGATGAGAAAAGCTGGAGGCAGGTCTATCGGGAGCTCGACAGGAAGGAAAGGATGGAGAACGCTCGAAACGATTCCAGAATCTACGCCCACCCCTTCATATACGAAGACCCTGCCGCTCAGGATGCTGCAAGGTATGAGCTTGTGATCCAGTACTGGACCTTATTCCCCTTCAATGACGGCCCTAACAACCACGAGGGGGACTGGGAGCACATCAACGTTCGAATCACGACAAAGGGCCGAAAAGTCAGCCTGCTGACAGCCGACGACATCGCCAGGATCACCGACCATCAGAACGACGCCACCCTGGACTCCCTGATCATTGCGAAGGTGGACTATTACTTCCACAACTATGAGATGACCTTAAACTATCAGGAGATGGACTTCTTGCAAGAAAAAGAGCGTTTCGACGCCGCCCTCGAAGACATCCGTGAGGAAAAACG
>CAYRZX010000288.1:0-9198 GCA_964428665.1 uncultured Gemmatimonas sp.
AACAGGTCTCCCCCCCCACCGTCACCGCCCGCTCCCCGGCCCCCAGCACGACCTCCTTGATCTTGCCCGTGTAATTGGCTTTCGGAATTTCAAAGGCCATGGTGTATTCCCTCACGCAGGTGTCCGCCGCCTCTCGCTCCCGAACCCCTCCTTGCTGAACCAGTATCGCTCCGCGGACTGGAGGTACCTCAACATCTCCTCCTGGCTCCGCAGCTTCTTCCGCCAGTTGTAAGCCTCCGTGGGCTTGCCGGGTTCGTAGGTCTCCCCGATGACCTTCTTGCTGTTCTCCTCCATCACCCCACCTCCTTCACGGCGATAAATCGCCGTGCTACATCGTCGATTTATTCACATCGTTCCAGGACGATCCTGTTCTTCGTCAGGTCGATCTCCCTGATCCTCGCGTGGAAGGAGACCGGCTCCCCGAAAAGCGTTCGCATCTTCACCGAGTCCTTGCCCACCTCCACCAGGGCCACGTCCTCTAAGACAAGCTCCTCCCGGCCTCCGTCCATCAGGTAGGCGTTGCTCTGACACATGTCCTTCTCCTTAAAGATGACTCATAGCCTTCTGCAGGTGCGCGTTGGCCTCCTCCAGCTTCCCGGCCGCCGCCTCGATCTCGCGGGAGACATCCCCCAGCCCCGCCCCGCGCGCCCGCTGTGCCCACCGCTCGAACTCCTCCTTATGCGCGGTGTTGTGCTCGATCCAGTGGTCCAGAAGGGTCTTCAATTTCTCCGCGTCCGTCATGGTCTGCATCCTTCCCTTAATATCTCTGTGCAGGGAGCTATATCGAGAGCTGACTAAAAAATCGCTGCGGCTCTGGCCCTCACCCCGGTTCACTGCGTTCACCACCCCTCTCCCGCATGCGGGAGAGGGGAAGCCGAGCGTCAGCGAGGCGGGGTGAGGGCCTGTGCGCCAGGCGACGTCGTTCCATGCACAAGATTTGTGAAAAGTTATTTCCTGAGCCTCGCCACCAGATTGGCCTTGATCGGGGCGACCAGCCCGGCCACCCCGTCGCTCACCCCGGCCTCCGCCTCGCGGCAGTAGGGGATGCACCCGAGCAGGTCCGATTCCCCGACCCCCTCGCGGATGTAGGCCTCGTCCTCCGGCCCCCTCATCCGGTTCCCGACCACGAACACCCTCCGGATGCCCAGGTCTCCGGCCAGAGACCGGATGCGCCCCACCGTCTCGAAACTCCGCCTCCCCGGCTCCACCACGGCGATCAGCGCGTCCACGCCCTGCGACGTGCCCCGGCTCAGGTGCTCAATGCCCGCCTCCATGTCCATGAGCACCACATCCTCCCGGCCGAACAGCACGTGCGCCAGCAGCGCCCGCAGGAACGCGCTCTCCGGGCAGACGCACCCCCCGCCCCCCTTCCGCGCCCCCCCCATCACGAGCAGCCTGACCCCCCGGTGTTCCGGCGCGTAGGCCTCCGGGATGTCGTCCACCCTCGGATTCAGCTTGAAGAACCCCCCGTATCCCCCATCCCCCCCGGTCCGCTCCGCGATCAGGTCCTTCATCTCGCCCAGCGAGACGATGCCCCCCGGGTCCGGGAACCCCAGCGTGGCCGCCAGGTTGCTGTCCGGGTCCGCGTCCACGGCGATCACCCGCGCCCCGTCCCGCCGGAACAGCAGGGCCAGGGCCGCGGTGAGCGTCGTCTTCCCCACGCCCCCTTTGCCGGTGACCGCGAGCTTCATGGCGTCAACCTCTTCACCGTCTCCGAGATCACCGGCAGCAGCCCCTCGATGGGCAGGTGATGCTCCACGCTCCGGTCGAACAGGACCGAGGCCCTCCCCCCAAACTCCTCGTCCCCGAACCAGAGGACGAACGTCACGGGCACGCGCGGGAGCGCCGGGACCTCCACCGCCGCGTCGCCATAGTCCACTTGTCGGCCACCTGTGGCCTCCGCAGCCCTCCCCAGGGCCTCCCGCTGGCCGTCAAACCGCTGGACAAGCGGCGTCAGGTTGGGCGTGTGGGACCCGCCGGAGAAGAACAGCTCCCCGTCCCTCAGCTCTTTGGGCGTCACCATGTCCCCGGTCAGCGGCCTCTCCTGGGCGTTGAGCAGGTAGTGCACCGCGATGAAATACAGATAGAAGCCCGGCGGTTTGCCGTCCGCCGGAGGCGGCCCCAGGCGTTCGACAAGGCGTTCCTCCGGCAGGACGAGATAGTCCCCGTTCAGGATGCGGAGCGCATATCCCCTGCGAGCCCTGTCGTAGGAGGCACCCGCCCTCCGGCAGACCTCCTCCGGGTTCATATCCCGGAGCCGGTCCCAGAACTGCGCATCCACGAAGCCGGGGGAAGCGGCCTTGAGGGATGTCTGTAAGGTGTCACTCATCACTTCACTTGCTTTCAATCCGCCGCCTGCGACGCCTTCTCCTTCTTAGGCTTCGCCCCCTCTTCCCCCTCCTTCGCCTCCGCCTTCGGGATGACCGGCCTCGGCAGGAGCCCCGCCTGCGAGACGACCTCCGGCACGATGGCCTCCCACTCCACGGCCATGATGTGGATGCCGCGCACCCCCTCCACCTCGCGAAGCTGCTGCATCGTCTCCACGCAGAGCTTCACCCCCTCCGCCTCCCCGTCCTCCGCCCCCTTCATCCGCTCGATCAGCGGGGCCGGGATGCGGATGCCGGGCACGTTCTTGTCCATGTACGCCAGGGCCTTCCACGACTTGACCGGCATCACCCCCGCCAGGATGGCCGTCTGCTCGTGCAGCCCCCGGTCCCGCACCGCGGTCATCCACATCTTGAACCTCTCCAGGTCGAACACAGGCTGCGTCTGGATGAAGTCCGCCCCCGCCTGGGCCTTCTTCGCCAGGCGGATGACCCGGAACGGGAAGGGGTCGCCGAAGGGGTTGGCCGCCGCCCCGATCAGCATCTTCGGGGGCGCGAGCGGGGCCTTCTTCGTGTTCCGGATCTCCTCCCCGCACTGGAACAGCCCCTCGTCCCGCATGGCCTTCACCATCCCGACGAGCTGGATGCTGTCCAGATCGAACACGTTCTTCGCCTGCGGGTGATTGCCGAACTTCTGATGGTCCCCGCTCAGACAGAGGATGTTCCGGATGCCCAGCGCGTAGGCCCCCAGCAGGTCGCTCTGGATGGCGATCCGGTTGCGGTCCCGGCAGGTCATCTGCATGACCGGCTCCACCCCCTGGTCCAGGGCGAGCCTCGCCGCCGCGATGCTCGACATGCGCACGATGGCGGTCTGGTTGTCCGTGATATTGGCCGCGTCCACCTGACCCTTCAAAAGGTCCGCCTTCTTCCGGACCGACGGGGCGTGGGCGCTCTTGGGCGGCCCCAGCTCCGCCGTCACCGTAAATGCCCCGCTCTCCAGGACGCGCTCCAGGTTGCTGCCGGATTTCATGGTCTCCTCCGTCGCGTGCAGGGGCGAGGCATGCCTCGCCCCTGCCGCATCATATCTTCGTCGCGTCTTCCCGCACGACCTTCCCCGGCCCGCCGTCCCGGCCTCTGGACCAGTCCTTGGGGGGCTCGATCTCCTCTAACTTGTCCAGCCGCCCCAGCGCCGCCATCCGGTCATAGATGAGCTGCCAGGCGCACTCCACGTCAGGGCTGACCTCGCACTTCCCGTCCTGCGACCCCCCGCACGGGCCGTTCAGGAGCGACTTGGCGCACCGGGCGATGGGGCAGATCCCCCCGGTCTTGGCCAGCAGGCAGTCCCCGCACCCGGCGCAGCGCACGGCCCAGACCCCCTCGTCCACGTTGGCCCCGAAGAAGCGCGTGTTGAGCGCCGGAAGGACCACGGGCGACCGCACGACCTCGGTGGCGTAGTTGACCCCCACCCCGCAGGCCATGGAGAGGATGGCGTCGCACCCCTCCGCGAGCTGCGCGATGGGCGCCACGTACTCCCGGTCGCACTGCCGCTGCACCGTGGCCTCCACCACCTCCAGCGCCTCCCCCCGCATCTTCGCCCGCATCCGGAGCATGGAGGCCAGGACGCCCACCTCCTTCTCGCCGCCGGCCATGCAGACCGTGACACACGTCCCGCAGCCCACGATCAAAACCTTCTTGAACCCCTTCAGCTCCGCCTCGATCTCCTCCAGGGGTTTTCTCTCGGCGACGATCATGGCGATCCTCTCTTGAAAGGCCGAAACATATATCTCGTCTCGTATCTCGTCCTACCCCCACGCTTCACGCTTCACGAGATACGCTTCACGTCTGCCGTCTGCCGTCTGCCGTTTCACTTTTTGGGGTGTAGTGGCGACGGCCCGAGCGCCCTGACCTTCTCCGTCATCTCGTTGGCCGCCGCCGCGAACTTCGTCCCCTCCCCGGCGGACATGTTGTAGAACGCGATCCGCTCGCCGCCCACCCCCACCTCATCCAGCAGCCTCCGGGTGTAGTGCACCCGCTTCTTCGCCCGGAGATTGCCCTCCAGAAAGTGGCAGTTCCCCTCCAGGCAGCCCGCCACGAACACCCCGTCCGCCCCCTCCTCGAACGCCTTCAGGAAGAACAGGGGGTCGGCCTTGCCCGTGCAGAGCAGGCGCACGATTCGGACGTTGGGCGCGTACTGTAGCCGCATCGAGCCCGCCAGGTCCGCGGCGGAGTAGGCGCAATACTGGCAGCAAAACGCGACGATCTTCGGCTCAAACGCATCGCTCATGGATATAAGCTCTCCACCTTCGCCAGAATCTGTTCATCCTTGTAGTGCCCCACCTCGATGGCCCTGGCCGGGCAGGCCGTGGCGCACGTCCCGCACCCCTGGCAGAGCGTCGCCTCGATGAAGGCCGCCCCGTCCCGGATGATCGGGATGTCGAACGGGCACGTCCGGACGCACGTCAGACACGCCGCGCATTTCTCCTCGTCCACGCGGGCGATGATGCCCCCCACGGACAGCCTCTCCTTCGACAGGATCGTCGCCGCCCGCGCCGCCGCCGCCCGCGCCTGCGCGACGGTCTCGTGGACGAGCTTGGGCGAGTGGGCCAGGCCGCACAGGAACATCCCCTCGTTGGCGAAGTCCACAGGCCGGAGCTTCAGGTGCGCCTCTAAGAAAAAGCCGTCCTCGTTGGTCGGGACCTTGAACATCGGCGCCAGTTCCGCGGCCTCCGGGTGGGGCCGGACCGCGCTGCTCAGGACGACCAGGTCCGGCTCGATCTCTATGTTCGCCCCTAAGACCGGATCGAACCCCGTCACCCGTAGCTTCCCGTCCTTCGCCTCCACGACCGGCCTGGCGTCCAGCTCGTACCTCACGAACAGCACGCCCGCCTCCCGCGCGGCCCTGTAGTGCAGCTCGTTGAACCCGTAGGTCCGCACGTCCCGGTGGAACACCACGACGTTGCTGTCCGGGTTCATCCGCTTGAGCCGGAGGGCGTTCTTGATCGCCGAGGCGCAGCAGACCCGGCTGCAGTACATGTGCCCCTCCTCGCGGGACCCCACGCACTGGATCATGACCACATCCTTCGGCGGCGCGAACATCACCCCGTCCCCGCTCAGGTACGCCTCGAAATCCGTCTGCGTCATCACCCTCGGGTCCTCGCCGCAGAGGTACTCGTCGGGCCGGTGCTCGACCCCGCCCGTGGCCACGATCAGAGCGCCGTGCTCCACCTCCACCTCCCGGCCCCCGGTCAGGATGCGGGTCTTGAAGTCCCCCACGTGCCCGGAGAACCCCACCACGTCCGCGTCCAGGTGAACCGTGATCAGAGGATGGTCCAGGACCCGCTCCATCAGATCGCGCAGCATCTCCTGCGGGTCCTCGCCGTCCAGGGTGTAGTACATCTGGCGCAGCCGGCCGCCCAGCTCCTTCTCCTTCTCGATCAGAACCGTCTCAAACCCCTGCTCCGCCAGCGCCAGCGCCGCCGTCATCCCGGCCAGCCCCCCGCCGATCACCAGCCCCCGCCGCCGGATCTCGAACGCCCGGTCGGACATCGCCTCCAGCGTCCGGGCGCGGGCCACGGCCATCCGCATCAGATCCTTCGCCTTCTCCGTCGCCCGGTCGGGGACCTCCGCATGCACCCACGAGCACTGATCCCGGATGTTGGCCATCTCGAACAGGTAAGGATTGAGGCCCGCCTCTCGCATCATATCCTGAAACAGCGGCTCGTGCGTGCGCGGCGTGCACGACGACACCACCACCCGGTTCAGGCCGTGCGCGCGGATCGTGTCGATGATCTTCCGCTGCGCATCCGTGGAGCAGGTGTAGAGATTGTGCTCCGCGTGGGCCACCCCCGGCAGGTCTTTCGCATGCGCCACCACCGCCTCCACGTCCACCGTGCGGGCGATGTTGGACCCGCAGTGGCAGACGAACACCCCCACGCGAGGTTCTTCCCCGGATACATCCTGCTCCGAAGGATAGGTCTTCCTTTGCACCAGCGTGCCCCGCGCCCCCGCCAGCAGCTCCCCGGCCAGCGCCGCCGCGCTGCTCGCCGCCGTGACCGCCTCCGGGATGTCCATCGGCTCCTCGAGCGCACCGCAGGCGAACACGCCAGGCCGCGAGGTCAGGTTGGGCGCAAACCGGCCCGTCTTGACGAACCCATAAGGATTGAGTTCTACCCCCAGCCGCTGCGCCGTCTCCTTCGCCTCCGCCGCCGGCGTCATCCCCACGGACAGGACGACCAGGTCGAACTCCTCCTCGTGGGCGCTCCCGTCATCCAGGGTATGGCGCAGAAGCAGGTTCTTGGACCGCTGGAGTTCCTTGACCGCCGAGGGGATGCCCCTCACGTAGCGCACCCCCCGCTCCTTCTTTGCCGCCTCGTAGTAGCGCTCGAACCCCTTCCCGAACGCCCGGATGTCGTTGTAGAAGATCGTCGTCTCCACCTCCGGGTCGTGCTCCCGCGTCATCACCGCCTCCTTCGTGGCGGCCATGCAGCAGACCGAGGAGCAGTAAGGCGCCCCGCACGCCGCGTCGCGCGACCCCACGCACTGGATCCACGCGATCCGCCTCGGCGTCCCCCCGTCCGACGGCCGCTGCACCTTCCCCGCCGTGGGCCCCGACGCGCTCAGGATGCGCTCGTAGGCCAGGCTGGTCACCACGTTGGGGTAGCGCCCGTACCCGTACTCCCCCCGCAGCCTCGCGTCGAACCGCTCGAACCCGGCGGCCAGAATGACCGCCCCCACCCTCAGGTCGGCAGCCTCCGGCTGCGCCTCGTGGTCAATGGCCCCCGGCTGGCACGCCTTCACGCACTGCAGACACTCCGAGCAGAGACCGCAGCTCAGGCAGCGCCTCGCCTCGGCCACCGCCTGCTCCTCCGTGAACCCCAGCTCGATCTCCGCGAAGCCCCCGGCCCGCTCCTCCGCGGACCGCCTCGGCATGACCTGCCTCGGAGACCGGTCGAAGTCCCAGGACGGGACGCCCGCCGCCTGCTGCTCCCTCCTCTCCCGGCCCAGCTTCAAGTTCAGCCCGGACAGATACCGGTGGATGGACACCGCCGCCTCGTGCCCCTGCGCCACCGCGTCCACGGCCGAGGCCGGCCCCTTCACCGCGTCCCCCCCTGCAAAGACGCCCGGCGCGCTCGTCTCCAGCGTGAGGTCGTCCACCTCCAGAGTCCCTCTCCGCGTGACCTTGAGCGGCTCATCCTTTCCCAGGAAGGAGAAGTCCGACGCCTGCCCGATGGCCACGATCACCGTATCCGCCGGGAGGACCGACTCCGTGCCCTCCACTAACTTCGGGTTGAACCGCCCGTCCGCGTCGAACACAGACGCGCAGTCCAGCGTCTCCAGCCCCGTCACCCGCCCCTCCTCGCCCACAAACCGCTTCGGCCCTCTGGAGCAGTGGAGAACGATCTTCTCCTCCAGCGCGTCCTCCACCTCCCACGCGTGCGCGGGCATCTCCCCCCGCGACTCCAGGCAGACCAGGTGGACCTCCTCCGCGCCCAGTCGCAGGGCCGTCTGCGCCACGTCCACGGCCACGTTCCCGCCCCCGATCACGACCGTCCGCCGCCCCACCTTCACCGGGCGCCCCAGATTCACATCCCTCAGGAAGTCCAGCCCCGGCAGCACCCCGTCCAGGTTGGCCCCCGGCAGGCTGAGCATCCGGCTCTTCTGCGCCCCCACGGCCAGAAAGATCGCCCGGTAACCCAGCCGGAGATGATCGAGCGTGAGGTCCGGCCCGATGGGCGTGTTGAGCTTCAGATCGATCCCCTCTGCCAGAAGGTCATCGATCTCCGCCTGCAGCACCTCCTTCGGCAGGCGGTAGGCCGGGATGCCCATCCTCAGCATGCCGCCCGGAACCGGCGCGGCCTCGAAGATCGTCACCGCGTAGCCCATCCGGGCCAGGTCCGACGCGCAGGTCAGCCCCGCCGGCCCGGACCCCACCACGGCCACCTTCCCCTGCGCCCCCCCAGAACCGGGGAGACGGGGAACCAGAGAGCCGGGGACGGCCCTTCCCCTACCCCCCCCAGAATCGGAGAGCCGGAGAACCGGAGAACCGGCGAAAAAATCCTCTCCGTTTCTCCGGCTCTCCCTTTCTCCGTTTCGGGGAGAAGGGGGGAAAGGGGTGCTCCGTTTCTCCGACTCCCCCTTCTCCGTTTCTTTCTGTTTCTTCACCCAGTCCGCCGCAAACCGTTTCAGGGCGTTCACCGCCACCCCCTCGTCGATCTCCCGCCGGTTGCACTTGAACTCGCACGGGTGGTGGCAGATGCGCCCGCACACCCCCGGCAGCGGGTGCCGCTCGCGGATCAGGTCCACGGCCTCGCGGAACTTCCCCCGGCCGATCAGCGCCACGTAGCCCTGCACATTGACCCCCGCAGGGCAGGTCAGCCGGCACGGGGGCCGCAGCCCCTTGTCGATGGCGTAGGCGTTGGGAATGGCCTGCGGGTAGCGCTTGTGGATTACCTTCCGACGGTCCAGCCCCTCGTCGTGCGCGTCGGGCAGCAGCACCGGGCAGACCTCCTCGCAGTCCCCGCAGGCGTTGCACTTCTCCGCGTCCACGTAGCGCGGGTGCTTCAGGAGAGACAGCGTGAACGCCCCCGCCTCTCCATCGATCCCCATCACCTCGGCGTTCGTGAGGATGTCGATGTTGAGGTGCTTGTCGCACTCCACCAGGCGGGGCGAGATCGTGCACATGGCGCAGTCGTTGGTGGGAAAGGTCTTGTCGAGCTGCGCCATCCGCCCCCCGATGGCGCTCAGCCGCTCGATCAGGTGGACCTTGAAGCCCGCCTCGGCCAGGTCGAGCGACGCCTGCATCCCGGCGATCCCCGCCCCCACCACGGCCACCGCGCCGACCTTCCCGTTGCCGTTACCCGCGTGATTCATGGAT
>CAYRZX010000289.1:0-9147 GCA_964428665.1 uncultured Gemmatimonas sp.
ATTTAAGTAGGGGCGAGGCATGCCTCGCCCCTACAACCTCGCTCCAGGACGACTTATCGCCCTGACAAAGTCGTCCACATCGAACACGAACCCGAAGGCCAGCGCCACCCGCCAGAGCGCGATCTCCTTGCACAGCTCCTTCCTCGCGGTCTCCTTGTTCTCCACCGCCGTGGTCGCCTGCCGCAGCGCCGAGCACATGGCGCCGTGCCGCTGCATCTCCGCCATGCCCCCAGGCGACAGGAGGATGCACCAGTTGATCGCGAACCCCGCGTAGATCAGGTGATTCACCCCCGCCTCCCGGCACAGCGCGAAGAGCTGGCGTCCGTTCTCCGCGATCCCCTCTCCCTCCTTCGGCACGGCCTCCGGCGCAAAATTCAGGTTCCGGCACGCCCGCTCCGCGTCCTCCGCGTTGTGCGCCCCGACGTAGGAGCGCTCCCGCTTGAACCGCCTCAGGCGCTCCAGCGCGGGGTCCGGCTCCACCCGCTCCGGCGGCCCCGGCCCCGGCCCTGTCAGCGCCACGACCCTTTTGTACTCCGGATAGGACTTGTAATAGTCCCCTCCCCCCACTATGTGGAACAGCTTCAACCTTGAGGCCCGCACCGCCGACAGCAGCCCCGGAAAGACCGTCCGGCAGACCTCATTGGCCCTCGGGACCTCCTCCACCGCGTGGTACAGGCCGGGGTATTGCTCCCGCGTCCCGCAGTCCCACGCGTGCATGACCGCCACCGCCGTGTGCGCCTCGGAGAGCTCGACCTCCGCCTTCTTCCACCCCCCGAACCCCTCCGCCGGCACGTCCAGGCTGAAGTCCGCGTCAAAGTTTTGATAATAATTTGCCAGCACCTTCAGGGCCATCTCTGTCTCCTGACTACTGACTACTGACTACTGACTACTGAATCTCCCACCGCCCCCCCTCGTCCTGCCTCAGCTCCACCGCCCGGCGCTCCTCCACGGATCTGTAGGCCGCGTCGATCACGGCCAGGCTGGGGAGCACATCTCGCCCCGAGTTGCCCGGCTCGCGGGCCTCCAGAACGGCGCTCACGAACTCCCGCATCTGCTCTGCGAACGGGTCCGGCCCCCCCTCGGCCAGGACCTCCCCGTCCCGGCTGAGCGTCCGCAGCCCGTCCAAAAACAGCGTCCCCCTCTGGCAGACGACGACCATATCCCTCCTGCTGAACCGGGAGTTGATCGTCGTGTAGGTGACCGCGTGCGCCCCGTTGTCCAGCGTCAGATGCACGCAGAAGTCGTCCTCGCCCGGGAAATTCGGTTTGTTGGAGTGCGCCGTCGCGTAGACCCGCGCGGGCCTGGCGCCGGTCATCCAGAGGAAGAAGTCCAGCGGGTGGCTCCCCGAGTTGGCGATCAGGAACCGCTTGCAGTCCTTCCACCAGGAGGCCGGGCCTTCATACCACGCCGTCAGCGTGTGCAGGAGGTGCAGCGGACGCCCGACCTCCCCCGAAAGCAGGACCTCCCGCGCCCGGCGCATCGCGGCCAGGTACCGGGAGTTCTGCGACGACATCAGCCTCAGGTCCCGCCGCTCCGCCTCCGCGACCAGCGCCGCCCCCTCCCCATAAGAGTCCGCGATGGGCTTCTCCGTCAGCACGTGCTTGCCCGCCCGGAGCGCCTGCATCGCACAGGGGAAGTGGAGGAAGTTGGGCGAGCAGATGACCACCGCGTCCACCCCGTCGTCCTTCAGGACCTCCTCGAAGTCCGCGTAGACCCGCCTCGCCCCGAACTCGGCAACGGCCTTCTGCCGGCGTCCCTCGTCCCGGCTGGCCACCGCGACCAGCTCCGCGTCCCGGCACGCCGCGATCCCCCGCAGGTGCGCCTGCGCAATCGCCCCGCAACTCACCACTGCCAGACGGAGAGGTTTCTTGGACACGACGAACTCCTTATGAGATGGCCGTATAGCTCACGCACCAGTAAAAGGTGGAGTCGAAGTAGTGGATGTCGCTCGCAAGACCGCTCAGGACCTCCCGGACCTCCGCCTCCGTCGGAAAGTTCTTGAGGACCTCATACTGCTGGCCGCTCTCCAGGGTCCTCCGGCTGTAGGTGTTGCCCTCCTCGTCCACGTGGTCCGACCTGGGATGCGTGATCCCCTCCACGTAGTTGTTGTCCGCGAACACGACCAGAGCACCCGGCTGCAGCCGCCCGTGAAACGCCCTCAGAAAATCCCTGAGCCGGGTTTTAGACACGTGCGACCACCAGAACCCGGCGAACCCCGCGTCAAAGTCCCCGGTCACGCCTTCCAGGCAAAACGCATCCGCGACCTGAAAACGGACGTTCCCTCGCGGATACGACTTCCCCCTCGCGATCTCCAGGACCGACTCGTTGAGGTCCGTCGCCAGGACGGACGCCGCGACCTCCGCGACGGCAGGCGTCCAGTAACCCGTGCCGCACGTGACCTCCAGCACGCGCCTGCCTGTCAGCAGCCTCTGCAGCAGAGCCCTCAACCACGCGATGTCCGCCTGCTTCGCCGGGTGCGCATAGATCCTCTCATACTCCTCGGCGCGGAGGGCGTAGTACTCCTGAATGTCTCGATTCATCCAACTTACATCTCCCCGAACAGATACGCCACCACCTGCTCCTGCTCCCGGTGGTCCGGCGCGATCAAATCCGCCCCGGCCCCGATCAGCCTTCCCCGCTTCCATTCGTCGATCCCGCGCCGGTTCGCCTCGTCGGACGCCACGCCCACCGCGAACCCGTCCACCTCCCGCGCGTTCTCGATCTCCACTGACCCGTCCCCGAACACCGCCAGCTCGTGCCCGCGCAGGCCGTGCCCCCGGAGCAGGTCCGCGATCAGCATCCGCTTCGAGAACTTCTCGTACTGGTCGAGCGCCCCGTAGATCCCCCCGTTGAAGTACCCCGCGACCCCCAGGGCCCCGGCCTCGTCCTTCACGTAGGCCTCGTCCGTGCCGCTGGCCAGGAAGAGCGTCACCCCCCGGCCCCGCAGGTTCTCCAGCAGATCGAAGGAGCCGGGCACGACCAGGTCCTCAGCCGGAATGGTCCCCCCCTTGAGGCCCTGGAGGCGGCCCGCGATGCGCGCCAGCAGCCGGTCGTGGTAGACCCGCTTGTAAGCCAGCGGCTCCAGCGGCGTCCCCCCCCGCTTCCGGACCTCCTCGGCGAGCTGGATCATCTGATAGATCGTCTGCTGGCCCGTCAGCCGGTCCACGAAGTCGGTGACCGTCGTCCGCAGCCCCTCCTCCGTCTCGCCGGTCCGCAGCGAGGCCAGGACCTCCACCATCATGGGGATCATGATCTGCTGCCACCCCTCGCGGATGAGGGAGATCGTGCCGTCGAAGTCGAACACCGCGAACCGGACGCCGCCCCGGTCGGGCCGCTCGCGGATGACCTCGACCTGCGTGCCGGGCAGAAACCATTCTGTCACGGGGCCTCCTCCTCGTCCACCGGCCCGATGTCGATCATGCGGGGCCCGGAGGCGATGTAGGCGTCCGTCTTCAGCTCCTCCATGTCCCTGAGCCGCTTCGTGACCGTGGCGATGCGCTTGACCTGCGTCTCGATCTGCCGCAGCCGCTTCGCGGTCTTCTCATCCACCAGGTCCTTGGACATCCGGAGGATCTGGGCGTTGGCGAGGATGCTGGTGAGGGGGTTGTTGATCTCGTGATTCACCGTGATCACGAGCTGCCGGATGGCCTCTAACTTCTCCGCCCGGATCTCCGCCGCCCGCAGTTCCTCCTCCAGGCGCGTCCGTTCGGTCACGTCCTCCGAGACCTGAATGGCCCCGATGATCTCCCCTTTCTGGCCCTTCAGCGGGGTGATCGCCACAGACAGGATCAGTTCGCCCTCCCCCTCCGCGTACGCCTGCCTGGAGTCCTCATAGGACTCCCCGCGCTGCAGCACCCGCTCGGTGATCTCCTCCCAGGTCGCGCCGGGAGGACGCGGGATCAGCTCGGAGATCGGGATGCCCACGGCCTCGACGATGCTCGTCCAGACGCCCAGACGCCGCAGGAACTCCTCCTGCTTCCGGTTCCAGGAGGTGATCCGCATCTCGCGCCCCATGACCACCACGCCGAGCTGAACATTGTCCAGGATGTCCTCCAGATAGCGGCGGGCGTTCTGGTGCGTCTCCTCCACCCGGGCCTGCTGCGTCACGTCGTGGAACAGGAGGGTGTATGCGGCAGGAGGCCCTTTGGCAAGCAGGGTGACGGCCACGTCATAGATGCGCCCAGCGCGCCCCCACCGGAACCGCTCCTCGTCGTCCGCCGTCCGGATGTGAGTCGTGGCAGAGACGAGCTGCTCCCGCAGCGCGGACTCCGCGGCCAGGGCGCGGGCCAGGTCCGACAGGGCGTCCGCCGTCCTGTCTGCCCGGGCGCGCACGCCGAAAACGGAAAACCCCTTCCGGCTTCCAGAGAGGGGGTTCAGGGCTTCGTCGACTGTCAGGACCGCGCCCGGAAAGTTGGGCTGGACGGCAGGATGCGCAGCGGATGGAGAGAAGGAAGGCTTGGGAGGCATCGAGAGGGTCTACATCCTCATGACATCGGACAGTTGATCGTTCACGGCATCCATGATCTCCCGGATATCCTCGACGGAAAGCTGCAGAAGCCCCAGGGCCTCCGGGGAGACCACGGGCACCTTCCGGTCCCCGCCGGACCCGAACCCCTCCGCCCGCACCAGGATGTCAGATAGGTGGACGACGGCGGTGCGGTCCGCATTCGACCGGACCGGATGGAACGTGTGGTGATGGGTGATCGGCTCCACGATCTGCGCCGGCAGTTGCCACTTGTCCAGCAGCCACCCCCCGATGTTCGCGTGGGTGACGCCCATGACCTGGTTCTCCGCCTCGTAGAACAGCGTATCCCTCTGCCGGACCAGAGACACGACCTTCTCGAACTCCTCCTTGAGGTTCTGTTGCAGGACCACCTTCCCCAGGTCGTGCAGCAGCCCCGCGACGCTGATCTCCTCCGGGTCGGGCAGGTCCAGGCGCTTGGCGATGATGCCGCACGTCCGGGCGCACGCCAGGGAGTGCTCCCACAGCCCGGCGATCGACTGCGACATCATGTCCAGGACGGAGGTCGTGAACACCAGCGTCTTCACGACATTGAACCCCAGCAGGACCATGGCGTGGGGGATCGTCGTGATGGGCTGGGAGAACCCGTAGAACCCGGAGTTGACCAGCTTGAGCACCTTGGCCGAAAGGACCTGGTCCTTCGCGATCTCCTTCCCCACCTCAGCGGCCGTGGTGTTCGGGTTCTCCAGCATGTGGGTGAGGCGGGTGATGATGCCGGGCAGCGTCGGGAGGGAGGTGATCTTCTCCACGATCCGGCGCATGTCGCTCCGTTCCGTCATGCGTTCGTCCTGTCCCTGGCCAGGATGTGTTCCCTGGCAAACGATTTGATGCTCATCATGACGGCGTTGGACTCCAGGCCCTCAAAGCGCGCGTCGAGGTCGGCCAGGAACTCCTCGGTCGTCTTGGGCGGGGGGGCGTTCGGGTCGTCCCGCTCCACCGTGACCTCCGTGACGCCGCGCCGTCTCAGGCTGTCCAGCATGCCCATCGTCAGCCTGGCCCCTTTGGGCAGGATGAGCATGCCCTTGTCGTTCGTCACGGGCGCGGCGAGCTGGTCGCCGGGTTTAACCTGATCCAGAAGAATGACACGCATAAAGTTATCCCGCCAGCTCCGCCCGCTTCCAGTAGTCCGCGAACCTCTCCCGGAACCACCCCTGCGAGGAGCGGAGGAGGGCGTTGAACCCCCCCCAGGTCCACCGGGAGATGCGGTCCTGCCCCGTCAGGGCCTTTAGCAAACCCCGGCGGCGATCGTCTATGAGAGGAGCGGACTCGCTCAACTCCGCAAGCGCCCGGTCGTAGAGGCCCTGGACCATGCGGTCCGCGTGCCGGGCGACCTGCTCCGGGTCCAGGACGCGGGATTTGGCGCAGATCGTGTTCGACTCGATGGTCAGAAATCCGTTGATCCACCTCACCGGGATCAGGCCCGCGTTCCGGCGCGCCGCCTCGATCAGATGTTCGCCCCTCAGCACGCCATAGGTCCTGCAGGTGAGGGGGCGGGCGGGATGGATGGAGCACTGGCCCGACGCCGTCAAAAAGGGGCACCGGGTCGGGCGCTCCTCCGTCAGGCCCAGCACGCGGCCCTGCTCCTCCGGGGAGAAGTGGGCCTCCACGTACTCCACGATGTTCAGGTATTCGACGGCGTAGAGCGGATACATCGTGGCAAAGTCGGACCGCATCTCCTCCTCGGTCAGTTCGCAGCACTGCCCCGGGCGGTCGCACTCGCACGAGGTGCGCGGGATTTCGCTGTAGATCGCCTCGAGCGCAGCCCGACGCTGCTCGGCGGCAGGACCATTTTTTAAGGTAAGCACGTCGTCGGAGGTTGTCAACAGGTTTCGTCCAACATAACAGCTAACAGCTAACAGCTAACAGCTATCAGCAAAACCAACTTATGCTTTTGACCGCTGACCGCTGACCGCTGACGGCTGACCGCTTCGAATGTTATAGAACGCCTCGCGCCCCCGGTACACGGCGGACTCCCCCAGCGCCTCCTCGATGCGCAGGAGCTGGTTGTACTTCGCGATCCGGTCGGTCCGGGAGGCCGACCCGGTCTTGATCTGCCCGGCGTTCGTCCCCACCACGATGTCCGCGATGGTCGTGTCCTCGGTCTCCCCGGACCGGTGCGAGACCACGGCGGTGTAGCCCGCCCGCTTGGCCGTCTCGATGGCGTCGAGCGTCTCGGACAGCGTGCCGATCTGGTTGACCTTGATCAGGATCGAGTTGGCCACCCCCGAGGCGATCCCCCGCGCGAGCCGCTCCGTGCTGGTCACGAACAGATCGTCCCCCACGAGCTGCACCCGGTCCCCTAACTTCTCCGTCAGGACCTTCCAGCCGTCCCAGTCGTCCTCCGCCACCCCGTCCTCGATGGAGACGATGGGATACTGGGCCACCCACTTCGCGTAGAAATCGGCCATCTGCGCGGCGGTCCGCCGCGAGCCGTCGGACTTCTTGAACACGTAGTGGCCCGACTCGTAGAACTCGCTCGACGCCGGGTCCAGCGCCAGGCAGACATCCTCCCCCGCCCGGTAGCCCGCCTTCGCGATGGCCTCCAGGATGACCGTGATCGCCTCCTCGTTGGAGGTCAGGTTGGGGGCGAACCCCCCCTCGTCCCCCACGCCCGTGTTGTACCCCTTGCCCTTGAGCACGGCCTTCAGGCTGTGAAAAATCTCCGCGCCCATCCGGAGCCCCTCCCGGAAGCATTTTGCCCCCACCGGCATGACCATGAACTCCTGAAGGTCCACGTTGCTGTCCGCGTGAGACCCCCCGTTCAGGATGTTCATCATGGGGACCGGCAGCTCCCGCGCCGCAGGCCCCCCGATGTAGCGGTAGAGAGGCATGCCGAAGGCGGCCGCGGCGGCCTTCGCACACGCCAGGGAGACCCCCAGAATGGCGTTGGCCCCCAGCCTCCCCTTGTTCTCCGTCCCGTCCAGGTCGCTCATCAGCCCGTCGATCCGGGCCTGCTCCGACGGGTCGAGCCCGGCCAGGCGCGGCCCGATCTGCTCGTTGACATTCTGCACGGCCTTCAGGACGCCCTTCCCCAGGTAGCGCCCCTTGTCCCCGTCCCGGAGCTCCACGGCCTCGTGCTCCCCTGTGGAGGCCCCGGAGGGCACGGAGGCCCGTCCCACGACGCCCGTGGACAGGACGACCTCCACCTCCACCGTCGGGTTGCCCCGCGAGTCCAGGATCTCCCGTCCCCGCACCGCCTGAATCGTCGTCATCCCTTCCTCCTGTGAAAACGGCAAACGGCAGATGGCAAACGGCAAACGTAAAAGCACTCAATCTTTTTGTTTTTCACATCTGCCGTCTGCCGTCTGCCGTCTCCCTTGCTTTAGCATCTCAATCGCCTCCCGCAGACCCACCCGGCCCTCGTAGAGCGCCTTCCCGACGATCACCCCATCCACCCCCAGCGGCTCCAGCGCCGCCACCCGCCGGAGGTCGTCGAGCGAGGAGACCCCGCCCGAGGCGATCACCTTCAGGCCGGTGATTTTGGCCAGCGTCCCCGTGGCCTCCACATTCGGCCCGGCGAGCATCCCGTCCGTCGCGATGTCCGTGTAGACCGCGCGCCGGACGCCGAGGGCCTTCATCCGCAGCGCCAGGTCCACGGCCCCCACCTCTGTGGCCTCGACCCACCCCTGGACCGCCACGCGCCCCCCCTTTGCGTCGATGCCCACGACGACCCGCTCCGGGCCGAATCGCTCGATAGCCGCGCGCACGGTCTCAGGCTCGCGGACCGCGACCGTGCCCAGGATGACCCGGTCCGGCCCCAGCGCCAGCAGCCGGGAGACATCGTCGAGGGATCGTATCCCTCCTCCCAGCTCGACAGGAATGGCGACAGTCTCCAGAATGCGCGTGACGGCGGCCAGGTTCCTGGACGCCCCCTCGAAGGCCCCGTCCAGGTCCACGAGGTGAAGATAGGTCGCCCCTTCGTCCTGCCACCGCCGGGCCATTGCCGCCGGGTCGTTCGAGTAGACCGTCTCGTCCTCCTTGCGGCCCTGGAGCAGACGGACGCAGCGCCCCTCTCTCAAATCTATGGCCGGGATGATGGTCATCTACGCCATCTCAGCAAAGTTCTTCAAAATGCGCAACCCCAGGTCCTGGCTCTTCTCCGGGTGGAACTGGACGCCGAACAGCCGGTCCCGCCCGACGATGGAGGCGTAGTCGATCCCGTAGTCCGTGGTCGTCAGCGTGTCGGTCGGGTCCGCCGGGTCCACGTAATAGGAGTGGACAAAGTAGAAAAACGCCCTGTCCGGGATGCCCTCCAGGAGCGGCGAGGGCCTCTGGATGTGGGCCTGATTCCAGCCGATGTGCGGCACCCGCAGCGACGGCGGGAACCGGCGCACGCGGCCCGGCAGGAGGCCGAGCCCCTCGTGATCCCCCATCTCCTCGCTCCTGGAGAAGAGGAGCTGCTGGCCGAGGCAGATGCCCAGGAGAGGCGCTCCGCGCGCCACGGCGGACATGAGCGGAGCGATCAACCCCCCCTTCCGGAGGTTCTCCATCGCCTCGCCAAAGGCCCCCACGCCCGGCAGGACGAGCCGGGTGGCCTGCTCCACATCCCCTGCCCTGCTCGTGATCGTGGCCGGATGTCCGCCCCGCTCGAACGCCTTCTGGACGCTCCGGAGGTTGCCCATGCC
>CAYRZX010000290.1:0-7244 GCA_964428665.1 uncultured Gemmatimonas sp.
CAGATGGCCTCCATCGACCGCCGCGCGATCGACTCCGGGGTCTCAGGCTTCGACCTGATGGAGAACGCGGGCCGGGGCGTCTTTGAGGCGGTCGTCGGCCGGCTGCGCGCCACTTCTGGAAACGCCGTCGCCGTGGTCTGCGGCAAGGGGAACAACGGGGGCGACGGGTTTGTGGTCGCCCGGCTTCTGAGGGCGGCGCAGGTCCCGGCCCAGACCTTCCTCCTGGCCCGGTCGGAGGAGGTGGCCGGGGATGCCAGGGCGCACCTGGAACGGACCCGGTCCTCAGGGGTTGAAGTAGAAGAGGTCGTCCGGGAGGGGGGCGTTGAGCGGCTGGTCCGGGGCCTGGAGGCCTCGGACCTGGTCGTGGACGCCATCCTGGGCACGGGCCTGCGGGGGGGGGCGCGCGGGCCGGCGGCTCAGGCCATTGAGGTGATCCACCGCGCGGGGCGTCCTGCCGTGGCCGTGGACGTGCCCTCCGGCCTGGACGCGGACACCGGGCGGGCGGAGGGGCCGTGCGTGCAGGCGGCGCTCACGGTCACGTTTGGGCTCCCCAGGATCGGCCACTTCTTCTTTCCGGGCAGGGCGCTCTGCGGGGCGCTCCGCCTGGTGGATATCGGCATCCCCCGCGCGGCGGCCGAGGCGGAGGGCATCGACGTCCATCTCACCACGGCGGCGGACGCCCGGTCCTGGCTGCCCCGGCGCAGGCCGGACGCCCACAAGGGGGACTGCGGCCGGGTCGCGATTCTGGCCGGGTCCGTGGGGCTGACGGGCGCGGCGACGCTGTGCGCCTCCGCGGCGGTGAGGGCCGGGGCCGGGCTGGTGACGGTGGGCGCGCCTGCCAGCCTGAACGACATCCTGGAGGTGAAGCTGACGGAGGCGATGACCGTCCCGCTCCCGGAGGTGCGCCGGCACAGGTGTCTATCCCTGCGGGCGCGGGGGGAGGTCCGCCGCCTGGTCGAGCGGGCGGACGCCGTGGCCCTGGGGCCGGGCATCGGGACGCACCGGGAGACCGTGGAGCTGGTCCATCGCCTGCTGGCGGACATCCCGGTCCCGCTCGTCCTGGACGCCGACGGTCTGAATGTCCTTGAGGGGATGCCCGAACTTCTCCGGTCTCGCCACGAGCCGACGATCATCACGCCCCATCCGGGGGAGTTCAGCCGGTTGACGGGCAGGCCGACTTCGGACCTGCTGGCGGACCCCATCGGCTGCGCCCGCGCCTTCGCCGTCTCTTATGGGGTCGTGGTCGCGCTGAAGGGGGCGCCCACGGTCGTCGCGGACCCGTCGGGCGTCGTCTTTGTGAACCCGACCGGCAACGCGGGCATGGCCACGGGTGGGGCGGGGGATGTGCTGACCGGGGTCATCGCGGCCCTGATCGGCCAGGGTCTCGGCCCGGAGGTCTCGGCCCGGCTGGGCGTCTACCTGCACGGCGCCGCCGGGGACCTGGCGCGGGACCGGTCAGGGGAGGTCGGGCTGGCCGCCGGGGACCTGGTCGAGGCCCTGCCGGAGGCCGTGAAGAAGGCCGGGGAGGGGAAGTTGCAAAATTCGTACTTTGAAGGCGCGTGAGAGAAGGGAAAGGCGAAAAGGGTCTGAGCCATGCCAGAACTAAAAGACACCATCGAGGAGTTGATCGAGGAATCTTACCTCATGGGGCGGTCCGAGGGCGAGATCAAGGCCGATCTGGACCGCTTCATCGACGCCTGCGAGAAGGTCATCCGGGAGCAGGTGAGGGACAAGGGGAAGTTGGAGGACCTGGCGGAGAAGCTGGCCCTGGCCCGCACCTGCAGCCTGGTGTCCGACCTGTCAGAGTCCGGGAGGGAAGGGGGGGCGCTCCGGGAGGAGGGGGGTCAGAAGTCTCCCGCCGAGCGGTTTGCGGAGAAGGTCGCCCGGAACAAGCGGATCATCCTGAAGGCGATCGGGAAGTGTGACTCCAGGCTCGTGGACCTGATCGAGCGCGAGCGGTTTCCCGGCGTGGGCCGGGAGCCGAAGCGTCCCAAGGTGTCCATCAAGCCCAGGAGGGCCCTCGGCGAACGGTCGCACCTCCTGGTCCTGAGGTTTTGCTATAGCCTGACCCTCCTCTTCATCTTCTATCTGATCTACCTGGTCTGGTTCCAGAAGATCTGACGTGAGAGACCCATGCCCCGACGCGCTGACCTGAAGAAGATTATGATCATCGGATCGGGCCCGATCGTCATCGGGCAGGCGTGCGAGTTCGACTACTCCGGCACGCAGGCGTGCAAGGCCCTCCGGGAGGAGGGCTATGAGATCGTCCTGGTCAACAGCAACCCGGCCACGATCATGACCGACCCGGAGACGGCCGACCGGACCTACGTGGAGCCGATCACCTCCGACATCTGCGCGGCGATCATCGAGCGCGAACGCCCCGACGCGCTGCTGCCCACGCTGGGCGGGCAGACGGGCCTGAACGTCTCCGTGGAGCTGGCCAGGTCGGGGGTCCTGGACCGTCTCGGGGTGGAGATGATCGGGGCCAAGTTAGACGCCATCGAGAAGGCCGAGAACCGGGAGCTGTTCAAGGCGTCGATGGAGCGCATCGGCCTCGACCTTCCAAAGGGGAGGTTCGCCTACTCGCTGGACGAGGCCCTCCGGCTGGTGGACGACGTGGGGTATCCCGCCATCATCCGCCCCTCCTACACGCTGGGCGGGGCCGGGGGGGGCATCGCCTACAACGCCGAGGAGTTCGAGGAGATGGCCGCGCACGGCATCGACCTGTCCCCGATTCACGAGATCCTGATCGAGGAGTCGGTGATCGGCTGGAAGGAGTTCGAGCTGGAGGTGATGCGGGACCTGCACGACAACGTGGTCATCATCTGTTCCATCGAGAACTTCGACCCGATGGGGGTGCACACGGGCGACTCCATCACGGTGGCGCCCGCGCAGACGCTGACGGACAAGGAGTATCAGATGATGCGCGACGCGGCCATCGCGGTCATCCGGGAGATCGGGGTGGAGACGGGGGGGTCCAACATCCAGTTCGCCGTGAACCCCGAAAACGGGCGCATGGTCATCATCGAGATGAACCCCCGCGTGTCCCGCTCCTCGGCCCTGGCGTCCAAGGCCACGGGCTTTCCGATCGCCAAGATCGCGGCCAAGCTGGCCGTGGGCTACACGCTGGACGAGATCACGAACGACATCACGCGGGAGACGCCCGCCTCGTTCGAGCCGACGATCGACTACTGCGTGGTCAAGATCCCCCGCTGGGCGTTCGAGAAGTTCCCCGGCTCGGAGGACATCCTGGGCACGCAGATGAAGTCGGTGGGGGAGACGATGGCCATCGGGCGGACGTTCAAGGAGGCCCTGCAGAAGGGGCTGCGCTCCCTGGAGATCGGGCGGGCCGGGCTGGGGGCGGACGGCAAGGACTTCGACCTTGCCGCGCTGGACCGGGACCTCCTCGCGCAGAGGCTCAAGGTCCCCAACTCGCAGCGCATCTTCTACATCAAGGCCGCGTTTGAGGCGGATATGTCCGTAGACGAGATCTATGCCCTCACGAAGATCGACCCCTGGTTCCTGCACAACATCCGGGAGATCGTGGCGTTCGAGAAGGAACTGGCGGGAATGGTGGCGTAAGGGGGTTCCTCAACACCTGGGATTGATTCTTTGACAAAGGGACTTGATGAATCGTTCGTTGACCTTGCAAGACCTCCTCTCCAAGATCGACCGCGCCGCGCTGCTGAAGGCCAAGCAGTACGGGTTCAGCGACCGGCAGCTCGCCCACCTCTGGAGGGCCGACGAGGCCGTTGTCCGGCAGCTTCGCAAGCGCCTCGGCGTCCTGCCCACCTACAAGACCGTTGACACCTGCGCCGCCGAGTTCGAGGCCCACACCCCGTATCACTACTCGACCTACGAGAGCGAGTGCGAGGCCGTGCGCTCGGACCGGAGGAAGGTCATGATCCTGGGCGGGGGGCCCAACCGGATCGGGCAGGGCATCGAGTTCGACTACTGCTGCGTCCACGCCTCTTTCGCCCTGAAGGAGGACGGGTTTGAGACGCTCATGGTCAACAGCAACCCGGAGACGGTCAGCACCGACTACGACACGTCCGACAAACTCTACTTCGAGCCCCTCACGGTGGAGGACGTCCTGAACATCGCGGAGGTGGAGAGGCCGGACGGCGTGATCGTGCAGTTCGGGGGGCAGACCCCCCTCAACCTGGCGCACGGCCTGGAGGCCGCCGGCCTGCCGATCATCGGCACGTCGCCCGACAACATCGACATCGCGGAGGACCGGAAGCGGTTTTCGGCGCTGATCGAGCGCCTGGGCATCCGGCAGCCCGAGAACGGCACGGCGACGAGGGTGGACGAGGCCGTGGCCGTGGCGGAACGGGTCGGCTATCCGGTCCTGGTCCGGCCCTCCTTCGTGCTGGGCGGACGGGCCATGGTCATCGTCTACGCCCGGGACGACCTGGCCCGATACATGGAGATGGCCATGGGCGTGTCCGGCGACCGCCCGATCCTGATCGACCGCTTTTTAGAGGATGCCCACGAGTTCGACGTGGACGTGGTGGCGGACGGGCAGGAGGTGGTGATCGGGGGCATCATGCAGCACATCGAGAACGCGGGCATCCACTCCGGGGACAGCGCGTGCGTGCTCCCGCCCTACGCGGTCTCGGAGGAGAACTTAGCGGACATTCGCCGGCACACCCACGACCTGGCCCGCGCCCTGAACGTCGTCGGCCTGATGAACGTCCAGTACGCCGTCCAGAACGGCAGGATCTACGTCCTGGAGGTCAACCCGAGGGCCTCCCGGACCGTCCCGTTCGTCAGCAAGGTCATCGGCGTGCCCCTGGCCAAGGTGGCCGCCCGCGCGATGGTCGGAAAGAGTCTCCGGGAGCAGGGGTTCACGCAGGAGGTGGACATCCGCCACATCGCCGTCAAGGAGGCCGTGCTCCCGTTCATCAAGTTCCCCGGCGTGGACACGGTCCTGGGGCCGGAGATGAAGTCCACCGGCGAGGTGATGGGCCTGGACACCGACTTCGGCCTGAGCTTCCTGAAGGCGCAGCTCAGCGCGGGCGTCCGTCTTCCGGAGCGGGGCGCCGTGTTCATCAGCGTCAACGACCGGGACAAGCCGGGCGTTCTGGACATCGCCCGGAGGCTCGACGCCCTGAGTTTCACGATCCTGGCCACGTCGGGGACGCAGCGGTTCTTAGTGGGGCACGGCGTGAAGGCGACGCGCATCCCCAAGCTGAACGAGGACCGCCCCCACATCGTGGACGCCATCAAGAGCAACCAGATCGCCCTGATGATCAACACGCCCCTGGGCGCGCAGTCTCAGCGCGACGACGCCGCCATCCGGCGGGCCGCCGTCCAGTACAACGTGCCCTACACGACCACCCTGTCGGGGGCCGCCGCGGCGGTGGCGGGCATGGAGTCGATCCGGACAAAACCGCTTCGGGTCAAGACGCTGCAGGAGTATCACCAAAGACAGACCACAGACCACAGACCACAGACCACAGACCACAAGGTTATAGGTCCTGTGGTCCTGTAGTCTGTGGTCTTGTGGTCCCGTCTGCCTTTCCGTCATCCCTCATGAAACGCCTGTCTCTGATATTGACCCTCCTCCTCTGTCTCCTCTCCTCCGGCTGCGTCTATTTCAACATGTTCTACAACGCCAAGCGGCGCTATCAGGAGGCGGAGAAGCACCGGGTAAAGGCAGAGGAGAACCCGAACGACCTGTCGACGAAGCGGCTGGCTCAGGACACCTATTCCCAGGTGATCGCCAAGGCCTCCGCGGTCCTGGACCTGCACCCCGACAGCAAGTATGTGGACGACGCCCTGATGCTGATCGGAAAGGCGGAGTTCTGGCGGGAGGACTACCTGTCATCCCTTCGAAAGTTCGCCGAGCTTCAGTCCAACTTTCCGAGGAGCGAGTTGCTGGAGGAGTCCCGCCTGTGGGAGGGGTGGGCGTACTGGAAGATGGGCCGGCACGCCGATTCCCGGCGCATTCTCCTCGGTCTGGCCCGGGAGGGGCGTTCGGCCTTTGCGGACCGGGCCGCGTTCGCCCTGCTGGAGGTCGGGATGGATCAGAAGGACTATGCCTCGGTCGTCCGGGAGGGGGAGGAGCTGCTCACCCGTCTCCGGGCCGGCGGCCTGAGGGCCGGGATCTACCAGAAGATCGGCGAGGCGCAGGCGGCGCTCAAGAATTTCAGCGGCGCGGAGGAGGCCCTGCGAAACGTCCTCAAGCACACCCCTTCCCTGCGCGTGGAGTATGAGGCCCGGGCCGCCCTGGGCGGCATCCTGGAGGCGCGGGGGGAGTTCGCGAAGGCGCGCGATCTCTACGCGGGGATGTTGAAGGTGAAGCGTCTCAAAAGGGGGTTTGAGGCGGACATCCGCCTGAGTCTCGCCGGGGCGCTGTATCACCTGCGGCAGGGCGACGAGGCCTACCGGCTCTGCAAGGAGGTGGCGGAGGCGTTTCCGCGCACGCCCCAGTCGGCCATGGCCTACTACCGGATGGGGCTGGTCGCCCAGCGGCAGAACAGGAAGTCCGAAGAGGTCAAGGAGCTTTTCAGGAAGGCGCAGCAGGAGGACCGGAACGCCCCGGCCTACGAACTCGCCCGCCAGCGCCAGGAAGATCTGGAGGATCTGGAGCGCTACCTTCAGAAGATCGCCTCCGACTCCACCGGGGCCCTCGACACGGTGTTTGACCTGGCCGAGTTGTATCGGCTGCGCCTCAACGAGCCCGATTCCGCCCTCGTCGCCTACCGGAGGGTGGCGGAGCGGGACATCACGAAGGACCTGGCGCCCAAGGCGATGTACGCCGTCGGGTGGATCTGCGCGGAGGTGAAGCAGGACAGCGCCGCGGCCCGCGAGGTCTTTGCCTCGCTGGTGAGGGACTATCCGGGCACGGCCTACGCGGAGGCCGCCGCGTCCTGGCTGAGCGACGGGACCGTGGCCAACGAGGCTGTGAAGGCCCGCTATCAGGAGGCGGAGCGCCTCCGCTTCTCGGGCGCAGACCCCGGGACCTATCTGCCGATTTTAGAGCAGATCGCCTCCGACTATCCCGGGGATGTCTACGCCGCCAGGGCCCTCTATGCCGCGGCGTGGACCTATGAGAACGCCCTCCGGGATGGGGAGGAGGCCCGGAGACGGTATCAGGAGGTGGCCGAGCGGTATGCGAAGACGGCCGTGGGGGGCCTGGCCAGCAGGAAGGTGGAGGCTATCATCGAGGAGGCCCGCGCGGATTCGCTCCGTCTGGTGGCGAGGGCCGATTCGCTCCGGGAGGCCGCCCGCGCGGA
>CAYRZX010000290.1:7344-9109 GCA_964428665.1 uncultured Gemmatimonas sp.
ATGATCCAGGAGACCGGCCGCATTCTGCTCCACGAGGCGGTGGCGGAGGGCATCTCTCTCCTTCGCCTTGAGGCCCCGCGCATCGCCGCCGCCATACGCCCCGCGCAGTTCGTCAACCTCCGGGTCGCGTCCTCGTGGGACCCCTTTCTCCGGAGGCCCTTCAGCGCCCTGCGGCGAGACCGGACGGGTGGATGGGTCGACCTGCTGTACGAGGTCGTCGGCCCCGGCACCGCGGCGATGGCGCGCCTCCGGCCCGGCGACCGCCTGGACGCCCTCGGCCCCCTGGGGCAGGCCTACAATCCTCCTTTGGAGGCCGGGCGGGTGGTCCTGGTGGCCGGGGGGGTGGGCGTGGTTCCCCTCGCCTTCTGGGCGGACGAGGAGGCCCTGCGGCGGGGGGACGCGGTCCTGCTGTTCGGCGCGGCCAGGCGGGGCCGGCTGCCCGACCTGCGGCGTCTCGCGCCGCCGGACCTCCCTGTGGAGGTCGCCACGGACGACGGGAGCGTCGGGCATCACGGGTTCGTGACGGACCTGATGGGGCGCCATCTTGCGCGAGGGGGCTGCCAGGTCTTCTGCTGCGGTCCCACGCCCATGATGAGGGTCGCCGCCGGGATCGCCGCCCGGTTCGGCGCCCCCTGCCACGTCTCCCTCGAAAATCACATGGCCTGCGGGTTCGGGGCCTGCGTGGGCTGCGTCGTGGAATTTCCCGCCGAGACGGACCCCTACCGCCGCTTTCGCCGCGTCTGCGTGGAGGGGCCGGTGTTCGATGCGGCTCAGATTGCGTGGCCTTGATGGTTGACATGTCTGTGGACATCGCTGGGCTTCGCCTGCGCAACCCGGTGTTGCTGGCCTCCGGCACGTTCGGGCACGGGGCGGAGTACGCGGGGTGGATGGATTTCACGCGCATCGGGGGGGTGGTCACCAAGACGATCACGATGTCGCCCCGCGCGGGCAACCGCCCCCCGCGCACGGCCGAGACGCCGGCGGGCATGCTCAACTCCATCGGGCTTCAGAACCCGGGGCTGGAGGGGTTCATCGCGGAGAAGCTGCCCGCCTTAAAGGACCTGCCGACGGCCGTGGTGGTGAGCATCGCGGGCACCTCTGTGGAGGAGTTCGCGGAGATGGCCCGGCGGCTGGACGGCCTGCCAGGCGTCCACGCCCTGGAGCTGAACATCTCGTCTCCCAACATGAAGGACGGGGGGATGCTGTTCGGGTGTAACCCGAAGGCCGCCCACGGCGTGACCGCCGCGGTGAAGCGGGCGGCCCGGACGCCGGTGGTCGTCAAGCTGACCCCCAACGTCACGGACATCGCGGAGGTCGCCGCGGCCGTGGAGGAGGGGGGGGCGGACGCGGTCGCCCTGATCAACACCCTCCTGGGCATGGCCGTGGACGCGCGGACGCGCCGGCCGATCCTGGGGAACGTCACGGGCGGGCTGTCCGGGCCGGCCATCAAGCCGGTGGCGCTGGCCATGACGTGGAAGGTGGCCCGCCGGGTGCGCGTCCCCGTCGTGGGCATCGGGGGGATCTGCACGGGCCAGGACGCGGTCGAGTTTCTGATCGTGGGGGCCAGCGCCGTGCAGGTGGGGACCGCCACCTTCGTCAACCCCACCTGCGCCATAGATGTGGTCGAGGGGATCGAGGCCTACTGCCGGGAGGCGAATGTGAAGCGCGTCGGGGAGGTCGTGGGGACGTTGAAGACATAGAAAGACCACAAGACCACAGACCACAAGACCACAGACCACAAGACCACAGACCACAAGACCACAGA
>CAYRZX010000291.1:0-9005 GCA_964428665.1 uncultured Gemmatimonas sp.
AGCAGATAACGTAGTTTGAATGAACTCTCAACCGTTTCGTGATCTACTGATAATGGGCTGGTCTTCAACCGGGCCTACCACGCGCCCTTCGTGCCCCGGAACGAGCGGGGAATGTATGGCGGCGGCTGCATCTATGTGTCGAGTATGGCGGTTGACGAAGATCACCGGATCCGGCTCTACTCCAGCGCGTCGAAGACCGGGCATTTCCAGACCACCACGGTCACGGATGCAGCCCTGGCCCTTCATACCCTCCGCCTGGACGGGTTCGTGTTCCTGGAATCCTACGCCACCACGGGTTATCTCGCGACTCGCCCGGTGCGGTTCCACGGGCCTGATCTCCGCCTGAACGTCAGGGCGCCTTACGGGAGGGTCCGGGTGCAGTTGACGGACAGCAAAGGGGCGGCCTTGACGGGGTTTGCCTTCGAGGATTCCGTGCCGTTCACGGGGGACGAACTGTTCCACAGGCCGACGTGGAAAGGAGAACCGGCGCTGGCGCAGCTCGGGGAAACCCCGGCCCACATCGAGATCGAAATCACCCGGGGCGAACTCTACGCCATCCGGGGGGATCTCTCTATCCACACCGCCAACCCGAACGTCCTGAGGGCGGTCGAGCACCAGTGGTGACAGCGAATCGGAGGAGACGGATATGCCGCGACTGAAATCGCGCCGGGTCCCAGATGGCTCCCCCTGTTCATCGGGGAGGCGGCCGATACAGGACCCCTCGGGTATCGTCTATTTTCGGGCAGGCCTCGATGGAGATCCAGACGGCGTGCGACAGGGCCGGGTAGTCACTCCCGATGTTGCGCGCCATCTCGAATATGAACGCAACGGCCCCTCGAAGGCGCTGATTGTGGGAGAGGGGACTCGGGTGCGATACGATCTGGGAAAAGGCTTCCCTCACGAGTCGGGCTGTCTGGAGTTCCGTTTCAAGCCCAACTTCCCCCAGACCAGCGAACAGCCGGGGAGGACCGTGCTCAGGCTGTGGGGCAAGGGGGGGTGCAGCATCACGCTCTCCTTTCAGCCCATCGGCTATGCCTGGGAGTTCCTGGTCAAGGGGCCTCGCGAGAAGCACAGCCTTCGCGCCTGGTACGGGGTCGCGCGGCAGGGGAGGTGGAGCCATCTCCTGCTGGTCTGGGACCAGGGGGCCAGGCCCCGGCCTGCGCTCTCTTTTTACCACAACGGGAAGGTCGCCTACGGGTCCATGCGGGCCTTCCATAGCTCTCCCCTTCGGGGCCTGACCTGTCTGGAGGTCGGGGGGACCGGGAAGGGGCAGGTGACTGTGGACGAGATCGCGGTCTACAACCGCCCCCTGAGCCAGGCGCAGGCGCGGTTCCTCTCGTTCCGGTTCCGGGACCCGGATCGCCGGTTTGCCGAACTCGCAGAGAGGATCGAGAGGGGTGAGCGACGGGAGCAGGCGAGGGCGGAGGGGCGCCGGGCCCTCCTGAAAAAACTCGAGGGGAAGATCGGGGGGCTGCTCCAGTTGCGCGGTCACAAACCCCACGAGATCGCCTTCCCGGAGGGGATCCGGGCGACCGCGGTCCGGCCCGAAGATGTGGGGAAGACGGACCTGAGCCGCTTTTCCGTGATCCATTTCCCTCCGGGCGGAAATTACCAGCTCACCGATGAGGAGAAGAGGCGGATCGTCGATTATGTAAAGAAGGGTGGGGGCTACGTCGGGGTCTGCATGGGGGCCTCACACCGCCCACAAACTAAGGCTTCTGAATTTTGAGTGCCATACCTTCTACGAGGTGGGGCTCACTCAGCTCGAACTCCAGAAGCATCCTGTCACTGAGGGGTGCGGGGAGCGGGTCCACATGCACCACGGAAACGGCCCGATCATGATTCCGGGGAAGGGGTGCGAGGCGGTGGGAACGTATCGCATGGAGGGGACGAAGGGGAGGCCGGGGGCCATCCTGGTCGGCAGGCACGGAAAGGGGCGCGTGGTGCTCTTCGGCCCGCATCCGCAGGGCGGGGGCGTCTCGGCGGCCGGGAAGCGCGTCGGGTTCACCGGCGAGGACTTGGGGACGGATCGGCTGCTCGTGAACGCCCTGCTCTACGCGGCAAACATCACGGGGAAGGACGGGAAGATTGACCGGTCCTTGCCGTGATCCGACTCCTGAGAACGGGTGAATGGACCCGTGCATTATCTCCCCGGCCCGGCGAGGGGAGTCCAACTCTTGAGGAGCAGATCCATGTCAAAAGACCGTGCCCTGAAGGTGGCGGTGATCGGGGGCGGGAACATCGCCCAGAAGCACCTGGAGGTCCTGAGGGATCTCTCCGAGGCGGCATTGACGACCCTGGTGGACACCCACCCGAGGACCCTGGAGGAGACGGCGGACCGGTTTGGAATCCCTGAGCGCCGGCGCTCCCACACGGACCTGCTGGCAGGAAAACGCCCGGACGCGGTCTTCGTGCTCGTGAGCGTGCTGAAAGTGGCCGAAGTGGCCTCGGATCTCCTCCGCGCAGGGATACCGACCTTCCTTGAGAAGCCACCGGGGCTCTACACGGCCCAGACCCAACGCCTCGCCGACCTGGCCAGGTCGCATCACACCCTCGCGATGGTGGGCGTCAACCGGCGATTCTACTCCAGCCTGTTGAAGGGGAGGGAGGCCCTCCTGTCCTCCGGCCCCATCCGCTCTGTCACGGTCGAGGCGCACGAGGATGTCCGGCGGGTGCGGGAGAACCCCAAGTTCCCTGACGAGGTGCTGCGGCGCTGGAGCGCGGCCAACGGCATCCACGCCCTGGACCTGTTGCGGTATTTCGGCGGGGAGGTGTCCGACGTCCACGCGACACACGCCACGGTGGAAGGGCCGATGCCGGACTGCTGCTCGGCGCTGCTCAGGTTCGAGAGCGGCGCCTCCGGGCGCGCGGTGATGGACTGGTTCGCGCCGGGGCGGCATCGGGTGGAGGCGCGCGGTGTGGGGATCGCTTTCTCCGCTCTCGTGGACGGAGAGGCTATCCTGTGGCGTCGGGGAGAAAAACCCCAGGTCGTGACGCGCGACGAGATCGATCTGCGCTACAAGGCCGGGTTTTACCGGCAGGACCGGACCTTCCTGGAATGGGTCCGGGACGGGGGCGATCTGCCGTTTCCCGGATGCAGCCTGGACGATGCCGTGAAGACGATGGAGATGATCGACGCCATTTCAGGTGCCTGAGGGTTGCAAGAAACCACAAAGTCGCGATGTCCTACTCTCATCTACAGAGGTTGCCGGTTATGAGCGATTTGCCAGGGTTGAGAAGGAGAGATATGTCTGGCGAAAGACTATACAACGGGATCGTCCTGCCTGAGGAATGGCCGCCCCGGCGGACTCGGGAGGACCTGATGGCGTTGGAGCCTATGTCCGTGCCCTACCTCCAGCGGCCGCCTGATGTGATCCCCATCGACGTCGGGCGTCAGCTTTTCGTGGATGATTTTCTCATTGAGCAGACCACTCTACAGCGTGCCTTTCACGCAGCGAAGCCCTATGAGGACAATCCGGTCATCAGGCCCGAAAAACGATGGGAGGGGATCCCCACACGGCCCACGGCTATGGCGTTCAGCGACGGCATCTTTTATGATCCTCAGGAAGACCGGTTTAAGATGTGGTACAGGGGCGGAAGCGCTACGTGCTACGCCACGTCACAGGATGGATTTCACTGGGAGAGGCCGACGCTCGACGTGATGCCCGGCACCAACATCGTCTGCCTTTCCGCGAACCGGGATTCGGGGGTCACCTGGTTGGACCTGGAAGAGAAGGAGGCAGGGCGGCGTTTCAAGATGTTCACGTTCCACCGCGATCCGTGGAAGGCTGCGATCTATTTCTCGCCGGACGGGATTCACTGGAACTTCGCCAGCTGGTGCGGCACCACGGGGGATCGAAGCACTATGTTCTACAACCCTTTCCGAAAGGTCTGGATCTACAGCATAAGAGAGCACATGAGGATCAAGCCCCTGGTCCTCGGCCGGTGCCGGCGCTACCGGGAGTGCTCCGACCTGCTGTCAGGCGCTGAGTGGAAGGACGACGAACCCACATGGTGGGTCGGAGCGGACCGCCTCGACGAGCCCCGTGCGGATGTGCCGGACATCCAGCCGGAGCTCTATAATTTGGACGCAGTGGCCTACGAAAGCATTCTCCTTGGCTTATTCAGCATCTGGCGACACCACCCCGCTGACCGACCCAAGATCAACGAGGCGCTCCTGGGGTTCAGCCGAGACGGATTCCACTGGGACCGGCCGCACCGGAAGGCCGTGATTTCGGTATCTGAGCAGAGGGGGGACTGGAACTGGTTCAACGTCCAGTCCTGCGGAGGCGGTTGCCTCATCGTGAGGGACAGGCTCTACTTTTACTTCAGCGGGCGTGGACTGGCTGAGAACAGATCAGGACAGACGGTGGAGGTGCAGAGCACCGGGCTGGCGTTCTTGCGGCGGGACGGCTTCGCGTCGATGGACGCGGGAGATGCGGAGAGAGCACTGACCACCCGACCGGTGCAGTTCCGGGGCCGGTATCTATTCGTGAACGCGGATGTGGATGAGGGGGAACTGCGGGCGGAGGTGATGGGGGAGGATGGAACGCCTCTTGCTCCGTTCACGCGCGAGGCATGTGTCCCCGTAAGGGAGGACAGGACCCTGCTGGCGATCCGCTGGCAGGCGCGGGAGGACCTATCGGAGTTGGCCGGCCGGCCGGTGCGGCTCCGGTTCCATCTGAAAAATGGCCGGCTGTACGCCTTCTGGATCAGCCCGAACCGGTCCGGGGCGAGTCACGGCTATGTGGCTGCCGGGGGACCTGGGTTCACAGGCCCTACGGATACAGTGGGCGCGTCGTGAGCAAAGGAGGGATCGTGTCCGATCTGCATCTCGTGAGGGACGGAAAGCCGGCGGCGACCGTGGTGCTGCCAGACGGGGATAACCCACTGACGGAACAGGCGGCGGATTTCCTGGTCGACTGTGTGGGCCGGGTGACAGGGGCGCCGATGCCGGTCGTCCGGGAGGAAGATGCAGGGGCGCTTTCCGGGACCCGTGTATTCCTGGGCGCGACGCGGGCCGCGCGGGAGGCCGGGCTGGATGTGTCGTCCCTGAAGGACGATGGGTTCATGCTGCGCGCGCAGGGCAACGACCTGTTCGTGGCGGGGCAGGATGCCCTCTTCCCGTCCGAGCCCGATATAAATAGCTTCACAGCCTGTCGGGGCACACTGATGGGGGTGTTCCGCCTGCTGGAGGACTTCGGCAGGGCGGGCTGGTATCTCCCCACGCCCAGAGGGGAGGTGCTCCCCGAAGCCTCCGGCTTCTCGGTGCCTGGCGGCCTGGATCGCCGGGAGGTACCGGCGTTCTCCTACATCAGCACGACGGGCGTCAACGGGCACGGCTACCGGGTCTGGGCGAACGGCTACCGACGGGCAATCAACATGAGGACCGGCGTCCACACCTGGGACGCGGCCCTGCACCACCACGGCGACCCGGATGCGCTCTTTCAGAAGGATCCCACGATCTTCGCCCTGATCGACGGAGAGCGCCGTCTGAGTTACGGCAGAGGTGTGGGAAGAAAGGTCGAGCCGGGAGACCCCAGCTTCCAGGACGGAATGAAATACCGCAACCTCATGCTCTGCACCTCGCACCCCGCGTTCGTCGAGATGAACGTGAGCTACTTCTCACGGCTGTTCGACGCGGGCTATACCTGGGCAGGCTACGGGCAATCGGACGGCTACCAGACGTGCGATTGCGAGCGCTGCCGGGGATGCCTTGCAGACGCCCGAGGAGCGGCGGATCAACCAGGAGAAGATGCACCCGCAGGTCTACTTCCCAGCGGCCTACCCGGAGACAGCGCTCGCCCGGCTGGAAGGCCTCCTGGCGCAGGCGCGGAACCTGGTCCGGGGTGACGCGGTTGCACAGGGCTGGCTGTGGCTGACGGACCTCCAGTTCCGGTACCTCAGGATCGTAGCCACGGGCTTCAACCTTCAGTGTCACTTCGAAGCGGATCCGACGCCTGACCTGCGCCGGAAGCTTACGCGTGTTGTGGAGGAGCGCCGGGCGTTTCTGTCGGAGTTGGAGGACCTGCGGCGAGACAGGGCTCGTCTGCGCGACTGGTTCCCCGGATGGGAGCTGTATATGAAGAACGCGCCGTCCGGGGGTACGATGTTCGGGCGGATCGACCACCTCCCCCCATTCAGCGGGGTGTGATCGCCCTTTTCTGGACAGGAGTCTGAGTGAGATGCAACCGCTTGCCTGGCATTTCGACCTCCACACGCCCGGTTATGTGCGCGTCAACACGAACCCAGATGTAGCGTCCGCAGCGCGGGCGCTCCGGGACGCCGGGGTGGAGGAGATCATCACCTTCGCCAAGTGTCACTTCGGCTACGCCTACTACCCGACGCGAGTGGGCACGCCCCATCCGGGCATGAAGGGGGACGCCTTCGGAGACTTTCAGGCAGCGTGTAAGGCGGAAGGTCTTAAGGTGCTGGCCTACATCAGCTTCGGGATTGACGGGCAGGCAGGAGAGCAGCACCCAGACTGGCGCCAGGTCGGGCCTTCAGGAGTTAGAGGCCGGCCGGGGCACTTCATCTCCGTGTGCCCGTTCACCCCTTATACCGACGGTCTGATGCTTCCACAGATCGCAGAGGTTATCGAGCGCTACCATCCAGACGGGTTCTTCTTCGACACCATGGGGGCCATGGGGGTCTGTCTGTGCGAGGCGTGCCGGAAGGGCTTCCGGGAGGCCATGGGGCAGGACATCCCCCAGGACCCTGATGACCCGCTGCAGGCGACCTACGGACGGTTCAGGCACGACCGGGGGTTCGCGCTGATTGCGCGGGTCGGGGACTTCATCCAGACGCGGCTGCCGGGGGCCATCGTGGGGTTCAACCAGGTCGGGAGCCTGCCCTATCCGGAGCGCATGCCGGCGAGCATCACGCGGCTCACGCTCGACCCTTCCACGCAGGGGCCCCAGTCCCTCGCCTTCTCGCTTAACGCGGCCTATGGGTCCACGGCGGACCGGCCCTGTGACGTTATGCCGACGATCTTCAACCAGGGATGGGGGGACTGGAGCCTGTCTCCGGATCTCCTCCTCCGGCAGGTGGGGGCGGTGGTCTGGGCGCGCGGGGCGCGGCTTTATGTGGGCGACCGGTTACACCCGCAGAACCGGCTCGACCGCCGCACGCAACACGCCCTGTCGGTGCTGCGCGACCTGCACCACGCGATGGCAAAAGAGATGCCGCCGGAGTCTGCAACACTCGTCCCGGATGTGCTCTTGGTCCACAGCCCGAGTGCGACGCAGGGGGAGGATATGCGGTTCTTCTTCGACGGCAGGGTGCGGGATCGGCTCGGCATAATCTCAGGAGCTCATCACCTGTTTCTGGACAGTGGAGCGAATGCGACGGTTGTGGGAGAAGCTTTCCTGGAGAAGCGGATCGACCGGGCGGGGCTTGTCGTGTTACCGGAGGTACCGGCCCTTGCGCCGGAGACAGAGAAAATTCTGCGAAGCTATGTGGAGCGGGGTGGCCATGCGCTCATCGTGGGCCGGCCCCCGCGCGTGGATGGGCAGCCGCTCGGCTGGCTGGGGTTGTCCTTCGAGGAGGATCCGTGGCAGGATCACATCTACGTGCCCTCGTGGGGGGACGCGCCTGAAGTGCTCGTGCGGGGGGACTTTTACCGGGCGGCGCTGACAGGCGCAGAGGTCATATGTCCGGCCATCCCCGCGTGGGATGCGCGGCACGGGCATCGGTATGGGTGGGGGATCGGTCCGGCGTGCGAATCCCCCAGTCCCTATCCCGCGCTCGTGTGCGCCCCGGTGGGCGCGGGTAAGGTCTGGACGTTTGGGACGTCTATTTTGAGCGACTACGCCCAGAGCGGAAACTGGCAACAGGCAGTCTGGTGGAAAGGCATGCTGGACCGGATGGGGTTCCCTCGGAGGGCCTTTCTGGAGTGTGAGACAGGTGGAGTGGAGCTGGTTGTCTATGCGGACGCACGGACGACCTGGGCGGTGCTGGTGCACCACGCCGGGGAGCAACTCGTGGGCCGGTGGGCGCGGAGCGTGGGACCGCTGCCTGCTGTACCCGTGCGGTTGCGCGTGGCTACACTTGGCCGGAGGGTCCGGCAGATCCTGGCCAGGGAGCAGGTACTGAGGTTCACGGTGGATGAAGACGCGCTGACGGTGCCATTGGTGATGGACAGCGTCTGGCGAGTTGTACGGATTGAGTGGGAGTAGTTCGTACAGGCTGCGTTATGTAAACTTAAGATAAGTTTTTACAATATGATATATTCGATAGCAGCAAAGGATTCTTGACGTTGTTCTCCAATCGCTGTATACTTACCAGGAAGGAAACGCGCCCGTTGGGCATCTCCCCTCGAAAGGCTCCCCTGTATGTCCAAACCGATCAAGGCTTCCATTGCCAAGCAACATTTTGAACATCTTCTGGAGGGGGTGCGCACGCAGGGGGAGCAGTACGAGATCCAGGAGGAGGGCCAGACCGTGGCGGTCCTTATCTCCCTGGAGGACTTCCAGGCCCTTCATCAGTTTCAGCGCCTCAAAGAGCAGGCATGGGCTGATCTGGAAGCCCTGCTTCAGAGGGTGCACGCCCAAAGTGTCCACATCCCGCCGGAGCAGGTGGCTCAGGATGTGAAAGCGGCGATCCGTGAACCTCGGCATCAGACTCCCACAGAGGTTGGCCATGGCCACTAAAACTTTAGACCAGCACATTGAGATCACCCCCGGTATCGCCGGCGGGAAACCCCGGATCGCCGGGCGTCGCATCACCGTGCAGAACATCGTCATCTGGCACGAGCGGATGGGCATGAGCGTAGATGAGATCGCCACCGAGTACGATTTGACCCTGGCGGACGTGTACGCGGCTCTGGCCTATTATTTCGACCACCGCTCTGAGATCGACCAGTCCATCGAGGAGGGCGAGGCCTTCGCGGAGGCATTGCGCCAGCGTACGCCCTCAAAACTCAGGCAGAAGCTCCAAGAGCAGCATGGGCAGTAAGATCAAGTTCCAATGAGAGCAAATGCTGATGTCTTTCAATAGACGAGTAT
>CAYRZX010000292.1:0-6116 GCA_964428665.1 uncultured Gemmatimonas sp.
CCACCGGTGGCCGCTCCGCCGTGACGATCATCTCCTGCATCTGCACGGCGGTCTCCTTCAGCGAGAAGTTCACCTCCAGGGTATGGTCGGCCTTGACGAGCACCTCCGTCTTGGTCTGCTTGTCGTAGCCGATGATGGAGGCGCTCATTTTATATTCGCCGGGGTCCACGTTCAGGATGAAATAACTCCCGTCCGCGCCGGTGACCGCGCCCCGCCGGGTCCCCTCGATCACAATGCTGACCCCGGGAAGCGGAGCGCCCTTCTGGTCCTTCACATTCCCCGTGATCTTCCCCGACGTCCCCGCGTGGACGAGCCCCACGGCCAGGAAGACCAGGAAGACCCCCAGCAGAGTCGCGGCTAAAACCCTTCGCTCGTTCATCCGTTCACCTCCTGAAGAGTTCAGAGTTTAAAGTTCAAAGTTCAAAGTTTAACCTTGAACCTTGACCCTTGACCCTTGAACTTTACCTGACCTGCGGCTTGAAGTAAAACTTGAGCCCGCCCCCGATGTCGAGCTGCTGGAGGGGGAAGGTCTGCTTCAAACCGTAGGCGTTGACCGGCCGAAGCTCTGCGATGGACAGATGATACCGCGTCCGCACATCGAGAGAGATGTTGCTGGTGATGAACGCCTCGAGCCCCAGGCCCATGTTGAAGCTGAGCGCCGGCTTGCTGTCCTCGGCGGCCGGGATCATCAGCGACCGGTCGGGGCCAGGGTTCGGGTTGTTGAGGGAGGCCGCCCCCGTGACCGTCTTGGACTGCCCCGGCCAGACCAGGCCCGAGGTCTTGCTGCTGTACCGGTAGAAACCGGCGCCGACGGTCAGGTAAGGGGCGTACCGCTCGGACTCAAACACCGGGCCTGCCGTCAGCCGGATAAGCCCGTTGACGGCGAAATTGTTCCAGGTCATCGTGGCGCTGGCGTCCGGGCTGAGGTAGTTCTTCTCGTCGATGGGCCAGTTGAACGTCCGGGCCACCAGGCTCCCGTTCGGGTCGCGGGAGTGGTTGAACTCCAGCTCCACCGACGTCCGCTGGCTCGTGACATAGGTGAAGTTGACCCCCCACTTGGGCGTGTTCCCATACCAGGAGGAAAGACCGAACGTGGGAACGTTATAGTTGAACGTCCCACCCAGCGCCCACTTGCCCACCACCGCCTGCTGGGCGTGAGAAGGGGCCGCCAGGCCCGTCAGGACCACCCCCAAAACGATCAAAACCCTTAACCGTTTCAATGGCATCCTCCTTTCTACTGAACGTGAATTTTATGGTTCAAGTGCGCTGACCTCACCTCTTTCGTTGCGTCGGCGCGCCCCGCACGACTCCCGGATGACCAGCCGCGTCGGCAACACCGCACGCTCGGGTTCTGCGCCCTCCTCAATCTGCGCCAGGAGAAGCTCCGCCGCCCTCTGCCCCATCTCATAGTTCGGGTCGTACACGGTGGTCAAAAACGGCGCCTGAAAAGGCGGGGTCTTGAGGCTGTCCACGTCGTCGAACCCCACCACGGCCACGTCCTCCGGCACGCGGAGGCCCCCCTTGTACAGGGCGTCTACAGCGCCCGCCGCCGTGAAATCACTCCCCGCCTGAATGGCCGTAAAAGGCGTCCTGTCGGCGAGCAACTCCTGCGTGGCCCAGTAGCCCTTCAGTCGCGCCACGGCGAGGGACCCGGTCCCCTCAGCCCACAACTTGATCAGCCGTTCGTCCTTCTCCAGCCCGTGCTCCGCCAGCGCCCGCAGATAGCCGGCGAGACGCTGGCGATTGCTCGCCACGCTGATAAAGGCGATGCGCCGGTGCCCCTGCCGAATCAGATGACGCACCGCCTGATACACCCCCCCCTCGCGGTCGGACGACACGCCGCTGAGACGGCCGAAGGACGCGCCACTCAGGTCGTGAGGGGCCGACTCAAAGGCGTCCATCAGGACGGCAGGCAGTCGCGCCTCGCGCAGCAGCGCCACCACCTCCGCCGAAGGCGTTTGAAAGTTGAAGACCAGGCCGTCCACGTGCCGCCCCCGCAGCACCTTCTCCCGCAGACCCTGTGGACTCTCCACATCCGCCCTCACCAGGCTCAACAGGTAGCCTCGCGCGGTGAGCGCCTCCTCCATCCCATACAGGCGGAAACGCGCAAAAGGGAATTCCAGATCGCTGTGCAGGGCGGAGGACTCCGTCAGCACGTAGGCGACGTTGAAATGCCTCCCCATCCGCAGGGCGCGCGCCGAACGGTGCGGCTGGTACCCGATCCTTCGGGCGACGGTGAGCACCTCTTGACGCCTGTGCGCACTGACGCCGCGCGACGTGTCATTGTTGAGGATGCGCGACACCGTGGAGACGTCCAGACCCGTCTTTTGGGCGATATCTTTGAGCGTCGGCTGCAGCGCCTGTAACCCCCTTCCTCCCGGATATGGCAGGATTGGCCAAACGTTTGGTATATTTTACAAGAACACCTTCTCTCAACTATTTTTGGACAGTTATTTAAGAACGCGAAGGAATAGGCCCCGAATCACACCTGAAGGCTCAGGTTACCTTGAAAGGGAGAGGTAATTGGATAGGACGATATGAAGATATCGCATTTAAAAGTTACGAAAACTGAGAAATATGTCAAGTGCATTTTTTAAAAATTTCCAGAAGAATATGTCAATTTATCAGAAAATACGTCGAATAGCCGGAGATCAGCGGATGCCTCGGCTCAGGGCATTCGACGGCAAAATAGACTTGATTTTCTCGCCGGAAGAAGGATATCTTACAAAGAGGAGGATATCCTATGCCCAGGCTATACACACGTTTCTGGCTTTGCGCCTTCATCCTGTCCTGCTCCTCCCAGGCCCCGCCTCCGAACGTGGCCGTCCGCTTCACGGATGTCACGAAGCCTGCGGGCATCCGCTTCAAGCACGTCAACGGGGCCACGGGGCGCTACTACTACGTGGAGACCATGGGGCCCGGCGGGGCCTTCTTCGACTCCGACAGAGACGGCGACCTGGACATCTACACGGTCAACGGGACCGACCTGCCGGATCACCCCTCTGCGGGGGCCGGGCCTCTGATCCGCCCCGGGGGGCCGACGGGAAAACTCTACAGAAACGATGGGAAGGCCTTCACCGACGTGACGGCCCAGGCCGGGCTGGCGGACGTGGGGTACGGCGTGGGCTGCGTGGCTGCGGACTACGACAACGACGGCGATCAGGACCTCTACGTGACCCGGTTCGGCCCCAACGCCCTCTACCGGAATGACAGCGGGCGCTTTGTGGATGTGGCGCGAGAGGCCGGCGTGGACGACCCCAGGTGGGGCGCCAGCTCCGCCTTCGCCGACTACGACGGGGACGGCGACCTGGACCTGTTCGTCTGCAACTACTGCGACTACAGCCTCGACCGGGACCGCCCCTGCTTCACGGGCGGCCACCGGGGCTACTGCAACCCCGACGTCTACGACGGCGTCCCCAACGTCCTCTACCGGAACGACGGCCCCGACGACCGGGGCGTCTGGAGATTCACGGACGTGACCCGGCAGGCGGGCGTCTCCGAGCCGGCCTCCCGGAGCCTCGGCGTGCTCTTCCTGGACTACGACGGGGACGCCGACCCCGACATCTTCGTGGCCAATGACGGACAGGCGAACAACCTGTATCGCAACCGGGGGGACGGGACCTTTGAGGACGTGGGCCTTCTGGCGGGGGTCGCCTTCAGCGGAGAGGGGAAGGCCCTGGCGGGCATGGGGGTGGACGCCGGAGACTTCGACAACGACGGACACCCTGACCTGGTCCTGACGACCTTCTCGTTCGAGCCCAAGATGCTCTACCGCAACAACGGAGACGGGACCTTCACGGACGTCGCCTTTCTGACCGGCATCGGCAAGGACGGCCTCCTGTTCCTCGGCTTCGGGGCCGGTTTTCTGGACTTCGACAACGACGCGGACCAGGACGTGTTGATCGTCAACGGCCACATCCAGGACCATATCCACCGGATCAGCGACGCGTTGAGCTACGAGGAGCGCCCGCAGATGTTCCGCAACGACAGGGGGCGTTACACCGATGTCTCATCGGAGATGGGGCCCGACTTTGTCGTCCAGGAGGTCAGCCGGGGGGCGGCCTTCGGGGACTTTGACGAGGACGGGGACGTGGACCTGTTGCAGATGAACTGCGGCCGCGAGGCGAGGCTGCTCCGCAACGAGGGGGGGAATCAGAACCACTGGATACGGGTGAAGCTGGTGGGAGGAGCAAAGACAGTCCTGAGTCCTGAGTCACGAGTCCTGAGTCAAAAGACAAAAGAGCACTCAGCACTCAGCACTCAGCACTCAGCACTCTCCAACCGGGACGGCATCGGCGCGAGGGTGCGGGTCACGTCAGGCGGGGTGACGCAGTCTCGAGAGGTCAGGGCGGGATACAGCTATCTGTCCGGGAATGACCTGCGACTGCACTTCGGGCTGGGCGGAAGAGACCGGGCAGACATCGTGGAGGTGCGGTGGTGGCCGGGCGGGGCGATTCAGCGCCTGACCGACGTGAAGGCGGACCAGACGCTGGTGATCCGGGAAAACCCCTGAACCCTCCACCTCCTTTGAAAATCCGCAGATTCAGTACATCACGAAACGTCACGAATTGGCGGCTGATGCCCAGGATCAGTCGGTTTACCCCGTAGGGGTAGGGGCGGGTCTTGGACCCGCCCGGCGATCCGATTCCACAAGGCCGACGGGCGACTCGCGAGAGTCGCCCCTACACCTGAACGATAAATCGCCTGATTTGGGCCATTTACGCCATTTCGTGATCTACTGAGATTACACAGATTTCGCAGAAGGGGTTTGAATCTGTGCAATCTGAGAAATCTGCGGATCCTTCTTCAGGTGCGCGAGGACCTTCTCGATCGGGCATTCGCAGGTCAGGCAGGCGTACGGAAACGCCCCCGTCTCCCGGAACGCCGCGCCGTTCCGGGTGTGAAAGTCCCCCTTTCGGTCCTCGAACTGCCCCCAGTGGCCCATCGTGTACCGGACCTCCAGGCTTGGACGGGCGCTCTGCATCCAGGGATCCGGGAAGAGCGCCTGAAACGGGGGCATCGAGTTCAGCCAGCTCCCGCAGCGGACCACCTCCACCTCAGGCCGCCGCGTCCGGGAGTCGCGCAGCAGCCGGAACAGGGAGGCCGCGAAGGGGACCCGCATGTCGCTCAGCGGCGACCTGGGCCGGTAGACATTGGCGATGTGAATGCTGAGCCGGTCAGGGCGATTGTAGTCGAAGGTCCAGCACTCGTAGGGCCGGTCCGGCCGCGAGCCCCCTCGCCCCTGGCCCCTCCCGAGACGCCCCTCCAGGCAGGGCCAGAGCAAGGCCAGCCCCTCCGCCTCGAACGACGCCGAGGATGGGTCGTCCCGATGCCGGTCATAAATCTCCTTCAGCCGGGCCAGGACCTCCCCCCACTCCGGCCCCACCTCCCCGTGCGCCGGGTGGTTTTGCCCGTCGTAGAGCGAGGTATTCCGGTAGATGTTCACCCGCGTGTTGACCGCTCTGGCGAAATCCGCCTCCCCCTCGTGAAGGACCTTATGCACGTACCAGAGGCTGAGCTTCGTGAACTCCGTCACGTAGCGGACGCGTACCGGATCGAGCGGCATCCTCTCTCCTCGCGCTAAAGGTTCAGATAGGCCGGGAGCCTGGTCTTCTTGTCTACAATCGCCGACTGGACCTGGGCCACGGTCAGGCCGGTCGCGTCCCTTAAATCGGCGCCCAGGAGGTTGGCCCTCATGAGGTAGACTCTCCGCAGATTGACCCCGGAGAGATTGGCCCCCTCCAGGTTGGTCCCGGAGAGACTGGCCCTCGCCAGATTGGCCGTGGAGAGGTCCGCGCCCTCCAGATTGGCCCCCTTCAGGTTGGCCTCCTGAAGATTCGCCCCCTTCAGGCTGGCCTCAAAGAGGTTGGCCTTTGCCAGGTTGGTCCCCACGAGAACCGCCCTCGCGAGGTTGGCCCTCACCAGGATGGCCTCCCCCAGGTCGGCCCCGGAGAGATCGACCCCCTCCAGGCCGGCCCCCCAGAGCTTGGCCAGCGCGAGAGAGGCCCTCTTCCCTTTTTTGCCTTTGGACTCCACCCACTCCCGGTGCCTTTCAAGAATCTCTTTCAGCTGTTCCGGGGGAATCCCTCTATGACCGGTCATATTCCCACCTCCTT
>CAYRZX010000292.1:6216-8946 GCA_964428665.1 uncultured Gemmatimonas sp.
AATCCTCGTCGCGCGGGACCGACCGCCGTACGCGCTTGGTCTGGCCCCGGCGCCTCTTCTCCTCCAGCCGCCGCAGCTTCGACGCCTGCGTGGGCCTTGTGGCGCGTCGGGGCCTGGGCTTGACGGCAGCCCTGCGCACCCACTCGACGAGTCTTTCCAGCGCATCCTGCCGGTTCCGCTCCTGCGTTCGGAACCGGCGGGAGGTGATGATCAGAACCCCGTCTTCGGTCATTCGCCTTCCCGCCAGGGAAAGCAGGCGCTCGCGAACCTCCTCGGGCAGAGAGGGCGACCGGGCGGCGTCGAAGCGGAGCTGGACCGCCGTGGCGACCTTATTCACGTTTTGGCCGCCCGGCCCCGAGGCGCGTATGAACTCCTCCTGGAGCTCGCTCTCGTGAACGGCGATGGAAGGGGTAATCTGGATCATGTCCCTGTGAGGGCCTGTCAAAGATAAAAAGGAGGAAGCGAGACCGACTCGCTTCCTCCTGATCATGGTGGGCTATGCAGGACTCGAACCTGCGGCCTTTGGCTCCGGAGGCCAACGCTCTATCCAACTGAGCTAATAGCCCATCCCACTACCGCAGCTTCTTCTTGTGCCTGTCTCTCCGCCGCCGCTTCTTGCGCTTGTGGGTCGCAATCTTCTGACGCTTCCGCTTCTTTCCGCTCGGCACCCGATCACCTCCTCGCCTGCCGGGGCATACCGCCATACCCCCTTATTTTCTCTTTTCGATCTGGGACCTCAATTCCCGCGAAGGCTTGAACACCGGAACAGGACGGGAGGGGATGCTGACGACCTCGCCCGTCTTGGGGTTCCGCCCTGTGCGGGGCGCCCGGCGCACCACCTTGAACGTCCCGAACCCTCGAATCTCGATGTGATGGTCGTCGCTCAACGCCTCCGCAACTGTCGTGAGAAACCCCTCCACGATCGCCGCGGTGTCCGTCTTCGTCAGGCCCGTCGCGCCGGCGATCCGGTCCACGATGTCGGCTTTGGTCACGTTCCCCCCCGGTCGTCAGAATCCCTGGATAGAATAGCGCGCGGAAATGCGCTGGATAAAAAACGAAGACAGTTCAGAGTCCAGCCGCTTCAAAAGGGCCTCCCACCGCCCCGGCCCGCCCTCCTTGACCGTGTCGGGACGCCGCCCCAGGCCGCTCATCTCGCCCGCCGTGGCGACGGCGTCCTCATAATTGCCGAGCAGGTCCACCAGCCCCTGGGCCTTTGCCTGTCGCCCGGTGAAGATCCGCCCGTCGGCCAGCTTCAGGACCGCCTCCCGGCTCAACCGCCGGCCCGCCGCCACGGCCTCCACAAACTGCTCAAACGTGTCGTCCGTCACCCCCTGAAGCATCTCGCGCTCTTCGGGGAGCATGGGACGGAGGGGCGAACCCACATCCTTGTACTTGCCGCTTTTGATAACGTAAAAATTCAGCCCCAGCCTGTGAAGCAGCCCTTCGAAGTTGAAGAGTTCGAGGACGACGCCGATGCTCCCGGTGAGCGTCCCCGGGTTGGCGACGATGGTATCCGCGGCCACGGCCACGTAATACCCCCCCGACGCGGCCACGCTGCCGAGGGACGCCACGACCCGCTTGCCCTCCTGGCGCAACCTCAGGATCTCCGCATAGATCTCCTGGGTGGCCCCCACCTCTCCGCCCGGGCTGTTCACCCGGATGACCAGGGCCGGGATCGACCGGTCCCTGCCGTAGTGTTTGAGCTGCCGCACCACCGAGGAGGAGGAGCGGATCGGGCCTTCAATCTCCACCAGCCCGACCTTGCGGAACGGCCCCACGCCCGAAAACCCGCCTCCGCCCCCTGACCGCCCTGCAACCCACACGAACAGGGTTAACAGGGCCCCAACCGAGATCACGCCCCACACAACCCATCTGCCTCGACGGGTCATAGACGCCTCAATGGCCGTGGATCGAACAGGGTCTAAGTATACACAAATGAAAATGCCTTGTCAAGGACTCTCCACGGAGCGGACGAAGCCCCGGCCCCCCTGCAGGACGAACACCTCCTCCAGCGAGGAGAAGTCGACGCCCGGTTTTAAGACCACCTCCTGGAACAGCCCCGTCTGGTCCTGCCCCACCTCTTCGACGGTTCCGATCAGGAGACCTTCCGGAAAGATCCCCCCGACCCCGGACGACACCACCACGTCGCCTACCTCGACGGCGCTGCGCAACGGCACATCCTGAAGATAGAACTTCCCATCCTCGCATCGCACGATCCCCTGCGCCCGCTCGGGGCGCTGCACCACCGCGCTCACCCGGCAGTTCCGGTCCTGGAGGAGTTGCACCACCGAGGATTCGGAGGAGGCCGTGAGCACCTTGCCCACGAGCCCGTCCGAGTTCACCACCGCCATCCGGTCCTCCACCCCCTCCCTCCGCCCGACATTGATGAGGATCGTGTTCGCAAGTCTGCCCGGATCGCGGGCGACCACCTCCGCCGGGATGTAGGGATACGACACCCTGGTCTTGAAGTTCAACAGGCCCCGGAGCCGGAGGTTTTCGAGGCGCTCCTCCCGGAGTTTCACCAGCTCCAGCGAAAGCCGGAGGTTCTGCTCCCTCAGCATGCGGTTCTCGCTCCGCACGTTGAACAGATCGATCAGCCAGGAGAACATCCAGTGCCCGGCCTGTATGGTCGAGGACGAGACCGCCCGCGCCAGGGTCAGCTTGTCCTCCGGGCTCATGGCCATCAGCCCGAACGAGAGGACCACCGCGGACGCAAAGGACACGTAGGCC
>CAYRZX010000293.1:0-8897 GCA_964428665.1 uncultured Gemmatimonas sp.
TGGGGGATGTCGCCGAGGCGGGTGCTCCTGCTCAACGGGATTGGGGCGGGGGCCGTCATCCACGCCGTTTTTCTGACGGCGGTCTTCGCCGTGCTCCTGGCCGAGGTCCAGGCCCTGACCGCGCCGTTCCTGCCGATGCCGGATCAATTCACGGAATTCCTGGTGAAGATGGAGGACCTTCTGACGGTGCGCGACGCGCCGGACCTTCTGGGGGCCGTGATCACCATCTCCCTGTTTCCCGCCGTGTCCGAAGAGATGATCTTCCGGGGCCTGACCCTGACCGGGCTCCGGCACCGGTTCGGGGCCCGCGCGGCGGTCGTGGGGTCGGGGGCGCTGTTTGCGCTGGTCCACCTCAACCCGTGGCAGTTCATCCCGCTGCTGCTGATCGGCGTCTTCATCAGTTTCATCGTCCACCGGACCGACAGCCTCTACGCCGGGATCGTGGCCCACGGCACGAACAACCTGCTCTCCCTGGCGGCGCTGAACGTCGGACGGCGCTACTCTGTGGACGCGCTCGACCCTCAGGCGCATTTGCCTCCGGCGGTCGTGCTGTCGGCGCTGGTCCTGTTCACCGCTGGTATGGCGAGTTTTGTCTGGCGGACGCGGAAGGACCACAGGACCACAGGACCACAGGACTAATGCAAAAGCCTTATGGTCTTGTGGTCAGTGGTCAGTGGTCTTGTGGTCAACTTTTGTGGAGGGAGGGGAACGGATGGAGCTTGAGATCGGCCAGATGATCTCCGTGGTGATCGGGATACTGATTCTGGACCTGTTGCTGGATGGGGACAACGCCCTGATCATCGCGGCGATGGTCAGCCATCTGCCGCAGGATAAGCCGATTCCGTGGCCCAAGTGGATACAACCGCTGCAACCGCTGACGAGGTTCCTTCCCGGCCCGATCCGGAGGTTGAACCACAACCAGCAGAACGCGGCGCTTCAGGTGGGGATCGCGGGGGCCATCCTGGGCCGGCTGGGCCTCCTCCTGATCACCGGGGTCGTGATCCAGTACCCGGTCTTCGCCTTCCTCGGCGCGATCTATCTGATTCAGCTCGGCGCGCGACACCTGAGCGGCAGAGATGAGGAGGCGGAGGCCGAGCACCGGGCGGTCCAGTGGGGGTTCTGGCGGACGGTGGTGGCCGTGGAGACGGTGGATGTGGTCTTTTCGCTGGACAACGTCGTGGCGCTGGTGGCGCTGACGAGGGACATGCTGGCGCTGACCATCGGCATCTTGATCGCCGTGGTCCTGATGCGGGTGGCGGCCATGTTCTGCGTCCGGGTCATCAAGACGCACCCCATCCTGGAGTCGGCGGCCTACGTCCTGGTGCTCTACCTGGGGGTACAGATCATCCTGGAGCACGAAGGGGTGCTGAAGATCGGTGAGACCCTGAAGGCGGGGGTGCTGGTGGGCATCGTGGGGGCGGCGCTGCTGTATGAGAAGGCGACGTTTCTCCACCCGATCTGCCGGCCCATCTTCCGGGGGTTCGGGTTTCTGATGTGGGTCGGCATCGCCGTTCTGGACGGGGCGCTTAAGATCCTCTTCTGGCCGTTCCGGGCGGCATGGAGAATGGCGAGAAGAAAAAAAGATTAACCGCGTGACATCAGCCGGATGAACTCCTGGAACAGGTAGGCCGCGTCGTGCGGGCCGGCGGACGCCTCCGGGTGGTACTGGACGGAGAAGACGGGGAGTCTCCGGTGGCGCATTCCTTCCACGGTGTTGTCGTTCAGGTTGACGTGGGTCAGCTCGATTTCGTCCCTGTTGAGGGAGTCCATGTCGACGGCGAAGCCGTGGTTCTGGGCCGTGATCTCCACCCTGCCGGTCTCCAGGCGGCGGACAGGCTGGTTGGCCCCCCGGTGCCCGAACTTGAGCTTGTAGGTCCGGCCGCCGAAGGCCAGGCCGAGGAGCTGGTGGCCCAGGCAGATGCCGAAGATGGGTCTGACGCCGATCAGCCTGCGGATGTTGTCCACGGCGTAGGGGAGGCCCTCCGGGTCGCCGGGGCCGTTGGACAGGAAGATGCCGTCGGGGTTGAGTTCGAGGAGCTGCTCCGGCTCTGCGGACGCCGGGAAGACGGCCACGTCGCAGCCGCTCTGGACCAGGTTACGGAGGATGTTCTGCTTGATGCCGAAGTCGTAGGCGGCCACCCTGAAGGGGCGGCGCTCGACCCGGTGGGGCCGGCCCTGGAGGACGTCAAAGAGGCCCTCGTCCCAGCGATAAGGCTCCGCGCAGGTGACCTCCCGGACCAGGTCGCGGCCGATCAGGCCGGGGGAGGCCTTGGCCTTCCGGACCAGGCTGTGCGGGTCGAGGTCCACCGTGGAGAGGACGCCTTTCATGGCCCCCACGGTGCGCGTCCGCCTGGTGAGGGCGCGGGTGTCTATGCCCTCGATGCCGATGATGTGGTGGCGTTTCAGGAAGTCGCCGAGGCGCTCCCGGTTGCGCCAGTTGCTCGGATAGTCGCAGTACTCCTTGACCGCGAACCCCTCCACCCAGGGCCCCTTCGACTCGAAGTCGTTGGGGTTGACGCCGTAGTTGCCGATCAGGGGATAGGTCATGGTCACGATCTGCCCCTTGTAGGAGGGGTCGGTCAGGATCTCCTGGTAGCCGGTCATGCTCGTGTTGAACACGACCTCTCCCTCCTTCTCCCCCTCCGCCCCGAACGCCCGTCCCTCGTAGACCGTGCCGTCCTCCAGCGCCAGCATCGCCTTTTTGATCATGGACATCATCCCCCATCACAAGTAGGATTAAAAAGGGATTACATAATTATTTCAATTTTAGAATAATTATGTGATAAATATACCAAAACCGCGGAGGATGTCAAGCGCATTGTTCTTCGCGATCACACAAACGGGTCCGCGACCTGACCTCCCCGGCGGATCTGCCGCTCCAGGCTCTCCAGGTTGCGCATGAGCATCCGGGGGTAGTGGTAGAGGTCCTTGCGGGTCGGGGCCGCCGGGGGCCGGCCCTGCCGGTCGGCCACGGTGTGCCACTGGCCGTGCTGGCGGTCGGTGAGCTTCTCGAAGGCCCATTGATGCGCCCGGCCGTACCACTCTGACGCCCAGGGGAGATGGGTATACTCGTAGACCTCCGTGAGCGCCACCAGGAACTCCTCCTGTTGCCAGGCGTTCTTGCCGGGGTCCACGACGCGGAGGTCGCGGTCGTCGATCAGGTAGAAGACGCCGCCGTATTCCGGGTCCCATCCGGCCTCGATGTGCCGCCTCAGGGTCTCAACGGCCTGATGGAAAACGGCAAGGTCTTTTTTGCGCCGGGCCTCCTCGATGAGCATCCAGCAGGCCTGGGCCGAGTGGCCGGGCATGACCTCGTGGCCCTGGTCGTCGTCAAATCGCGAAAAGTCGGGCGTCAGGAGTTCGATGAAGAGGCCGGTCCGGGGGGCGAGGTGTCGCTCCAGCATGTTGCGGACGCACGCCGCCGCCTGCCCCTCCAGGCCCTCGTCCGGGAAGACCTGCAACAGGTCGGTGAGCGCGGACAGGTAGAAGAACCAGACGGCGTTCACCCGGTGGGGCCGGGTGTAGACGGACAGGGAGTGCTGGAAGTCGGGCGCTGCGATGCGCTCGGCAATGCGCCGGGCGGTCTGCGCGGCCACGCGGAGGCCCTCCGGGTCCCCGTCGGCCCGGAACAGCTCGACCAGGCCGTGGACCATATAGATGTCTGTGTAGACGTTGATGGCCCCCACGGTGACCCGGCCTTCACGGGTCAGGCCGCTGACCCAGTCGCCCTTCTCATCCCGTCCATTCCGGAGCATGAAGGCCCGCGCCCTCTGCGCGGCCTCGAGGTGGCGGGGGTCCGGGTCGTGATGGTTGTAGAGATGCGCGAAGGTCCAGATCCCGCGGCCCTGGTCCCAGCCGTTCCTGGTAGCGGGGGCAGGCTGGCCGGGGACGGCGGACACAAAACCGCCGAATTCCCGGTCGATCCCGTGGGCGTGCCAGAAGGGGATGAACTCGTCGAAGAGGAGATGGCGGTAGAGGTCGCGGAGTTCGGTGAGGGAGAGGCCACCGATCATGGTCGGCCCTCTGGATAGGCGCAGTAACTCACGGCGGTCAGGGCGTAGACCTGGGCGAGGCGCACGAGTTCGTCCACGGGGACCCGCTCTTCGAGGGTGTGCGCGCCCTTCGCGTCGGGGCCGTGGGTGAGGGCCGGGATGCCGGCCATGGATGCAAAGGTGTTGCCGTCGTCCACGAAGGGCTTGCCGCCGAGGGGCAGGGGATGGCCGGCGACGGCTGCGTGCGCGGCCTGGAAGGCGGCCACGAGGGGGTCGGAGGCCTCGATGCGGAAGGCGTCCCCCTGCACGGCGAAGTCGGCGGTGATGGCCGTGCGGCTGGCGCGGGCGAGGTCGTCGAGCAGCTTATAGAAGTCCGACCGGACGGCGTCCGCCGTGCCCGGGGTGATCCAGCGGCGCGTGCCGTGCACGCGGCACTCGACGGGGTGCTGGTTGTAGATTTCGCCGGAGACGATCTTGCCGACGAAGGCGGCGTCGCAGCCGGCGTGCGGGTGGGCATTGGCCTTCAGCCGCTCGCGCAGGTCGCGGAGGCGGACGACGAGTTCCGCGCCTGCATCCAGGACATTTGGCTCCGTGTGGGGGCGCAGGACCTCGTGCGCGGCCTGGCCCTCCCGGCGGATGAGGACCTCGAAGATGGCCATGCCGCGCCCGGCGACGGGGAGGCGGTCCGCCAGGTACTCCGGGAGCAGGACGGCGTCGCCGACGTAGCCCGCGTCGATCAGGGCGTGGAGCTGTCGGCGGTCCCCCCAGGGGCCCTCGTGGTGGTCGTGAGCGGTGAGGAGGAGGCCGCCGGCCGTCAGGGCGGAGGTCTCGCGCAGGGCGCGCAGGGCCTCGACGCAGGCGGCGATGCCGCCCTTCATGTCGGACGCGCCGGAGCCGCAGAGGACGCCGTCCTCCACACGGGGCGGGACGAAGGGGAGGTGGACGGTGTCCAGGTGTCCGTCGAACTGGAGCGTCCGGCCCGGCGCATCCGCGTTGAGCCGCACAACGACGGCGGGGGCCTCGGGCCAGTCTGCCACGGGCCGCTCCACGGCGAAGCCGTCCTGCCGGAGGATGTCCGAGAGGCGGTCGGCGACCGCGCCGGCGCTCCGGGTGGGGCTGGGGACCGAGACGAGGGCCACGGCCGTGTCCAGGAGGCGCTGCCGGTCCACGGCGGATCTTATTTTTTTGACAAGGTCTGCGGGAAGGGCCATAGAGATCAAATCACGGCAACAGGTCGGATACGGCAACAGTTGCCTGGGGCATGGAGAGGGGCGTGATAGAGTCCACCGACGGCAGAACCTTTACGTCCGCATAGCCGAACCCGAAGGATGGCGTCGCATCCGGCCCGGGGCCGCGGCGGACTTCGAGTTGCCGGTCGATGAGGTTGAGAATCCAATAGTCCGGGATTCCGGCCTTCGCATACAGGCTCGCTTTTTCGGACCTGTCATAGGCCAGCGAGGTGTCCGCCACCTCCACAATGAGGACAGCAGTGGTGGGATGTGCCTCCCTGTAGTCCCGCACATCCCCCGCGATAACGGCCACGTCAGGCTCAGGCTCAGAGGTCTCACCGGCCGTGAGGGGCATCTGCCACCTCACGAAATGGCCTTTTCCAAAAATCCTATCCAGCGTTCTGGCGACGAGCGCCACAGCCGTGGCGTGCTGGCTCCTCATCGGGCTCATCTCGATGACCTGCCCTTCGATCAACTCGACGTGTCTTCCCTCGAACAGCCCTGCCTCAGCCATCCTGTAATATTCGCTGCGCGTCCAGAGATGGGCGCGAGGCTCAATAAGGAGTTCCATCGCAGCTTCCTCCTGTCTGCCCAAAAACCGTACGGAAGAATATGCGCCGAAGCGGGTCGAATGTCAAGGAGGAAGGGTTTGGAGCTTTGAAAGGTCCGGCCTTCGGAGATGCCACTCCGTGGCCTGCTCGTAGGCGTGGCCGGCCATCAGCAGCGTGGCCTCGTCGTAGAGGGCGCCGATGAGGGTCAGGCCGCGCGGGAGGCCGTTCGGGAAGCCGCACGGGACGAGGAGGGCCGGGTGGCCGGTGAGGTTCGTGACGGTCAGATTGGGACCGAAGGCCGGGGCGATGAGGAGGTCCCACTTTTCCAGGAGGGCCTCCATGTCCCGCATCAGGAGCGTCCGGACGCGCTGCGCCCGGAGGTAGTCCACGGCCGGCACGGTCCGCGCGGTCCGGAATTCGTCCGGCCAGGTGCTCTTGTCCCGGTCTGTCATCACATCCACAGCGCCGCTCCGGGTCAGGTCGTCGAAGGCGGCGGCGGCCTCCACGAACAGGACCATCCGGACGGCGTCGAGGGGAGAGTCGGGCAGTTGGACGGGTTGCAGGTCCGCGCCCAGGGACCGGAGGAGGTCGAGGGCGGCCCGGTCGGCGGACCGCTCCGCAGGGTCTTTGACCTCCTCGAACTCGGCGGCGAGGTAGCCGACCCGGAGGTCGGAGAGGCGACGGTCCGGGGGGTAGTTGAAGGGGACATCGGCCACGCTGCGGTCCTTTCCGTCGGGGCCATACATGGCGTGGAGCGCGGCGGCGCAGTCCTCCACGCCCCGGCACATCGGGCCGAGTTTGTCCATCGTCCAGCTCAGGGCCATCGCGCCGTGGCGGCTGATGCGGCCGTAGGTGGGCCTCAGGCCGACGACGCCGCACCGGTGGCCGGGGGAGACGATGGAGCCGAGCGTCTCGGACCCGATGCTAAAGCCCACCAGTCCGGCGGCCGTGGCCGCGCCCGGCCCGGCGGAGGACCCGCTGGAGTCCTGCTCTGGATTATAGGGGTTGCGGGTGGTCCCGCCGAACCAGTGGGGGCCCATGGCCAGCGCGCCCATCGAGAGCTTGGCGACGAGGACGGCCCCGGCGCGGTGGAGGCGCTCGACCACGGTGGCGTCCCGGTCGGCGACCTGATGCTCGAACGGGGTCGCGCCCCAGGTGGTGCGAATGCCCTTCGTGGCCAGGAGGTCCTTCGCGCCATAGGGGATGCCGTGCAGGGGGCCGCGATAGCGCCCCTTCACGATCTCGGCCTCGGCCCTTTTCGCCTGCTTGAGGGCGAGGTCTTCGGTGAGGGTGACGATGCAGTGGAGGCGCGGGCCATAGGCGCTGCACCGGTCCAGGTAGAGGCGGGTCAGTTCGACGGGGGAGACCTGGCGGGTCCGGATGAGGCGCGCGAGGGCGGTCACGGGCAAAAAGGCCAGGTCGTCGGATGAGGCGGGGCGCTGGACGGAATCGGCCTCACTCAGTCTGAGCGGTTTCCGGCTTCGTCCCTGTCGCCTCAGGGATTCGGAAGTCCCAGGGAGAAAGACAGTGGGAGGCTCCGTGTCGTAGCCGACGGGCGCTTCGCGCAGGCGGCGGTATCGGACCCGGCAGCCCTCCACGCGCTTCCGGATCTTCTCACGTTGAGTGTCGGTGAAAGCGATGTCGCTGAGGCGCTCGACCCCGGCGATGTCTCCCCTGATCGCCTCCTCCTCACGGCGCACGACCTCCTTTAGAGAGACGAAGCGGATCTCGGTGTGGAGGTCCGGGCTGAGTCCCTCGCCCATGTGGCCGTGGGTGTAGATGAGATAAGGGGTTTTGACCCGGTTGTGGCCGGTGTGCCGCTCCAGGCCGGGGAGCCAGTCGGGGGTCGTCGGGTCTTCGGGGGAGACCCTGTATCCCGAAAAGGTCTCGCCGAGGTCGCGGGAGGTGAGGAGGATCACGGCGTTCGTGGGGCCTCCCCAGCCGTCTCCCTTCTGGCAGACGACAGCGGCGGCGTAGAGGATGTTGTCTTCGGAGATGCTGAGGGCGCAGACATCGGCCATCGCGCAGTCCTCGCAGAGTTTCTGCGCCTCCGGCAGGAGGGGGACCTCCTCCCAGCAGCGGTTTCGCCACCGGTAGAGAAAGGTCTGTGGGACGTCCATCTCCCAGCGATGGAGGGTGAAATAGGGGTTGCCCTGCGCGTCGCAGGCGGCGTTGCCGACGCGCACGTCCAGGCGCTCGTCGAATTCGATGATGCAGGGGGAGGCGGGGGTGGTCGGGAGCGTGAGGGGTTCCCCGGACATCGCCGTCCAGGATTTTCCCCCGTCCGCAGAACGCATCAGGCCGAAGCCCATCCCGCGCACCCTGCTGTGGTCATCGCGCTCCGCCCGGACGATGTGGTAGGCCAGGTAAAGGGTCCCATCCGACGCCAGATGCAGGGCGTTCTCATATTGCGTGTAGGCGGGGGGTCCCTCCGGGTTCACCAGGGCCACCTGGCCGGACCAGCCCTCCCCTTTAGGTTTCCGCTGGTACATCAGGACGCGGGGGCGCTCGTCCCCGAACGCCCCGCGATAGCAGACGTGCAGGGTGTCCTGTTTATCGCAGACCAGGCTGGGATAGGTGGCGCTGGTCCCGCCGAAGGGAGGCTGGTGTGCCCAGGCCTCGACGCTGTTGGGCGCGGCGCTGATCGAATGGCTGATCGGGCCGTTGTGCGGGCCATAGACCAGGTGGAAGCGGCCCTCCGAGTCCACCGCGAAGGCGGCGCCGGCGTGGTTGTCCTTGCCGTCTCCGACAAGTATGGGTTCACCCCAGGCCCCGGTGGCGTGATCCAGGGTTCTCACATAGGTCTTGTGGATCTGGTCCAGCCAGGCGACGTGGGTCTTTCCGTCGTGGGTGAGGACCTTGTTGCTCATGGTGTAGGCCGTGCCCCGCGTGGAGCCGGTGGGGGAGAGGATGAAGTGATCCATGGAAATCCTTTTGTGTGTTCCAACTTTTCTTTGCTTGCCCAAAGAAAAGTTGGACAAAAGAAAGGGCACTCCTCAAACGCCGGAGGGGCTTGGGCGCGCCGCAAGGGCATTGCTCCAGAAGACGGATCATTTAGAGATTTCCATTGCAGCCTAATCCTACAGCGTAAAGAAATCGCTCCTACTACGAAAAGTTTTTGACGA
>CAYRZX010000294.1:0-8867 GCA_964428665.1 uncultured Gemmatimonas sp.
AGCCGGACCCCGGAGACATGGAGGGGGGGACGAAGACGCCCGTGAAGCCGGGGCAAAAAGGGGTGGACATTGTGATTGACAAGGTCTATTGAAGGCATTTACCGCAGAGCGCGCGGAGGACGCGGAGAAAAAATGTTCAAGGTTGGAAGGTTCAAGGTTCAACGTCCCAACTTTGAACCTTGAACTTTGAACTTTCTAACCTCTGCGCTCTCTGCGTTCTCTGCGGTAAAATGATGGGAGGGGCAGGCGATGCTCAGCTTTCTGGTCCGGCTGGCCAGCACGGCGCTGGCGGTGCTGGTGGCGACGTATCTCTTCTCCGGCATCAGGGCCGACACGCCTGGCACGATTGTCGTGGTGGCGCTGCTGCTGGGCATCATCAACACCTTCGTCAAACCCGTCCTGTTCATCGTGGCGTTCCCGTTCTACGTCCTGTCCCTGGGGCTGCTGACATTCGTGGTGAACGGCCTGATCCTGTGGGTGCTGGCGCACTTCGTCCAGGGGTTCCACATCGACGGGCTCTGGACGGCGGTGAAGGGGGCGTTCGTCATCAGTCTGGTGAGCTGGTGTATTAATATGATGATGGATTGAGGAGGGAGGGGCTTATGAGCACGGTCATTCACCTGACGCACGAGGCGCTCCACAAGATCGGGGGGATCGGGGCGGTGCTGCAGGGGCTTCTGACGTCGCGGCGCTACCAGGAGGCGGTGGGGCGGACGATCCTGCTCGGCCCCCTGTTCTCGCTGAACGACGAGGAGGCCGTCGAGCGGAACGGCGAGGTGATCTACTCCTCCATCACGGGGGTGGACCGCCGGGGCATGCGCGCCCAGATGGCGCAGGTCGAGGACCGGTACAACGTCAACGTCGTCTACGGCATCCGGAATTTCTCGGACCGGGACGCGGGGATCACGACGCACCCGGAGATCCTGCTGATCGACGCCTCCGCGCTGACGCCCCGGATCGAGAACAACTTCAAATATAATCTCTACCGCGCCTTCGGCATCCAGTCGGACCGGTACGAGGCGTCGGGCGACTATCAGCAGTATATGCGGCTCGCGGAGCCGGCCTACGCCCTGTTGCAGCTCCTGACGCAGGACGAGGAGGGGGCCCGCTTCATCATCTCCCACGAATACATGGGGATGCCCCTGGCGCTGAAGGCGCTTCTGGAGCGCCGGATGGGGGGGGACCGGAGGTTCCGGGCCGTGTTCTACGCTCACGAGGTGGCCACGATGCGCCCGATCGTGGAGGGGCACATCGGCCACGACACGCGGTTCTACAACGTCATGGAGCGGGCAATGGCGGAGGGGAAATACGTCCACGACGTGTTCGGGGACCAGTCCCACTTCTACAAACACGCCCTCGTGGCGCAGTCGTGGCGGTGCGACAACCTGTTCGCGGTGGGGGATTACGTCGTCAGGGAGTTCGGGTTCATGGGGAAGGCGTTCGGCGAGGTCCCCGTGGACCTCGTGTACAACGGCATCCCGGCGTTCCGGATCACGCTGGACGAAAAGATGGCGGCGAAGCAGAGGCTCCAGAAGTATGCGGAGGCCCTGGTGGGGGTTCGCCCGGACTTCATCCTCACGCACGTCACGCGCCTGGTGCCGAGCAAGGCGCTGTGGCGGGACATCCGGGTGCTGGAGCACCTGGACGGGATGTTCCAGCGGGCCGGGGAGAAGGGGGTCCTGTTCATCCTGTCCACGCTGGTGGGGCCGCGCAGCCCGGAGGATGTCCGGCGGATGGAGCGGGACTACGGCTGGCCGGTGAATCACCGCGTGGGCTATCCCGACCTGGTGGGTTACGAGGCGGACTTCCACGTGGGCGTGGACGCCTTCAACGCCAGGGCAAAGGCGATCCGGGTCGTCTACGTCAATCAGTTCGGGTGGGACCGGAGGGCGTGCGGGGACCGGATGCCGGAGGGGATGGGGTTCATGGACCTGCGGAAGGGGGCGGACGTGGAGTTCGGGCAGTCGATCTACGAGCCGTTCGGGATCGCGCAGGTGGAGCCGCTCAGCTTCGGGGCGATCTGCGTGGTGAGCAACGTCTGCGGGTGCGTGGGGTTTGTGAACAAGGCCGCCGGGGAGAAGGGGTCGGACCGCGTCATCGTGGCGGACTACACGCGCCTCCCGCAGGGGGTGGACCTGTCGCTGGACGGGCTCCTGGCCATCGGCCAGCACGTGCGGGACGGGATCGAGGCCCGCAACAGCCAGGAGGTGGCCGAACAGGTGTTCCGGCGTCTCCCCCGATCTCGCGCAAAGATGGAGGAGGCCCTGGCGGAGGGCTACCGGGTGGCCTCGAAGATGAGCTGGGACGTGGTGGCGGAGGACTACTTTTTGCCGGGGTTGAGGCGGGCGGAGGAGAAGGGGTAAAAGCGGAACCGGAGAACCGGTGAAGCGGCGAAGCGGCGAACATAAAAACCGAAGCGGCGAACCGGAGAAGCGGAGAGCCGGGGAAAAAAATCTCCCCGTTTCACCGTTTCCCCCTTCTCCGTTTCGGGGGAGTAGGAAAGAGGTGAGGCTGCTCCGTTTCTCCGTTTCTCCCTTCCCCGTTTCCTTATACTTAATTGGGAAGGACTCGTGTGCTTCATTTTGTCTGTCGCGCTTGGTTGTTGATCCTGAGTGGGGCCGTCCTGCTCGCCGGGTGCGGGGGGAAGAACGCCAACCCGGTGGGGGCGGGCCTGGTGGACCGCAGAGACCTGGGCCGGGTGGTCCGCCTGAATCCGATCTCCCCGTCTCGAGTGACCACGGCGTATCTGGGGATTCGCCCGGTCGTCAACGGGTCTCTGCTGAGTATGGCGGCGGGGTCGCTCAACCGGATCGGCCTGACGGCGCTGGTCCGGTTCACGGCGCCTCCGGATACGATCCTGTCCTACGCGGGGGGGCAGGATGTCCGCGTCGTCCGGTCACGGCTGCTGCTGACGAGACGGCCGGCTCAGGGCGTCGGGAGCGGTCCCGTCACGGTGTGGCGGCCCCTGGCGGGGTGGGACGAGCAGTCCATCTTCGCGGACACGACGCGCGGGGTGGAGGCGCCGATCCCGCTGGGGCGCATCGGCTTCGTCCAGATGGCGGATCAGGCGGACACGACGGTCATCGACCTGGACCCGTCCTTCGTGCAGGGGAGGCTTCAGGTTGCGGACAGGGCGGCAGGGGTCCTGGACACCGTGGAGGTGGCCTTGCAGGCCGCCCCCGGCGCGCAGTTTCTCGCCACGTGGGTGGCGACGGACGCCCTCGAGGAGGGTTTGAGCCGCCCCCGCCTGGCCCTGACGTTCGAGAGGTCGGACGGCCTGCGGACCCTGACCCTCCTCGCGGCGGACGACACGTTTTACGGGGTGAGGGAGGGGGGCGGCCCCGACTCCACCGCGCTGACCGTGGGGACGGGGTTTCGATACTGGACCTACCTGACCTTTTCCATCCCGGACAGCCTGCCGAGGCGGGCGACAATCAACTCGGCGCGTCTGGAGGCGGAGGTGGCCCAGCCGGGGTCCTTCCCGGTGGATATCGTTCTGGGGGTGGAGCGTCTCGTCATCAACCCGACGACGGGGGATACCAGCATTGCGCAGGGCGGGACGGTGGAGGTCCTGTCCGGGGCGACCTCCCTGTCCTCGGAGATCGGCCCGTACGTCGTCCAGGCCTGGACGTCGGGACAGGTCGAGAATCACGGCGTCGTCCTCCTGCCGGTGGGGGGGGCGGACCTGATCTCGTGGGTGGTGTTGAGGAACCCGAGGTTGACGGTCGTGTATTCTGTGCCGCCGGGGACGGAGTGAGAAAGGAAAACGCAATGCGAGCTTGGATCATCGGCCTGACTGTGGCGCTGGCGCTGGTCTCTGCGGAGGGGGGGCATGCGGCCACGGTCTTTTCGGGGATCGGGCTGGGCGACGAGGAGTGGATCCCGGACGGGCGGGGGAGCGGGATGGGGGGGGCGGGCGTCGCGCTTCTGGACGGGCAGAATTTTATCCGGCTGAACCCGGCGGTGCTCGGTTCGTTCCGGAGGCCGGCCCTCTCCGCCCTGTTCAGGGCGGAGCAGCGCAGGGCGAAGGATCGCTTCGTGGAGAACCGGCTGTCCGAGGGGGATGTCGGCCACATACGTCTGGTGGTGCCCCGTGGAAAGTGGACGGTCTTCCGCATCGGGATAGAGCCGGTCACCGGCGTCAACTTCAGCTTCGCGCAGCCCGAGCCGGGCAATGTGGAGCCGGACACGCTGAGGCTCAAGGTGCGGGGCGGCCTGCAGGCGATCTCGGTCGGGATGGGGGTCCGCCTGTCGAACGACCGGCTCTTTCTGGGGGGCAGCCTGGACGCCGTCGTGATCGGCACGATCCGCGAGACGTGGACGCGAGTGTTTGCAAGGTCGGACACCCTGTTCCCTTCGCAGGACGAGATCAGCCGGGGGCACCGGGGGGCGCGCTGGACCGTCGGAGCGGCCTACCGGGCGGGCGGGGGGTTCAGCGTCGGGGCCTTTCTGACCCCTCGGGCGAGTCTTACCCAGACCCGCCGTCTGAAGACCCCCTTCTCGGTGGAAACTCTCTCTTCCGTCAAGGTGCGTCTGCCCACCTCCTTCGGGGGGGGGGTGGCCTTCGTGGGGGGAAAATGGGCGGTGGCTGCGGATGTCACGGCCTCCCTGTGGGGAGAGGTGGACCCGTCTCGCTACCGGAACGCCTACGGCCTGGCGGCGGGGGTCAACTATGTGACGGGGCAGGAAGACCCTCTGGGGAGGGGGAAGAGGATTCCCCTGAGGATGGGCGTCAGCCGAAAGGTCCTCCACTATGCCGGGCTGCCGGGCAGCGGGGGGGCGGTGACGGAGACGGCCCTGGGCGCAGGGGTGGGCCTCCCGTTCCGGGGGGGGTGGGGCCGCTTTGACCTCTCCTTTGAGGTCGGCAAGCGAGGGGACGTGCAGAAAAACGGGGCGGAGGAGGTTTTTTTCCGGCAGACGTTCTCGATCGTGGGATGGCCAAGGTAAAAGACAGAGCCGGAGAAGGGACAGCCGGAGAAACGGAGAAGAGGACTTTTCCCCGCTTCTCCGTTTCCCCGCTTCTCCGTTTCGGGGTGTACGGAAGGGTAGCGCATGCCTGAGTTGCGGCACGATCCGATTCAGAAGCGGTGGGTGATCATCGCCACGGAGCGGGCGCGAAGGCCGTCCGATTTCCCGCCGGAGCCGGCGTCCCCGGGGGGGGCGGGGTTCTGCCCGTTCTGCGAGGGGAACGAGGACAAGACCCCTCCGGAGATCTTTGCCGTCCGGAACTCCGGCGGGCAGGCCGATGGGCCGGGGTGGCTCATCCGGGTGGTCTCCAACAAGTTCCCGGCCCTCCGGATCGAGGGGGACCTGGACAGGGCGGGGGTGGGGATGTTCGATAAAATGAACGGTGTGGGGGCGCACGAGGTGGTGATCGAGACGCCATGCCACGATCAAAACCTGGCCGGTCTCCCCGATGCGCACGTGGGGCAACTCATCGATGTCTATCGACAGCGCCTGAACGACCTGAAACGCGACCCCAGGTTTCGCTACATCCTCATTTTCAAGAATTACGGGGTGACCGCCGGGGCGTCGCTGGCGCACCCCCACACGCAGTTGATCGCCACGCCGGTGACGCCCAAGACCGTGGCGCAGGAGCTGGACGCGGCGCGGGAGCACTATGTGCAGAGGGAACGCTGTCTCTTTTGCGATGTCATCCGGCAGGAGACGCAATCCCAGGATCGCATCGTGTACGACGACGGGCAATATGTGGCCCTGGCGCCGTTCGCATCCCGGTTTCCGTTCGAGGTCTTTCTGGCGCCCAGACAGCACGCCCACGACTTTGGAGACCTTTCGGAAGGGGATGGGCAGGGGTTTTCCAGGGCGCTGCGCGAGGTCCTGCGGCGTCTGAAGGTGACCCTGAACGATCCTCCCTACAATTTTGTCCTCCATACGGCCCCCAACACCTCCACAGCGCCCAGAAGGCCGGGCTACTGGACCACGCTCCCCTATGACTTTCACTGGCACCTGGAGGTCATCCCCCGGCTGACCCGCGTGGCCGGGTTCGAGTGGGGGACGGGGTTCTACATCAACCCCACGCCGCCGGAGGACGCCGCCCGATTTCTGCGGGAGGCGGTGACGGGGTGAGACCTCACCCTCCCCCAAGTTTGGAGAAAAGCCCTTATTACCCCCTCCCTCTCCCATTGGGAGAGGGAGGGGGTCAGGGGGTAGGTGAGGTCTGTTTTAAAAAACGCTTGACTGTTCTATAGGTTGTGATATATTTGTTACATAAAAGGATCGTTATATCTGAGACATCGGGATATCAGGCGCGCCTGTAGACCTTTCGGTGCGGAGAGGTGATGGTGTCTGAGGGGCCTATCGTTGAACGTTTTGAAAGTTCAATGGTAGGCTTTTTATTTTATCTCCAGTTCTAAGGGAGGATGGGCTATGAGATATGCAGGGATCGCTCTTCTGTGCCTGGCCCTGGCGTCGGGTTGGCCAGGCGCGGCCAGGGCGCAGGTGGACGGAACGTGGGGATTCGGCGTCCTGGCGGATTACGACCTGCCGGCGTTTAAGCTGAACGAATGGTTCCCCTCAGGTGGCGCAAAGTTCGGCGGGGTCGTCGTCTACGTGCTGAATGAGAGGTGGAGCGCCGAGGTGGAGGGCCACTACGCCCGATATAGCGGGGGGGCGCTGGAGAATCGGAAGTTCCTCTGGTCGGTTGACAAGAAGGAGTATGCCAGCCCCCAGGCCAAATCGGATATGGTATGGACAAGCGGCGTGTTAAACTGGGTGAGGCGCTTCAAAGGGGGCGGGGCAAAGCTAAAAGAAGGCGGCGCTGCCCCCTACTTCGTGATCGGGTCCGGGTTTTATCGGTACAGGAATAAGGTCAGCGGGTTGATCTGGCCGGGTCAGAACAGGGAGCCTTTGAACCAGAGCGTCCTGCTGGCGCCGGTGGAGGACCGGCACGTGACGGTCGGCGCCGGCCTCGGCTTTGGGGTCGAATATTTCGCCTCCAGGACGGTGGGTCTCGACCTGAGAGGGCAGTATAACCTGATCCTGGGCAGTGTGCGGCCGATGGAGGCCTGGGGGATGAAGGAGGTCTTTCCGTTCCAGAAGTTAGACGTCGGGGTCCGGTTCAAGTTCTATTTTCCAAAGTAGCCTGGCCATCGGAGAGACGCTTTATGAGGCCGGAGAGGAGGAGTTTCATCATGAAAAATAGGGTCAGTTTGGTTTGTCTGGCGCTGGCCGGGGTCCTCATTGTCCTCTGGCCATCGGAGGGGTCGGCCGGGGTGGTGGGCAAACTCGAAGGTAATGTGAAGGACACCAAAGGCGCGCCGCTGCCAGGCGTCAACATCGTGATCAAGGGTACCCCCCGCGGCGGTGTCACCGACGCGGAGGGCCATTATCTGATCCTGTCGGTGGAGCCGGGCGTGTATGAGTTGGAGGCGTCGCTGATCGGCTATACGAAGGCGACCAAGCGGGACGTGGTGGTGCGGGCGGACTTCACGACCCGCGTCGACTTTGAGCTGCAGGAGACCGCGCTGGAGGCCGCCGAGGTCACGGTGGTCGCAGAGCGCCCGCCGGTGGAGCCGGACAGGACCGCGAGTCGCTACATCATCGACGCGGTGGACATCGGCCGCGTGCCCCTGGCGCGGAGCACCACGGACCTGATCCAGCTCCAGCCGGGCGTGTCCCTGGACGGCGCCCTCCGCATCCGGGGCAGCGACGTGGCCGGCGTCGCCTCGCAGAATGAGACCTTCGTGCAGATCGACGGGGTCAAGCTGGTCAACAACGACGGCTACACTGCCAGGAACTTCATGGGCATCAACAGGAGCGCCCTGCAGGAGATGACGGTGATCACGGGCGGCATGGAGGCGGAGTACGGAAACGCCCAGGCCGGCGTGATCAGCCTGGTCACCCGGGAGAACAGCGCCAGGTACGAGGGCTGGGGCGAGTACCGGTTCACCGCGCCAGGGAAGAAACACTGGGGGGCCAACGTCTACGACAGCCCCATCCACGAGGGGCGCGCCGCGTGGAGCGACCCCAACTTCGTGAACGAGACCGACCCGAAGACCGGACGGAAGGTCCACGAGCGGACCGACTATACGGGCGTGGCCGGGCACTACCTGGAGGCGTCCCTCTCCGGCCCGCTCGCCCCGAACGCCGGTCTCTTCCTCAGCGCGGCCTACAGCCGGGACGTCTCCACCTATCCGAGCCCGCTCAACCGGCAGCCGTTCAACTTCCAGACGTCGGGCAACGTCACTCACCGCCTCGGTTCCGACCTGAAGCTGAAGCTGGGCGGGGTGTACGCCCGCTACGAGGGGTTCAACGACACCGGTAATATCAACACACCCGGCGGCGCGCGCAGCATCGGCGACCAGGCCCGGAACCTGTTCCTCCCCGCCAGCTACAGCGCAGCGGGCAAACTGAACACGACCGAGGGCGTGCTCTACCTGGTCGTCACCCACACCCTCTCCCCGAGGACGTTCTACGACCTCCGGGTCTCCTACCAGCGGTCGGCGGCCGACACCAGCAACGTGCCCCCGGCCACCGGGGACATCCGCCGCGACAGCAAGGGGTTCTACCTGGAGCGGCCCATTCACAACTTCACCTTCTCCCGGCGCACCCGCTACCTCCTCAAGGGCGACCTGACCAGCCAGGTCAGCAGGGGCCACCTCTTCAAGGGGGGGTTCGAGGTCACCCGCTTCAGCGTGCTCCAGCACCAGGAGAACTTCTCGTCCCCCCGCGACCGGCAGATCCGCCTGGTGGGCAAGGGGGACCCGGTGCTGGGGATGACGCCCTTCCATCCCATCCAGTACGCGGCCTACCTCCAGGACAAGATGGAGTTCCAGGGCCTGGTGATCAACGCCGGCGTCCGGTTCGACATGGCTGACCCTCGAAAAGCCCTTGAACACCCGGGGTTC
>CAYRZX010000295.1:0-8794 GCA_964428665.1 uncultured Gemmatimonas sp.
GGGCTTTATCCCTGGGGACAGGGGCCCTATCTCCTGACTGCGGCGACGTGGCTGGAGGGGGAAGGTCAACAGGGATGAACAGGATAGACAGGATCAGTAGATCACGAAATGGCGTAAATGGCCCAAATCAGGCGATTTATCGTTCAGGTGTAGGGGCGACTCTCGCGAGTCGCCCGTCGGCCTTGTGGAATCGGATCGCCGGGCGGGTCCAAGACCCGCCCCTACCCCTACGGGGTAAACCGACTGATCCTGGGCATCAGCCGCCAATTCGTGACGTTTCGTGATGTACTGAGGATAGGTGAGTAGGGGCGGTTCGCGAACCGCCCCTACTTTTTTCATCGCCTATCCCTGTTCCTTGAGCAGTTCCCTGAGGTAGGCCACGCTCTTGCCGTCGCCGTGGAACTGGTCACCGAGGCGGATGCCCTCCACGGCGATGTCCCCCTGATAGCCCGCCCGGCGCATGGCGGTCAGCGCGAACCGGTAGTCGATCTCGCCGTCCGGCAGGGAGGTCTGGAGGAAGACGGTCTTGCTCAACTCCGGGAAGTGGACGCGGCGGAGGTTCTTGCAGTGCCAGTATTTCGCGCGCGGGGCCATCGCCTGAATGGCGGCCTCGGAGGACTCCTCCGGGACGTCGTAGTTCCAGTAGATGTTCCCCAGGTCGGGGTTGAGGCCCACGCCGGGGTGGTCCACCAGGGCCATCAGGTGGAGGCCGGACCAGGAGTTGTCGGCCAGGCAGTGCTGGTGGATCTCGATGGAGATGGCCAGGCCGAGGTCAGAGGCGAGCGGGGCCACGGCCCGGAGTTCCCGCGCGGCGCGCTCGAAGTCCTCCTCCCGCGCCTCCCGGCTGGAGCCCTGCGCCGTGGGCTCGCCGACCTGCGTGCCGGGGCCTCCGGGCCTGGACATGGGCATGCCGATGGTGGTGTTGAGGACCGGCGCCCCGATCCAGGAGGCGTAGCGGAGGGCCCGCTCAACGCTCGCCCGGCTGCCCCCCGTGGTCCTGGGGCGGAGGTTGATGCCGCCGCCCCGGATGGCCCGGCAGGGGAGGCCGGCGTCCTCCAGGGCCTTCCGGAGGTCGCGGACCTCCTTTTCGGGGGCGTCGGAGGGGCCCAGCTCCAGGCCCTCGAACCCGATCTCCTTCGACTTCTTGAGGAAGGCCGCCCGGTGCTCGCCGGGGGGCAGGTCGAGGCCGCCGTTGTAGGGGTGGAGGGTGACGCGACGGAAGGCGTAGATGATCTTCATGGCGGGTCTCCTTTAAGCGCGCGGTTTGGGGTAGACGACGTGTCCGGCCACGTTCACCCGGATGGAGAAGAGGGTCTTTCCGGCGACGATGTAGAGGGTCCGGAGGTCCGGCCCGCCGAAGGCGAGGTTGGTGATGGCGTCCTCCGGGATGGGGATGCGGCCGAGCATCTCCCCCTTTGGGGAGACGACGAAGATGCCGGTGGGCACCTCCGTGGTCTCATTCGGGTTGCGGGCGCGATGGACGCCGGCGGCAATCCAGAGGTTGCCGTTCACATCCGTGCGCATGCCGTCCCCGCCCCGGCCCGGCGCAAAGTCGAAGACGACCCGCTGGCCGGAGAGGGAGAGGTCGGGGGCGATGTCGAAGGCCCAGATCTTCCGGGCGCCGCCCGGCGCGGGGCTGCTGTCCACGAGGTAGAGGGTCCGGTTGTCCGGGGAGAGGGCGATGCCGTTGGGCTTCTGGATGGCGGGCTGCTGGAGGACGCGGGTCACGCCCCCGTCGGGGTCGATCCGGTAGACGCCTTCGACGTCCAGCTCCCGGCCGGTCTGGTCGCCGTAGCGGGGGTCGGTGAAGTAGATGCGGCCCGCGTTGTCGATCGCGAGGTCGTTGGGGCTGTTGTAGCGTTTTCCCTCAAACCGGTCGGTCAGGACCTCCACGGCCCCGGTCCTCACGTCCGTCCGCGTGATGCGGCGGCGGCCCCCCGGCCCGAACTCCGCGCCCTCGCAGGTGACGAGCCGGCCCTGGGCGTCGAACATGTTCCCGTTGGCCCGGCCGCTGTCGGCCCGCCAGATGGAGAGGGCCCCTTCGGCGGAGCGCTTCATGATCCGGTTGTTCTGGATGTCCGAGAAGAAGACGTTCCCTTCGGCGTCCACCGCAGGGCCTTCGGTGAAGGCGATGACCGCGGCCGGGGCCACGTCCGCGTCCGCCACCAGTCCGGCGGGCAGGGGCAGGTGTTTCAGGTCAGGCATGAGTCGCTCCTTTTGGGTTTGCTTGCACTGCGTCTTCATCGCTTTGCCTCCTCGCCCTGCTGGACGAGTTCGTGCAGCGTCACCGGGATGAGGTTTTCTTTCCGGGCGTGCTCCAGCAGGTCCGGAAGGATGTCCACGGTCTTCTGGCGGTCCCCGCCTCCGTCGTGCAGCACGATGATGGCCCCCGGACGCAGCATCGCCTTGAGGGCTGCGCGCATGTACCATCGAGGAGGTCTCAGGGTGTCGAAGACGTAGGCCGACCCGATCACGATCTGATAGTTCCGCTCCCTGGCCAGCCTCACCTGCTCCCGTCTGATCCAGCCGCTGGCGGGCCGGAAGTACTTCACAGGCGTGGTCTGCTGAATCAGCCTTTCCGTCTTTTCGAGAGACTCCACGAATTCCTCGTCCTGCAGATGAAGGGTCGGCCTGTCCACATACAGGTGGTTGGCGACCTGGTGCCCCTGCGCCCGGATCTTCTCCAGGTATCCCGGGTGTTTTTCGATCCGGCTGCCGATCAGAAAGAACGTGGCCTTCGCCTCATACCGCTCCAGGATGGCCAGGACCTGGTCCGTGTAGAGGGGGTGCGGGCCGTCGTCGAACGTCAGGGCGAAGCCGTTGCCCAGGGTCGGAACGTAGAACAGCAGGCCGGACAGTCGCCACTGGGCCAGCCGGACCAGCGCGAACGGCTGGTAGCAGCCCGTCACGCCCATCAGCGTGACGCCGATCAGGACGATTCTGACCACCCTGAGTGACACCTGACAGGTCCTCGCTATTTATACTTTGCCTTCAGCGCCGTCCCTTTCTTCGCGCTCTGGTTCGCCAGGTCGAGGATGTGGATCGGACGCCGGGCCCACTCCGGGGTGATGACGAGCGGCGTCCCCCTCGTCAGGTGATCGGCGACGTTCCGGTAGAAGCGCTCCCACCGGCTGGGGGTGTTCCTCCCCCTGGTGACGATCTTCTGGTCCTCCCTGAACCGGGTGATCTCGTAGGTGCTCCCGTCGAAGATGTAGGTCCCCCGCGTGCCCGTGACCTCCAGCCAGCCCGGTTTGGAGTTGGATTCGAGGGAGGAGATGGTCAGGGTCAGCCACGCGCCGCTCTTGAACCGGACGACGGCAGAGGCCACGTCCTCGTTGGTGTCCTGCTTCCAGGCGGTTTTCCAGAAGCCTGCCCTGGCGAAGCCGGTGACCTCGACGATCTCCGAGTCGATGATCTGGAGCGAGTATTCGAGGAGGTGCACGCCCCAGTCGTAGAGGATGCCGCCGGAGATGGTCTTGCTGCTGCGCCACCAGTCGCCGGGCTGGCCGTAGCCGCCCATGTGGGCCTCGACCCGGTAGACGTCGCCGATGGCCCTCTCCCGGCGGATGCGCTTCATCGCCTCCAGGACGCAGCCGTCCCAGTGGCGGTTGTGGTAGGTGGAGAGGAGGAGTTTCCGCCTCCTGGCCTCCCCGATCGTTGCGTCGCACTCGGCGGTCGTGATGGCGAACGGCTTCTCGGTGATCACGTGACGGCCTGACCTCAGGCACTGCAGGGCCAGCCTGGCGTGGGTGTTGTGGGGGGTGATCAGGACAACGAGGTGGACGTCGGATTTCTTTAGCATCCTTGAGATGGAATCGTAGCCCTGGATGCCGGGGAAGTCCTTCAGGGCGACCTTCAGCCGGGCCGGGTCGACCTCCGCCACGGCCACGGGGGTCATGCCGGCCTTCTGCATGTCTCCGAGGTGCCGCTTTCCCATGTTGAACGCGCCGCCGTAGCCGACCACGCCCACGTGGATGTCGCTCGCCTGCTTGAACTGTGCCATGTAAGGCTCCTTTTACGAAGATTTGACAGGCGCCGCGTTTTGCACGACGTAGTGCTGGACCTCATCGCGGTCCACTGCGCCGATGAAGGTGACGGCCGGGGGGACGTAGAAGGCCTCGGCGCAGTCCAGGCCGTGTTCCTGACCGAGCCTCTGGTACTCGCGCAGGCCGAACAGCCGGATGTAGGCGCGATCCGCGGCCTCGTCGTCGCCGTCCAGGGCCGGGAGGCGCAGGCCCTGCCCGGCCAGGCGGGCCCTGAGCCGGGAGCCGTTCGCGCCGGCGGGGCCCTGGGATTTGTTCACGCTCATAGCGGCCACCTTCGCGTCGATGTAGGGGCCGATGTCCACGACCCGGTTGTAGGGCTGGCCGGGGCGCACCACCCAGTAGTAGCGCTCCCTGACGGAGTGGGGGGCGAGGCCGGCGGCCAGGTGCTCCGGGTAGTCCTTGTCCATGCCGGCCATCCAGCGGGCGGCCTCCACGGCGTGGCCGGTGACGGAGTGGTCCGGGTTCTCCTCGTCGTGGCCCCAGGGGTTGAAGGTGAAGACGGTGTCCACCTTGAGGGCGCGGAAGAGGAAGACGAGCCGGGCGCGCAGCTCCGTGGCCGCGGCCTCGTCCATGAAGTGGTTGCGGTAGCCCAGGAAGAAGACGTCCTTGAGGCCGAGCACGCGGGCCAGGTCCTCCACCTCGCGCTCGTTGCTCAGGATGGTCTGGCCCAGGCTCTTCGTGGGGCCGCACTTCTCGTCGTTGGTGGTCTGGATCAGGTAGCCGATGTAGCCCTCGTGGATGAGCTTGGCGATGGCGCCCCCGCAGAAGAGGGGGATGTCGTCGGCGTGCGCCTGGACGGCGGCCAGGACCTTGCCTTCGTGGGGCCTGCCGGGGGCCGGGCGTTCGACGGTGATATCGCCCAGGGGCGTTCCATAATCTCTTGTTGTGTCAGGCATGTGGCCTCCGTGCGCGGACGTTGCGGGGAGCCTGCCGGATGGTCCGCGCTCAGGTGGTTCGTTACTCCGCAAGCCCTATTCCGTTCTTTCCGCTCCGTTTCACTTTATACATGGTCTCGTCCGCCTTTTTGACGGCCTCCTCCGTGCTCTGGGGCACGCCGCAATAGACGCCGATGGACACGGTGCCCTCTGTCCTGTCCGCAATGGCCCGGTGAATCCTCTTTGCCAGGGCCAGCGCCTTCTGCCTTGTCGTGTTGTCCACGATCACGGCGAATTCGTCCGCGCCCCACCTGGAAATAAAATCCGAACCTCGCACGACATCGCTCAGCACCATCGACATGTCCATGATAAATCGGTCGCCCGCGTCGTGCCCCTTCGCGTCGTTGATCTGTTTGAGGGTATCCGAGTCCAGGTAGATCAGGGCCATGGGGTTGTTGTTCCGCCTGGAGGCCTCCGCCAGTCTCCGGAAGATGTCCTCGAACCCTCTCCTGTTGTAAAGCCCCGTCAGGAAGTCCGTCCTCGATTCGACCTCCAACTGCCTTGCAAGCGCGGTGTTAATCCTGGCCAGTTCTTTGTAGAAAGCGACCGTGATTTTCGTGATGTCGGCGGAGTCCACCGGCTCATCGGGCAGCCAGAGGATCTGGTTGCGCCCCTGCTTTTTCGATTGGATGAGGAGCTGACTGGCCACGGAAAAGAGGACCTCCTCCATTCTGGGGTCGAGGCCGAAGTCTTTTCCGGGGTTCCTGACCCCTCCGCCGGAGATGGTCACCTGAAGCCCCGTTTTCTCTCGTATCAGGAGACTGACCCCAACCCTGAAGTCCTCCCCATCGAAGGCCTCCCCCCCTCCTCTGAGGATCAGGCCGAACTCATCCCCTCCGATTCGATACCCTCTCCACCCTCTCTCCAGGATCGACGCCCCGATGAGCGCCAGGATCTGATCTCCGGTCTCCGTGCCTCTGTCCAGGTTGATCTGGTGAAAACCGTCGATGTCAAAGAGGAGGAGGGCCTCAAAACGGCCTTCAAAGATGGCCCTCTTCAAGCCTTCGTGGAGTTCTTTTGCCCCCGGCAGGAGAGGGCCTGGGGCTCTTTGGGGGTCCATAGCGTGTCTCCTATCTGACGCCTCGGAAGTTTCTCCCTAAAATAGGCGTAAAAAAACAAAAGGCAAAGGGAAAAATGGAGGCCCATCTTCACCTTTGCCTTTTTCACAAGTCTACGGTTCGTGTGTTTTCACCCGCCGCTGACGGCCGGCAGGAAGTGGACCTCGCTGTCCGGCCTGACGGTCTGGAGCATGCCCAGGCGGGTGATCTCGCCGTCCACGGCCACGGCGACGTTGGGCCGGATGCGGTCTTCCTGGCAGAGCCGGGCCTTTGCGCCGGGGAAGCGGGCGTCCAGGTTGTTGACGACCTGGCGGAGGGTGGCGCCCTCCACCTCCACCCTCTCGACCCCGCCGGTGAGGTCGCGCATGAGCGCCGGGATGTAGACCACCGGCATGGCCGTCATCCTTTCTTCAGGATCTCCTCCAGCACTTTGCCGGGGGACATCGGGAGGCAGTTCATCCGGATGCCCACGGCGTGGTAAATGGCGTTGGAGATGGCCGCGGCCGGGGGCACGATGGGGACCTCGCCCACGCCCCGCACGCCGTAGGGGTGGCCGGGGTTGGGGACCTCCACGATGACTGTGTCGATCATGGGCAGGTCGAGGCAGGTGGGCATCCGGTAGTCGAGGAGGCTGGCGTTGCGCATGACGCCCTTCGAGTCGTAGAAGTACTCCTCGTTGAGGGCCCAGCCGATGCCCTGGACCGAGCCGCCCTGCATCTGCCCCTCGACGTAGGAGGGGTGGATGGCCTTCCCGGCGTCCTGGACAACTGTGAAGCGGAGGACCTGGGTCTTGCCGGTGTCGGGGTCCACCTCCACGTCCACGATGTTCGCGGCGAAGGCCCCGCCCACGCCCTGCGGGTCCACGCTGGCGCGGCCCACGACGGGCCCGCCCGTGTCGCCGAGCTTTCCGGCCAGCTCCTTGAAGGTGATGCGCCTGCTGGGGTCTGACCTGGAGACGCAGCCCCCGTTCTCGTAGGTCACGTCGTCGGACGAGATCTCCCAGAGCCTGGCGGCCCGCTCGCAGAGCTGCCGCTTGATGTCCTGGGCGGCCTCGTAGCAGGCCCAGCCGGTGGCGAAGGTGACGCGGCTGCCGCCGGTCACATCGGTGTAGCCGACCGAGTCGGTGTCTCCCACGACGGGGCGCACGTCCTCGGCGGCGATGCCCAGCTCCTCGGCCACGTGCATGGCCGCGGTCGTCCGGCTGCCGCCGATGTCCGTGGAGCCCTCGACCAGGCTGACCGTGCCGTCGGCGTTCACGCTGGCCGAGGCGCTGGACTTGAGGCCCACGTTGAACCAGAAGCCGAGGGCCACGCCCCGGCCCCGGTTCGGGCCGCCCAGGGGGGCGGTGTAGTGGGGGTGGTTCCTGGTGGCCTCGAGGACCTCGACACAGCCGATGCGGGGGAAGACCGGGCCGTCCACGCGCCGGACGCCCTCCTTCGCGGCGTTCTTCAGCCGGAGGTCGATGGGGTCCATCTTCAGTCTTTCGGCGATCTCGTCGATGAGCGTCTCGGCGAGGGCGGCGTTGGTGGCGCCGGGGGCGCGGTAGGCGGAGGTCTGGGGTTTGTTCACGACCACGTCGTAGCCGTCCACCTGCGCGTTCTCCAGGTCATAGGGGGCGAAGATGCACATGGCCCCGGCCCCGACGGGGGAGCCGGGATAGGCCCCGGCCTCGTAGGCCAGGTAGGCCTCGGCGGCGGTGATCCTCCCCTCCCGGTTGGCGCCGATCTTCACCCGGATGTAGGAGCCGGGGGTGGGGCCGGTGCCCTCCAGGACCTCGGCGCGGGTCATGACGATCTTGACGGGCCTGCCGGTCTTCCTGGACAGCAGGGCGGCCACGGGCTCGATGTAGACCCGGATCTTGCCGCCGAACCCGCCGCCGATCTCCATGGGCACGACCTTGATCTTGGAGACGGGGATGTTGAGGAGTTCCGACGCCTGCTGCCGGACGGTGAACGCGCCCTGCGTGCTGCACCAGATCGTGAGCAGGCCGTCGGGGTTCCACATGGCCGTGGCGTTGTGGGTCTCGATGTAACCTTGATGGACGGTGGCGGTGAAGAACTCCCGCTCCACGATCAGGTCCGCCTCGCGGAAGCCCTTCTCCGGGTCGCCCTTCTTGAACTGGAAGTGGCTGGCGACGTTGCTCGGTTTGTCGCCTTTCTGTCCGAGGGACGTGGTCCTGAGCTCCGGGAGGAGCAGGGGGGCGTCGTCCTTCATGGCCTCCCGCACGTCGAGCACGGGGGGGAGGACCTCGTATTTGACGTTGATGAGGGAGAGGGCCTCCTCGGCCACGTGGGCGTTGACCGCGGCCACGGCGGCGACGGCGTGTCCTTTGTAGAGGACCTTGTCGTCCGCCAGGCAGTTGTTGCCGAGGTACTTGAGGTTGACCGCGCCCTCGCCCAGCTCGGCGATCCGGTCCGCCGCGTCGGGCAGGTCCTTGCCCGTCACGACGGCCCTCACGCCGGGGAGGGAGAGCGCCTTCCTGATGTTGATCGACTTGATGCGGGCGTGGGCGTGCGGGCTGCGGAGGACCTTGCCGTAGAGCATGCCCGCCATCCGCACGTCGCCCCCGTAGAGCGCCCGGCCGGTCACCTTGTCGGTGCCGTCGTGCCGGATGGGCCGGGTGCCGACGACTTTGAATTCCTTGACGTCTGCCATGTCTATGTCACCTCCAAGAGGATGGGGGGAGGGGTCTATCTCTTACCCTTTTTGACCGTGGCCGCGTCGAGGACGGCGCGGACGATCTTGTCGTAGCCGG
>CAYRZX010000296.1:0-8729 GCA_964428665.1 uncultured Gemmatimonas sp.
GATAGACCACAGCCCTCTCCAATTGCAAGACAAAGGATAAAAGCTATGGAAATCTGGCTACCTATAGGGATTGTTTTGGCAGTAGGGATAATAGTCCTGTTGCCCGATATTTTTCAGTTTTTGAGGATAAAGCTGAGAAAATAACGGATCATCCTGTCGGACGCGCAGGCGAGCGTCATCCGGCGCTACGGGCTCCTGAACGAGGCCGCCGCGCAGAAGAACAGGTTCATCCCCCATCCGACCACCTACGTGATCGACGGGAAGGGCAAGGTCACCTGGAGGTTCACGGAGGTGAACTACAAGGTCCGGCCGACGAACGAGATGGTTCTGGAGGCCCTGCGGAAGAAGTGAACCCTGACCGGAAAGCAGACGCTATGGAGGCGCCATGGAGGAGGGGGAAAAGAGGGCTGTGTGCATCATCTGCGGAAGGCAGCCGAGTTCCTTCTACTTCCGGGTGGATGCCCTGGCCAAACGGAGCAGTTTCTTCCTCGGTCTGTTCGGCGTAGACGTCGACCGGCTGTTCGAGGACTACCCTGACGCTGTCGGGGTCATCTGCCTGAGTTGCCTGTTGGCTTACAGGCGGAGGGATGCTCAATAAATCACCGTCGCGGAGGTGAACTAAATTGTGTGCGGTCGCCTTTCACCGTCGGCTTGCGCATGTACAGGAGTAAGACGTTAGAGGTCGTTAGAAACGACGTTACAAATCGGATGTCGGATCTATCTATTGCTTGTCCTCCCTCAAGTGACAGGGCTTGCGCCTTGTCGCTTTTCTTGCGATATTATATCGCATTATATCGCAACCGTTCAACCGAACGGAATTTTTGCGGGCGCGAAAAACCGTCGGGAACTCGAACTGAAATCCGCGTGTAGGAAGAGAATATGTCGCCAGAAGAAAAGGTCGTCTACCTTTCGGACCCCGTCTGCCTGGAGCGCCGGCTGAAGCTGGAGGCGATCTTTAACAGCGTCTCCGACGGCATCCTGTCAGTAGATGGGGATCTCCGCGTCACGAGCTTTAACCGGGCGGCGGAGCGGATCGTGGGGGTGGCCGCCGCAGACGCCGTGGGATCAGCGTTGAGCGACCTGTTCCAAACCAGGGGTCATGACCTTTCCTGCGTCTTAAATGAGGTGATCCGCGAGGGCCGGAGGATCGAGGAGCAGGAGGCGACGCTGGCGCTAAGAGATGGGTCAGAGCGGTGGATCATCCTGAACGCCGATCCCCTGACTGACGTGGAGGGGGAGCCTGCCGGGGCGGTGCTGGTCTTCCGGGACATCTCGGAGATCCGGCAACTTCGGGAGGAGCTCAAGGGGCGCTACCGGTTCCACGCCCTGGTGGGGAAAAGCCGCCGGATGCGGGAGATCTACGAGCTGGTCGAACAGACGGCAGCTACCAACGCCACCGTCCTGATCGAAGGGGAGAGCGGCGCTGGCAAAGAGCTGGTGGCGCACGCCATCCACTACAGCAGCCCCCGGGCTGACGGGCCGTTTGTGAAGGTGAACTGCTCGGCGCTCCCGGAGACGCTCCTGGAGAGCGAGCTGTTCGGGCACGTGAAAGGGGCCTACACCGGGGCCATCTCCGACCGGATGGGCCGGTTTGAGGCCGCTGACGGAGGGACGATCTTCCTGGACGAGATCGGGGACGTCAGCCCTCTGGTGCAGCTCAAGCTGCTCCGCGTGCTCCAGGAGCGGGAGTTCGAGCGGGTGGGCAGCCGGAAGACCGTCCGTGTGGACGTGCGGGTCGTCGCCGCCACAAACCGGGACCTGAAGCAGCTCGTGCGGGAGGGGCGGTTCCGGGAGGACCTCTACTATCGATTGCGGGTGGTGCCCGTTGCCCTGCCGCCGCTGCGGGAGCGGAAGGACGATATTCCGATGCTGGTGGCCCACTTTGTGGAGAAATTCAACAAGGAGATGGACAGGCATCTGCTGGGGCCGACCGAAGAGGCGACAGCGGCCGTGCTGGACTACACGTGGCCGGGGAACGTGCGGGAGCTGGAGAACGCGGTGGAGCACGCCTTTGTGCGGTGTCGAGGCAGCCGGTTCGGGGTGGAGGACCTGCCCCAGGAGCTCTGGCCGGTAGAGAAGGCAGCCGAACGCCTGTCCATACCGGACGATCCGGGACAGGAGAAGGCCCTCATCCTCCAGGTCCTGGAGGAGGCCGGCGGAAACCGGACAAAGGCGGCCCGGATGCTGGGCATGAGCCGCACGACGCTCTGGAAGCGGTTGAATGCCTACGGCATCTCTTGAGGAGGCGTCGATCGTTCACCCGAACGATTTCGCGTGTTCATCCGGGTGTTCAGGTGAACGGATATAGAAAGCAGGGCGAGATCGATCGGTCAGGGTCTAAATTTTATAATTTCCCTATAAACAGCCTGTTGCGGAGATCGCGGCAGGCTGTTTTGGTATGTGGCACGCCGATTGCGTCAGGATAGGAAGGGGAATAACGAAAGGAGGAAGGTATGGCGAACTGGAAAGTCCTCATCCTCGGCGTGGGGATCCTCGGACTCGTGGCGGGTCCCGCCGGCGCCCAGGGGCCGCCGATCAACACCGAGACCGCATTCGTGACAGGACTCAACGGGGCAGCGTTTCAGGCGTTTGCCCTGACGATGAAAAAGTCGAAGCTGCTGAAGGACGGGTCGAAGGTCCCCGATCCGATGGACCGCGAGGTGCGGGTTGTCGCAGTCCCCTTGATGTTCCCCTACGAGTTGGTCCCCAATCGGCTGGTGGTCGGAGCGGGGATGCCCTACCTGGACAAGGCCCTGCGCCTGACCCGAGATGGGATCAGGCAGACACTGTCTGATCGGGGGTTCGGGGATCTGTCGCTGTTTGCCAAATACCAGCTCCTGCAGCGGGACGCCCCCCGGAGGACGACGCGGGTCACGTTCAAGGGAGGGCTGAAACTGCCCACCGGCGAGCACGAGGCGACGGATGGGGAGGGGAGCCTGCTCCCCAGGGGCTTGCAGCTCGGGACCGGCTCCGTCGATTACTCCGCCGGGTTGATCTTCACCCATAGCGCAGGTCGGCTGGGGATCAACGCCGATGCCGTCTACCTGTTCAACAGGAAGGCGGATGAATTCGAGTTCGGGGATGCGTTGAACTACGACCTCGCCGTCGGGTATCGGGTCTATCCTTCGGTCTACGGGACCTACCCGTCGCCCTACGCCACGGTCTACCTGGAGGCCGACGGCCAGTTCAATCGGAAGGACAGGGTGGGCGGCCAGACCATAGAGGACTCCGGGGGGCATACCCTGTTTCTCTCCCCAGGGGTGCAATACGTCCCGTTCGGCGTCCTCGCTCTGGAGGCGTCGGTCCAGGTCCCGATCCTTCAGGCCCTCAACGGGACCCAGTTGGGGACGGACTTCGTCTTCAAGGCCGGCATCCAGTGGCTCGCCTTTTAGGCCAAACACTTCTCCGGTAAGAGGCGTTATCCGTTCAAACCTCAAAAGGAGGCTTTTTTCAAAATGCGAAAGGCAAACCTCACGCTCAGCCTGCTGACCGCCGCTGCCCTTATATCAGGAGTCCCCCTCAGCGCACCTGCTCAGGTGGAGACGGCTGCGGTCAAACTGGACGGTCTCTCCTGCGCCTTCTGCGCCTATGGCCTGGAGAAGAGGCTCAAGAAGGTAGAGGGGGTAGAAAAGTTGGATATCCAGGTGGACCGGGGGACGGCAAATCTCACGGTAAAGAAGGGCAAGGCGCTGTCCATCGAAGCGGTGGAAAAGGCCGTGAAGGACGGCGGCTTTACGCCGAGAGAGATTTCCCTCACCGCAACGGGCCGGCTCGCCGAGCGCGGCGGCCGGACGGTGTTGACGATCCCCGACAGCGAGGAGGTCTTCCTGGTCGGACCGAACGAACAACTCCAGAAGATCAAAGAGGCCCTGAAGGGCGCAGATAAGTCCGTGCGCCTCACCGGCAAGGTCTCTCAAGACCGCGTGGAAGGGCACGCCGGCCATCCCTACGCCCTCTCAGTCGAGCGTTTCGAAATCCTGTAATCCCGATTTTCAAACGAGGAGATCGTGAAGGAGAAGACGTCGAGCCTGACCGCCCTCTTCACCGCCCTGCCCTGGTGCTGAGTGGTCCCCGCCGCGTTCGCCCTGCTCGGACTGGCGGGCGCGGCCGCTGCCCGGGCGGCAGCGATTAAGTTGATGCCGTTTCTGATCGTGCTGTCCGGCCTCCTGCTCGGCCGGGCGCACTACCTGATCCACGTCAGGCGGCAGGGGCGCCGATGGAGCCGGCGAATCGTCTGGGGCGCCACGGTCCTGGTCGTCGGCCTGTGGCTGCCGAGGCTGTTGTAGAGAGGAAATTGAGATGCTGCACATCGAGCTGTTGAAGTCGCCCGGCTGCGCCGCCTGCGCCCGCGCCGAAGAGAAGGTCCGGCGGATGCTGGACTGGGTGCGGGATACCTTTCCGGGGGCACAGATTGAGGAGATCGACCTCACGGAGCAGCCGAAGGCGGCTGCGAAATACGGACTCCTCGGCGGGCCGGCCGTGTCGATCAACGGGGAACTGGCCTTCCGGGGCGTTCCGAGGGAGGAGTGGTTCAAACAGCGGGTGACTGAGATCGCCCGGACGCCGGAGAGAACGAAAGGAGGCGTGCCGTGAAGCAGCGGGTCATCAGCTTTCTGAGCCTGTTCACCTCCACCGGCACCCTGCTCTGCTGTGCGCTGCCGGCGGCCATTGCGGCAGTGGCCGGAGGCGCAGCGGTCGGGGCATTTGCCACCACTTTTCCGTGGCTGATTCCCCTTTCCCGCCACAAGGCGTGGATCTTCCTGACGGCCGGCCTGCTTATTCTGGTGAGCAGCGTCCTGACCCTCCGCCCGCAGGGCAGGACGGCCTGCGCGATCACGGGCGGGAAGGGGTGTGAGGTCGCAGGCCGCTTCACAAAGGTGATGTTCTGGGTCTCAGTGGCGATCTATGCGATCGGCGCCTTCTTCGCCTACGGCCTCGCGCCCCTCCTCTATTGGCTGGAGGGATGAATGATGTCAGGAGAAGGGATAGACAGGAGAAGCGAAGACCGGCGGGAGCGCCTTCTTCGGGTGCTGTCAGCGGCCACGTTCCTCATCTTTTTCCAGGCCTACATGGTAGCGCCGCTGATCCCTCGCCTGTCCATTGCATTCGGCGTTTCCAGCCAGATGATCGGTCTCATCGTCCCTGCCTACCTGATCCCGTACGGCGTCTCGACACTCTTCTACGGCCTGCTGTCGGACCGTCTCGGACGTCGGCGCATTATGCTCGCTTCGCTCCTGGCCTTCGTCGTCCTCACCGGCCTTACGGCGACGGCGCAGTCCGCCTCGCAGATGATCTTCTGGCGCATGTTGACCGGGCTGGGCGCCAGCGGCGTCGTGCCGCTCGCGCTGGCGCTGATGGGCGCCCTGTTTCCGTATGAGCGGCGGGGGCGCCCGCTGGGCTGGCTGTTCGGGGCGATGGCGGGCGGCATGGCTTTCGGTTCCACCGTGGGCGTGGTCCTGGAGCCGTTTGTGGGCTGGCGAATGCTGTTCGTGGGCGTGGCGGTCGGGACTGCGGGCGTCCTGGGCCTCCTGCTCCCCTACAGACCGCTGCTCGGTGCGTCAACTACAGGGCCGCGGCTGGCCTTCCGGGAAGTCCTCGATGGCTACCGCGGCCTGCTGGGGATAGGGCGAGGTCTCCGGACCTACGGATACGTCCTCTGGAACGGCATCTTCCACTCCGGCGTCTATACGTGGCTCGGACTCTACTTCGCCCGGCGCTATGGTCTGGGGGAGGTCGGCATCGGCCTGGCGATCCTCGGATACGGCGTCCCCGGCTTTCTGCTCGGTCCGATCATCGGGCGAGCCGCAGACCGGTGGGGGCGGCGACGGCTCGTGCCTGTGGGTCTTGGCATCGGCGCTGTGGCCGCGGCTGTTTTGATGTTCGACGTGTATTTGGCGGTCGCTGCTCTAACCGTGACGGTTCTGTCGCTCAGCTATGACATGACACAGCCTCTGCTCGCCGGAATTGTGACGGCTCTTGGCGGAAAGCGCGGGGGGCAGGCTATGGGACTCAACGTCTTCGCGCTGTTCACCGGGTTTGGGATCGGCAGTCTCCTCTTCGGCGCGGCACTTCATCTGGACTTCGGCGCAGCGCTCGCGATCTTCGGCGCCGTCCAGCTCATAGCTACCGTGGTCGCGATCCCGTTGTTTCGCTCCGAGACATCCCTTGGTATAAGAACGCTACCGGAGATGAGGTTCAGTTCGTGATCCCTCGACGTGTCACAGAGTTTGCGCTTCTTCTCGTCACTATTATGGCGCCCGCCGCCGCGCTCGCGACCGGCCACGGCCCGGTCTATGGGCTTGCGACCCCGACGCTGGGGAAGGGGGGCTGGAGCCTGGACGTGGCTGTCATGGACCGCATCGTGGGCGGCAAACACATGGCTATGGTCAGGCCGATGGTGAGCTACGGCCTCACGGAAGACGTTCAAATATCCCTGTCGCTGCCGATGCCCCTCTACGTCCCGCAGGGGCTGCCACACGCCCGCACAATGGCCATGATGCCGGCCAACCCCGACGTGGAGTTCCTGCTTGGCTGGCGGTTTCACCGGCGGGGCCCGGCCGTCGGATCGCGTTTCGAGAGCACAGCCTATCTAGGATTTGACTATCCCACCGATCCCGTGCGCGGCGGCGCCAGGACCTCGCCGGGTCTGTACGGGGCTGCTGTCACGGGCTACGCCTCCCGGTCGGTCTACCTCTGGGTCGGCGGACTCTACCGCAGGTACATGAGCCCGATCGGAGATACCGTTGATCACCCGGGCGACCTTGTGATGTACAGCTTCGTCCTCGGCTATCGACCGGGCTTCTTCCGAAAAGAGCTTCCCCACCCTGACTGGCGTCTGTTCGTGGAGGCCGTCGGCGAACGCAGCGCCAGGGATCGGGTCGCAGGCAGGGGGCTCCCGGACAGCGGCGGCCACCAGGTCTTCGTCGGCCCCACGCTGCTCGGGCTTTACGGCCCCTGGGGTATCTCGTTTGGGCCGCTCTTCCCGGTCTACAGCAAGCTGAACGGCTCACAGCCGAAAGACCACGTCCGGATGGTGATGAACTACACCTACTGGTTCTAACCGAGGAGACAAAATCCATGAGACGCATCGCATCACTGGTCGGATGGTTCGCGCTGCTCATCCCCGGCTTTGCGGGCGCTGAGCTAAGAGAGATACGACAGACCATCTTCGGCATGGACTGAGCGGTCTGCGCCCACGCCGTGAGCGTGGCGATCCAGAAGGTAGACGGCGTCGATTCGGTGAAGGTCTCGCTGAACCAGGGGAGGGCCGACGTCAGGTTCAAGCCGGGCAACAGGGTGACTGTGGAGCGAATTCTCGAAGTCATCCGGGATAATGGCTTCACCCCCAGAGGATCGGAGGTCCGCATCGCCGGGAAGGTGATCGAGCGTGGTGGCAGGCCCGCGCTATCCGTCACATGCCTCGACCTTGTGTACTTGCTCGTTGACCATCCCGACGCCAGGGGAAAGGTGGGTGAACTGCAAAAGGTGGTGGTGGGTAAGCAGGTGACCGTGAGCGGCTACCTGTCTGAAGTAACAAAGGACGTCAAGCCCGAAGAGCCCCGCCGCCTGGAGGTTCGAGACTTCGCGGTCGAAAGCAAGTAATCGGCTTGTCGTCTATAAACCTGAAGAAAGGAGATGAAGGCCATGAGCACCAAACACAAAATCGAGGTCTTCAGCGCAGGATGTCCTGTGTGCGAGGAGACCGTCCATCTCGTCAACCGGATCGCCTGCCCCTCCTGCGAGGTCAGCGTCCTGGACATGAAGGACCCGAACGTGTCAAACCGGGCCAGGGGCCTGGGCATTCGCTCGGTCCCCGCCGTGGTGATCGACGGAAAACTTGCCGATTGCTGCACGGGGCGCGGCCCCGATGAGGCCACGCTGCGAGCTGCCGGGTTAGGGCAACCCGTCTGATTCGCAAAGGAACAATCGGTCATACCCTGGGGGCCAGACTGTCTCCTGAGGAGCAGTTTGGCCCCCTGTGTTTTCTCATTCGAGATTTTGAGACGTTTATATTTACGGGCTATTTTTTTGCGCGACGGGAACTTTCTCGCCGAGTATCTTGTCGTTCAGATGTAGAAACGCAACCTGTTACGCAACTCTGATCTGGTGAAGATATCTGCATGGCACTCATAATATTTATCTTTTTGGCCGTCTGCTTTCTGGCCTACTCGAACGGCGCGAATGACAACTTCAAAGGGGTGGCTACGCTCTTCGGCAGTGGGACGACGAATTACAGGGGGGCCATCTGGTGGGCGACTGCCGCCACCTTTGCCGGGTCGGTCTGCTCCATCTCTCTGGCAGGGTCTCTTGTGAAGCGTTTCTCCGGGGAGGGGCTGGTCCCTGATGCCCTCGCAGCCTCTCCAGAGTTCCTTCTGTCCGTCGCCGTGGGGGCGGGGCTTACGGTGATTCTGGCCACCCTGACGGGGTTTCCGATCTCCACCACGCACAGTCTGACCGGCGCGCTCGTGGGAAGCGGACTTGTGGCCGTGGGAGCACGAATCCATTTCGCTGTTTTGGGGAACGGTTTTTTTCTGCCCCTTCTGTTGAGTCCCCTGATCGCTGTGGCCCTGGGTTCCGTGAGCTACTTTCTGTTTCGGGGCGCGAGGGTCCGTCTGGGCATCACAAAGGAGTGGTGTGTCTGCGTCGGTGAGACCGAGCAGGTGATCCCTATACCGCAGGTGAGTTCCGCCCTTGCGTTCAGCTCCGTGAAGGTCCTGGATGCCACGCTG
>CAYRZX010000297.1:0-8712 GCA_964428665.1 uncultured Gemmatimonas sp.
TCGTCCAGCGCATCGCGGGCGTTGCCCAAGAGGTTGAGAAAGACCTGCTCCATCTGATGGGGATGGCCAGAGACCGGCGGCAACCCATCGCCCAGGTCCAGATGCAGGGCGATGCCGTGACTTTTCAGTTGCGCCTCGATGAGCCTCAGACTGGAGTGGATCACGTCGTTCACCGAGAACTGAACACCGGGCTGCTTGGACGTGTCCCTCGAAAACACCCGCAGATGCTCCACCGTGCCGGTCATCCGATCCGCCAGATCCATCACATCCTTCATCTTCTCCTTCAACTGCTCCTCCGAGATTCCTATGCCCTCGGCCAGCCGCAGGTAGACGTCCTCCGCTGCGCCGGAGATGACCGTGAGGGGCTGGTTGAGTTCGTGCGCCACACCAGCGGCCATCTGACCCAGGGAGACCAGGCGGGCAGAATGGAGGATCTGCATTTCCAGCTCCTGAGATTCCAGCACGCCCGCGATCTGCCCGGCCGTCTCGTCTAAAAGCGTCCGCTCCTGGGACTCGGACAACTCCACTCCGCAAAACAGACTCAGACTGCCCCGCTGCTTACCCCCCCAGGACAGCCCCCGCTCATACCGCATCCCGACCCCTCCCCCACCCTCCCCTGAAGGGGAGGGGGTTTCTGTCCCCCCTTTAGGGGGGACTACAGGGGGGTCTGTCTCTCCAAACCTCCACGCCCTTCCGTCGTGCTCGATCCGGACGCCCGCAGAAGGGGAGGGGGATAGCACTTCCATCAAGGCCTCGCCGGCATTCTGGAACACCTCATCGGAAGAGCGGGCAGTCCCCAGGGTCTCTCGCAGGTGGTAGAGGTAGCGCACTTGCTGGAGTCGCTCATCCAGACGCATCCGCTCCTCCTCGGCTCGCTGGCGCTCCTGCTCGGCCCGCTGGCGCTCCTCCATCTCCCTTCTCAGGTCTTCGTTCGACTGTCGGAGTCTCCGATCCCGCGCCACGACCCGTCCGGTCTGCCACGCCACCAGCGCCAGAGCGATGCCCAGGGCGGATAACAGCCCGATCAGAGTGTAGGGCAGATGCACCCGCAGCGTGACGGTAGCCGGGGTCTTGGAGTAGACCAGGTCCCGGTCCACGGCCTGTACCTCAAAGGTATAGGTCCCTCGCGGGAGATCGTGGTACTCCACGCGCCGGTCGTGGGTGTTCCTCCAGTCTTTGTCATAACCCTTCAGGCGATACCGGTAGACCATGGCTTCGGGCCGGGTCTTGAAGCTGATCCCATGAAACTCAAAGGTTGTCAGCTTCACACTGGATGGAATTGAAAGGTCTGACACCTTCTCATGGCGGCGATCCGCCACCACCGCGTCGATGAAAGCCGGAGGAGGCGACGGCGCGGGTGAGCGATAGCGCGTCACCCCGCCAGAGGTCCCGAACCAGAGCGTCCCTGCCCGGTCTTGTAGAATCGACCAGACCTGATTACTCCCCAGGCCATCCTGGCGGGTCAAGGTTTGAAAAGTCCGCCCATCAAAGCGGCTTAGGCCGCCAGCGGTCCCGAACCAGAGATTGCCCTCCCGATCCTGAAGGATTGACCGCACACTACTGTGCGCCAGTCCGTCTTTAGTGGTGAAAGTCGTCCACGTCTGACCGTCATATCGAGTCACCCCCCCCCCGGTTCCAAACCAGAGGCGCCCCTCCCGGTCCTGAAGAATCGAGTTCACATTATTGCCCGCCAGTCCGTCTTTTGTGGTGAAGTTAGTAAATTTCTGCCCATTATACCTGCTCACACCACCGCCGGCGGTCCCGAACCAGAGATTGCCCTCCCGATCCTGAAGGATCGACCACACAATGTTGCTCGCCAGGCCATCTTTGGCCGTGAAGGTCGTCCACGTCTGACCGTCATATCGACTCACACCACCAGAGGTACTGAACCAGAGCATCCCCTCCCGATCCTGAATGATCGAGTGGACCGAACCGCCGCTCATGCCGTCTTCCGGGGTAAAAGTCGTCCACGTCTGACCGTCATATCGGCTCACGCCCTGCATGGTGCCGAACCAGAGATCCCCGTCCCGATCCTGGAAGATTGATCGCACCCAATCGAACACCAGCCCGTCCTGGGTGGTGAAAGTAGCCCAGGTATGACCATCATACCGGCTTATTCCGCTCATATATGTACCGATCCAGAGATTTCCTGCCCGGTCCTCAAACACGGGTATCACGGAATTCTCTGCCAGGCCGTCTTCGTCGGTAAAGGCGGTAAGGGTCTGACCGTCATACTGGCTCACACCACCTCCATTGGTGCCGAACCAGAACGCACCCTCCCGATCCTGAAGGATCGACACTACTCCATTGTGCGCCAGGCCGTCTTTGGTGGTATAGGTAGTAAACGTCCTTCTGTCATACCGGCTCACACCTCCTCTCTGGGTGCCGAACCAGAGGTTGCCCTCCCGATCCTGAAGGATCGACCATACCGTGTCGTGCGCCAGGCCGTCCTTGGTGGTGAAGGTCATCCACTTCTCACCGTCATATCGACCCAGGCCGGCACCACCGAACCAGAGGTTGCCCTCCCGATCCTGAAGGATCGACACTACCACATTGCCCGCCAGGCCGCCTTTGGCCGTGAAGGTCGTCCACGCCTGACCATCATACCGGCTCACACCACCTCCATAGGTACCGAACCAGAGAGCCCCTTCCCGATCCTGAAGGATCGAAATCACATCGTTGTGCGCCAGGCCGTCTTTGGTGGTAAATGTCCTCCATGTCTTTCCATCATACCGGCTCACACCGCCGCCTGCGTTGCCGAATCTGCCGGTGCCGAACCAGAGATGTCCTTCTCGATCCTGAAGGATGGGCCACACGTGGTCACGCGCCAGACCGTCTTTTTGGCTGAAGGTCTTGAAGGTCTTCCCATCATATCGGCTCACGCCACCCCAGGTACCAAACCAGAACACACCCTCCCCATCCTGGTGGATCGACCATACTTCATTGTGTGCCAGGCCGTCTTTGGCCGTGAAGCTCGTCCAGGTCTGCCCATCATACCGGCTCACACCATCTCCATAGGTTCCAAACCAGAGAGCCCCTTCCCGATCCTGAAGGATCGAAGACACGGACGGCCCTCCCAGTCCATCCGTCACATCATAGGTTCGCCAGTGCCCTCGCCCGCGTTTGGCAGATACTACCTTGCCAGGGCCTGCGGGCGCAGTGTAAACCGTGAACCTTCTTCGAATCAGGCTGTCTGGCCAGGTTGTCCCAAAGGTCGTCCCCAAACTCCGCATGGCTGTTGTCCACGTCAAATCCCCATTCAGCGCCTTCTGCTTCTCCTCCACCTCAGCAGGCGTCTTCAATTCAAACAGCCGGCTGAAGACGCTGTCCGGCGTGGCACGCCCGCGCTCGGAGGACTCCGTCAGGCCGTGTTTCTTCAGGATGGGCACGACCTTCGCCTGATACGCCGCCTCGAACTCGACCATCCGATCTGGTGGTATCCAGAAGGAGAGCCGGGCCAGGGTGGGCAACGGATGGGTCAATGTAGGCAACGGATGGGAAGAGGCGGTCCGTTGGGTTTGTAGGGGCGGTTCGCGAACCGCCCCTACGGTAGTCCAGCCCACTGAGATAAACAGCATCGCCATAAGGGCAGACCTAACCCCCCATCCCCCTTCCCTGAAGGGAAGGGGGAGCAGGCTTTTTTCTCCCCTTTCCTGTGGGAGAGGGGACAGGGGTGAGATCTGAGGTCGAGGGAGGGGTGTGTCAGACGTCTTCATGGCTGGATGTCCTTCGTAAGCGCGATGAAAGAGTTGACACCACAGAAACTGCATTATATTGAGTGTGATGATTCATAACAACAAGACACAGGGAGGCTAATCCGTGAACGAACCCCGCGAAAAGACCCTGGGAGACTACCTGCCGAAGCTGATGGCCGATGACATCGTGGCCGTCACACAGACGGCCCGCACGAAGGCGGCAGGGCTCCTGAACGATCAGGGCATCTCGGCTCTGGCGCTGCTGCTCTCCGAGCTCATCGCCGATACCCTAAAACACCCGGAACGGCTTCTTGAGAAGACATCTTGAGGCTCTACCTGGACACCTCGGTCCTCACCATCTATCTGTTTGGCCGGGACCGGGAACCGAATCGCTATCCTCATGTTGTCCGCCTGTTCGATATCCCCCTATCGGTAGCCTCACCCGGAATACTGTTCCTTCGCCTTTTCGGCTCTCGCAGGCGATCTGTCCGCCGTGATCCCGCACGATCGCATAACAGATCGACAGCCCCAGCCCCGTGCCCCGGTCCGCCGGCTTGGTCGTGAAAAACGGCTCGAACAGCCGCGACCTGACCCCCTCGTCCATGCCGGCCCCGTTGTCCTCCACCTCGGCCACCACCTCGTCTCCCTGCCGCCGCGTCCGGACCCACACCCCCTTCTCCCATCCTTCTTTCCACTCTCCTTCCCCACCCCCCGAACCGGAGAAGGGAGAGCCGGAGAGCCGGAGAGATTCTTTTCCCCGTTTCTCCGCTTCCCCGATTCCCCGGTTCGGGGGGGGGCGCAGGGGAAGGGTTGTTCCCCCTTTCCCCGTTTCCCCCTTCTCCGTTTCTTTCTCGTCCAGCGCATCGCGGGCGTTGCCCAAGAGGTTGAGAAAGACCTGCTCCATCTGATGGGGATGGCCAGAGACCGGCGGCAACCCATCGCCCAGGTCCAGATGCAGGGCGATGCCGTGACTTTTCAGTTGCGCCTCGATGAGCCTCAGACTGGAGTGGATCACGTCGTTCACCGAGAACTGAACACCGGGCTGCTTGGACGTGTCCCTCGAAAACACCCGCAGGTGCTCCACCGTGCCGGTCATCCGCTCGGCCAACTCCAGCACGTCCTTCATCTTCCCCTTCAACTGCTCCGGGGAGATGTCCAGCCCCTCCACCAGCCGGAGGTAGACGTCCTCTGCCGCGCCGGAGATAACCGTGAGGGGCTGGTTGAGTTCGTGCGCCACGCCGGCGGCCATCTGACCCAGGGAGACCAGGCGGGCGGAGTGGAGGATCTGCATTTCCAGCTCCTGAGATTCCAGCACGCCTGCGATCTGCCCGGCGGTCTCGTCCAAAAGCGTCCGCTCCTGCGACTCAGACAACTCCACCCTACAGAACAGACTCAGACTGCCCCGCTGCTTACCCCCCCAGGACAGCCCCCGCTCATACCGCATCCCGACCCCTCCCCCACCCTCCCCTGAAGGGGAGGGGGTTTCTGTCCCCCCTTTAGGGGGGACTACAGGGGGGTCTGTCTCTCCAAACCTCCACGCCCTTCCGTCGTGCTCGATCCGGACGCCCGCAGAAGGGGAGGGGGATAGCACTTCCATCAAGGCCTCGCCGGCATTCTGGAACACCTCATCGGAAGAGCGGGCGGTCCCCAGGGTCTCTCGCAGGCGGTAGAGGTAGCCCACTTGCTGGAGTCGTTCGTCCAGCCTCATCCGCTCCTCCTCGACCCGCTGACTCTCATCCATCTCCCTTCTCAGGTCCTCGTTTGCCTTCCGCAATCTCCGGTCCCGCACCACGACCCGGCCCGTCTGATAGGCCACGAGCGCAAGGGCGACGCCCAGGGCTGATAACAGCCCGATCAATGTGTAGGGCAGATGCACCCGCAGCGTGACGGTCGCAGGTGTCTTTGAGTAGACCAGGTCCCGGTCCACCGCGACGACCTCGAAGGTGTAGGTCCCCCTCGGCAAATTCTGGTACTCCATCCTCCGGGCGCGGGTGTTCCGCCAGTCCTTGTCGTAGCCTCTGAGTCGATATCGATAAACCATCCCTTCAGGCCGGGTCTTGAAGCTGATCCCGTGGTATTCAAAGACTGTCAGCCCCACGCTGGAAGGGACCGCAAGATCAGATACCTTCTCATAACGCCGGTCGGACACCACCGCGTCGATGAAGACAGGAGGGGGCGATGGCGGCGGTGGGCGATAGCGCGTTGCCCCTTTAGAGGTTCCGAACCAGATATGCCCCTCCCTGTCCTGGAGTATCGATTTAACCACATTGCTCCCCAGTCCGTCCGGCTGGACTATCGTTTGAAAGGTCTGCCCATCATACCGGCTCACACCGCCACCAGGGTTGCCGAACCAGAGATGCCCCTCCCGATCCTGAATGATCGAACTCACGGTATTGCCAGCCAGGCCCTCTTCGATGGAGAAGGTTTTAAAGGTCTTTCCAGGGCCTCCTGAGCTTGTCGAAGCCTGCCCTGAGCGAGCGTCAGCAAGTCGAAGGGGATCATACTGCCTCACTCCTCCACCGTCCATCCAGAGATGTCCCTCCCGATCCTGAAAGATCGAGACCACAGCACTCTCCCGTGTGGTAAACGTTGTGAAGGTCTTTCCATCATACCGGCTCACATCGCCCCACCGGGTGCCGAACCAGAGATGCCCCTCCCGATCCTGAAAGATCGACATCACCCAAACGTTCGCCAGGCCATCCTGTGGAGTAAAGGTGGTAAAAGTCCGGCCGTCATACCGGCTCACGCCGCCTTCCTGGGTGCCAAACCAGAGATGCCCCTCCCGATCCATACAGATGGGTCGCACCAGGTTACCCGCCAGGCCATCTTCGGCCGTGAAGGTGGAAAAGGTCTTTCCATCATACCGGCTCACGCCGCCACCATAGGTGCCAAACCAGAGATGTCCCTCCCGGTCCTGAAGGATCGACCGCACACTGTTGTTCGCCAGGCCGTCTTTAGCCGTGAAGGTGGTCCAGGTCTTGCCATCATACCGGCTCACGCCGCCTTCGGTGCCGAACCAGAGATGCCCCTCTCGATCCTGGAAAATCGGCCCTACGTCATTGTGCGTCAGGCCGTCCTGTGTGGTAAAGGTGGTCCAGGTCCGGGCATCATACTGGGTCACGCCGCCATTGCCGCCAAACCAGAGATGTCCCTCCCGGTCCTGAAAAAGGGAATACACCTCATTGTGCGCCAGGCCGTCTCTGGTGGTGAAGTTGACAAAGGTTTTTCCATCATACCGGCTCACGCCACCGCCGGTGCCCACCCATCCGGTTGCGAACCAGAGATATCCATCCCGGTCCTGCAGGATCTTGGACACAGAAATGCCCGCCAGGCCGTCTCTGGTCGTGAAGGTGGTCCAGGTCTTCCCGCCTGCCCTGAGTCCCTCGACTCCGCTCGGGACAGGCTTTGCCGAAGGGTCATACCGGCTCACGCCTCCCCCCCAGGTGCCGAACCAGAGATACCCCTCCCGGTCCTGAATGATCGAAATCACTGAATTGCCCGCCAGGCCGTCTTTAGCCGTGAAGGCGGTCCAGGTCTTCCCGCCTGCCCTGAGTCCCTCGACTCCGCTCGGGACAGGCTTTGCCGAAGGGTCATACCGGCTCACCCCGCCATACGTGGTACCGAACCAGAGAACCCCATCCCGGTCCTGGAAAACCGACCACACCCCATTGTACGCCAGGCTGTCTCTGGTCGTGAAGGTGGTGAAGGTCTTTCCATCAAACCGGCTCACCCCCCCGCTGCCAGCAGTGCCGAACCAGAGATACCCCTCCTGGTCCTGAATGATCGAAAAGACAAGATTGCCCGCCAGGCCGTCCTTTTGGGTGAAGGTGGTAAATGCCTTCCCATCAAATCGGCTCACCCCTCCGGCTTCGGTGCCGAACCAGAGGTATCCCTCCCGATCCTGGAAGATCGCCAATACACGGTTATCCGCCAGGCCGTCCTGCTTCGTGAAGGTGGTCCATGTCTTGCCGTCATACCGGCTCACGCCGCCGTCAAAGGACCCGAACCAGAGATATCCCTCTCGATCCTGGAAGATCGAGAGCGTGGTCACCCCTGCAAATCCATCCGCCGCATCGTAGGTGCGCCAGTGACCTGTCCCCCCTCCGGCAGACACCACTCTGCCCGGTCCCGCAGGTACCACCTTTCCAGGCCTTGCGGGCGCGGAGTAGAGCCTGAGACCGTATCGAATCAGACTGTCTGTCCGTGGCGTTCCAAAGGCTATCCCCAAACTCCGCCGCGCCCCCTTCCACGCCGGGTCTTCCCGAAGCGCTTTGTCCTTGTCCGCCACCTCAGACGGTGTCTTGACCTCGAACAAGCGGCTGAAGATGCTGTCCGGCCCGGCCCGTGCGCGCTCGGAAGACGGGGTCAGACCGTGCTTTTTCAGGATGGGCACGACCTTCGTCTGATAGGCGGCCTCGAATTCGGACATGCGCTGAGGTGGGAGCCAGAAGGACAACCGCGCTAACGTAGGGGCGGTTCGCGAACCGCCCCTGCGCTCTGTCGCCCAACCTGTGGCGGCGGTTAGCAGAAGAAGGAGGCCCGCAAAGGCGAGCGCAGAGACGGCCATCAGAACTCTGAATCGCTGTCTCATTGTCGACTTGTCCTCCTTTTATGAATCAGGGATCAGGTGAAACGTGAAACGACCTCACCCTCCCCCAACCAAGGAGAAGGGCCCTTGGCGCCCCCTCCCTCTCCGTATACGGAGAGGGAGGGGGTATGGGGGTGGGTGAGGTCCGTTTGACGTTTGACGTTTGACATTTGCCTGTGATCGCTGACGGTTGAACATCGCCGGCTTTTTTTACCAGTAGAATCTCAACCCGGTCTCCCAGTAGCGCGGCTTGCCGTAGTAGCGCGTCCGCGTGTTGACGTCTCCGAACTTCACGAAGTAGGGGTTGTCCGGGTTGGTCGTGTGGGGGATGCCCCAGAGCTCCCACGCCGCAGGGGGTGGGACGGCCGCGCTCGTGGTGAGCTGGAAGTTCGCCTCGTTGAAGGCGTTCTTGAAATCTACAAAGACCTC
>CAYRZX010000298.1:0-8709 GCA_964428665.1 uncultured Gemmatimonas sp.
TTATCTAGTTTGAGTAGGTATTTTTACCTATCCTATTTCCATCTGCGCCGCCAGCACGGCCCGCGCCTCCCCCCGTCGGACTCGAAACACGATGAAGTCACCCCCCTGGGCCTGCCCCAGAATCCGCCTGTAGTCCGCCTGAGACCGGAGCACCCTCCGGTTGACCTCCAGGATCAGGTCCCCCCACTGAAGGCCCGCCTTCGCCGCCGGGCTGCCCGGCGCCACATCCGTCACCAGAAGCCCGTGCGCCCCCTCATATCCCATGTTCCGCGCCATCTCCGCCGACAGGTCCTCCACGTCCAGCCCGAAACGGTCCACGTCCGGAGGGGGGACCTCGGGCGTCATCCGGTCGGGGGCCTGGCCGACGGTGAGGCGCGCCGAAAACACCTCCCCGTTGCGCACGATACCCAGATCAACCTCCCGGCCCGGCCGGGCCGCGGCGATCCGGTTGGCCAGCCACGCCCGCCCCCTCACCTCCTGGCCCTCAAACGAGACAATCAGGTCGTAGGGGCGTATCCCCGCCCGGTCCGCCGGCCTCCCCCGCTCCACGTCGGACACCAGCGCGCCTGTCGCGGCCTCCCGCCTGAACGCCCGCATCAACCTCTCGTCCAGGTCCTGCAGCGACATCCCCGCATCCCCCCGGACCACGCGCCCCCGGGCGATCAGGTCCTCCGCGATCCGGCGGGCCATGTTGATTGGAATGGCAAACCCCACGCCCCGATACTCCCCCTCCGGGACCCCCACGGCCGTGTTCATCCCGATGACCTCCCCGCGCAGGTTGACCAGCGCCCCGCCGCTGTTGCCGGGGTTGAGGGCCGCGTCGGTCTGGATGAAGTCCTCGTATTCGGCCACCTCCAGGTTGGAGCGCCCCTTGCCCCCGACCACCCCGACGGTCAGCGTATGGCTCAGGTTGAGAAGATTCCCGATGCTCAGCACCCACTCCCCCACCCTCACCCCGTCGGAGTCCCCCAGCCTGGCCACCGGCAGGCCGCGCGCGTTCACCCGCAGTACCGCCACATCCGTGCGAGGGTCCCTCCCCAGCAGGATCGCCCGCAGCCTCCGGCCGTCCGGGAGGACCACGGTCAGGTCCCCGCCCCCCTCCACCACGTGGTTGTTCGTCAGAATGACCCCATCCCCCCGGATGACGATGCCCGACCCCAGCCCCCGGCGTCGCCGCGTCCCCCGGTCCCTCCTCCCTATCCCCGGCTCAGGGGCCTTGCTGACCACCGACACCACGCAGGAATCGGCCGCCCTGAACGCCCCTGAAAAGGCCCGGTTCACCTGAGCTGCCACCCCCGTCTCGGAAGACGGCCCCGCAGGGGCAGAAGAAGAGGTGGCGGGCGGCGGGGCCGAGACCTCCTGAACCTCAGGGCGCGGATACGTCAGGAGGACGCCGATCAGCGCCACGGCGCACAGAAGGGTGACCAGCAGGACCGGCTGGCCCATCACATGAGGCTCCCGCGCAACCTTGTCCGTCGTGGCCACCGTGGATCCTCCGGGTCTCAGATACCCCGTCCCGTTCGAGACGGCGCAAAAAAGAGGATGGATGCCACGCGCCCGGGGACGCCCCCACCGGAGATGTTCAGGAAGCGCCCCATCCCGTCCCGTGGCATCCACCTCAAGTCAGTCGGGTTATGGCATCGACGACAGGGGCGGCTCGGTCACGACGAAGGCCGCGCGCCGGTTCTTAGCCCACGCCGCCTCGTTGTGGCCGGGGTCCAGGGGCCGCTCCTTCCCGTAGCTGATGGTGGTCAGCTTGCTGACGTCCACCCCCAGCTTCGCCAGAAATCCCCTGGCGCTCTCCGCCCGCCTCTGCCCCAGGGCCAGGTTGTACTCGATCGTCCCCCGCTCGTCGCAGTGCCCCTCGATCGTGACCTTGAACTCGGGATGGGCCTTCATCTTCTCCGCATTTCGGGTCAGGGCGGGCTGCTGGTCATCTCGAATGCTGTACCTGTCGTAATCAAAGGAGACGTTCTCAAGCGTCCGGGCCTCCCTGGCCCTGGCCTCCGCCTCCGCTTTTGCTTTGGCCTCCGCCCTGGCTTTGGCCTCCGCCTCCGCCCTGGCCCTGGCCTCCGCCTCGGCCTTCGCCCTGGCCTCCGCCTCGGCCTTCGCCCTGGCCTCCGCCTCCAGCTCCTGCTGAGTCGGGGTCCTCGTCACCTGCTGGACGCTGCCGCACCCCATCAGGGCCACCGCCCAGACGACAGAAAGGGTTAGAGCGATGGGCGCTGCGACTTTCCAGATGGACCTCTTCATGGCAACCCTCCTTGTGGTCACGGTTTCTCCCACGGGGACACCTGCGCTTGGACCTGCCCCTCTCCTCCCCTTCTACACCTCGATCACGGCCCTGAGGAACTCCCGCGTCCGTTCGTGCTGTGGATTGGCGAAGATCACGTCGGGGGTGTCGTCCTCCACGACCCTGCCGTGGTCAAAGAAGGCCACCCGGTCGGCGATCTCGCGGGCGAAGTTCATCTCGTGCGTCACCACGATCATGGTCATGTCCGTGTCCTGAGCGAGCTGCCGGAGGACGTTGAGCACCTCCCCCACCAGCTCCGGGTCGAGGGCCGACGTGACCTCGTCGAAGAGCATGACCCTGGGCTGCGCGGCCAGGGCCCTGGCGATGGCCACCCGCTGCTTCTGCCCGCCCGAGAGCTGGGCCGGGTAGGCGTCCACCTTGCCCTCCAGTCCGACCATGCCCAGCAGCTCCCTGCCGCGCGCCTCGGCCTCCCGCCTGGACAGGCCGAGCACGCGCATAGGCGCCAGGGCGACATTTTCCAGGGCCTTCATGTGCGGGAACAGGTTGAAGTGCTGGAACACCATCCCGACCTTGCCCCGCACCCGGCGCAGATGTCTCTCGTCCGCCGGGACCTGCCTCCCGCCCCTCTCCATCTCCCAGAGTGGGTCCCCATCCACCTCGATCAGGCCGGAGTCGGGCCTTTCGAGCGTCATCAGCAGCCGCAGCAGGGTGGACTTCCCCGACCCGCTCGGCCCGATGACGGCCAGGCACTCTCCGGGGGCGACCTCTATGTCCAGGTCGCGCAGGACGCGCAGGTCCCCGTAGGACTTGTTCACTTTTCTGAGTCGCACGATAGGCTTCATAACCTCTCCGCCGTGCGGAGGACCAGCCTGCGCTCCAGCCACCGGATCAGCGCGGCGGAGCAGAGACTCAGGGCCAGAAAGAGCGCCCCCACGAGGGTCAGCGGCTCCAGGTAGCGAAACGTCTCGGCGCCGATGATCTTGGCCGTCTGCAACACCTCCAGCACGGTGATGGCCGACAGCATCGGCGTGTCCTTGAACATGGCGACCAGGTAGTTGCCCAGGGCCGGGACCATAGGGGGGATGGCCTGGGGCAGCACCACGTGCCGGAGCGTGTGAAAATGGCTCAGGTTCAGCGCGGTCGCCGCCTCCCACTGGCCCCGGGGGACCCCCTCGATGCCCGCGCGGTAGACCTCGGAGGTGTAGGCGCTGTAGTGCAGCCCGATGGCCAGGACACCGGTCAAAAACGGGTTCAGCCTGAGCCCGACGCCGGGCAGGACGTAGAAGAGAAAATAGACCTGCACCAGCAGGGGCGTGCTCCGGACGAACTCCACGAACCAGGCCGCGGACCAGGAGATCGGTCCGCTGACCGACCGGCGGGCCAGGGCCCAGGCCAGGCCCAGCGCCAGGGCCAGGACCATCCCGAAGACCGTCGCCTGGACCGTGACCCGGAGCGCCCGCAGCAGGTCGGGCAGGATTCTTAGAGCGAACGCCCAGTCGAACATCAGCGCCCCCCTCCCCGGTCCATCCCGAACGACAGCCTCCGCTCCAGCGCCCGGACGCCGGAGGTGATCAGGAGCGCCAGCAGGAAATAGACGACCAGGAGCAGCCCGAAGATCTCCACGGTTCGCAGGGTCTCGGCCCGCAGCGTCTGCCCCCTGAAGGTCAGCTCGCTGATGGTGATCAGGGACACCAGGGAGGTGTTCTTGAGCATCTCGATCAGCAGGTTTCCCGCCGGGGGAAGCGCGGCCACCAGCGCCTGCGGCAGGATGACATACCGCATCTTCTGGGCATTCGTCAGGTTGAGGGCCAGGGCCGCCTCGTGCTGCCCCTGCGGGACCGCGCGGACGGCCCCGCGCACCACCTCCGCCCCGTAAGCCCCCGTGTTCAGCCCCAGCGCCAGGACCCCGGCCGTCATCGCGTCCAGGCTGACCCCCACCAGGGGGAGGGCAAAGTAGGCCCAGAAGAGCTGCACCAGGGCCGAGGTCCCCCGGAACGCCTCGACGTAGGTCCCGGCCAGCCAGCGCACCGGACGGCGGCGCGACAGCCGGCCCAGCCCGGCCAGAAACGCGGCCACGCAGGCCACCCCCGCAGCGCCCGCCGTCAGCTCGACCGTGACGACCGCGCCGCTCAGGAGAAAAGGGAGGAGGTCAAGGGGTCTCGGCATCCCTCAGCGCTCCTTGCACAACTCCTCCGCGGTCACCCCGCCCGGCAGCTCGGCCCCGGTGAACCCGAACGGCTGCACCAGGCTCAGGTGCTCCTGCGTGCCGATGAAAGACCCCAGGTGGCGGTTGAACTCCCTCAGGAAGGCCGTGTCCTCCCGGCGAAACCCGAACGCCCCGTAGCCCCGGATGGACCTCCCCCCGATGACCGGGTCGGTGAAGGGATTGGCGCCCTCCAGCGACCCCGCCTGCGCCTTGCCGAGCAGGTCGCGGACCGTCAGACTGGTCCCCGCGAAGGCGTCCACGCGCCCGGACTCCACCCCGGCCAGGGCGCTCGGCGCGCCGGGGAAGACCGTCACCCGCTCGTCCGGGATGCCCACGTCACGGGCGTAGCCCCGCTCCACCGTGCCCGCCACCACGCCCAGCCGGGCCTTCGGGTGGCGCTTCACGTCCTCGTAGCTGTGGAGGCCGAGGGGATTGCCGGCCCTCACCGCGAAGGCCTCCCCGATGCCGTAGGTCGGGTTGGAGAAGGCGATCTCCCGGCAGCGCTCCGGGGTGATGTACATCCCCGCGGCGATCAGGTCGAACCGCTTTGCCTTCAGGCCCGGGATGAGCGCCCCGAACTCGGTCAGCACCCCCTCCACGCGGTCCACCCCCATCCGCTTGAGGACCACGCGGGCCACCTCCGGGGCCTCCCCCGTCAGCCTCCCCGTCTGGCTGTCCATGTAGGCGTAGGGCGCCTCGTTCGCGTAGCCGACGCGCGCCACCCCCTCCCGCCGGATGCGGTCGAGCGTGGTCTCGCCGGCCCGGTCCGATGAGTCACCGCACCCCATCGCCAGCGCGGCCAGGGCCGCAACGCAGAACCCTATCTTCATGCCATTCATACCCGGCCTCCACAGGCGTCACGGGCGTAAAGTCCCGCGAGGCGATGAACTCCGGCCTCGGCCTCAGGCCGCAGAAAGGCTCCTCCAGCCTGTTCTCCACGCTGTTGTAGACCAGGAACACATTGCTCCGCGGCCAGGGCGAGATGTTGCTGTTGGAGCCGTGCTGGAGGTTGCACTCGAACAGCAGGACCGACCCGGCCGGGCCCGTGGGCGCGGCGATCCCCCCCTCCTCCGTCAGACGCCTCAGACTCTCGCGGTCCGGGACCCCCACCTCCTGCCTCCTGAGCGAGTCCCTGTAATGGTCCTCCGGCGTCGCGCCCACGCAGGAGACGAAGGAGTGGTGAGAGCCGGGGACGACCATGAGAGGCCCGTTGAACGGGGTGTTCTCCGTCAGGGCGATGGAGAAACTCACGGCCCGCATCCTCGGCATCCCGTCCTCCACGTGCCAGGTCTCGAAGTCGGAGTGCCAGTAGAACTCCTTCCCGTCGAAGCCGGGCTTCAGGTTGATCCGGGACTGATGGACGTAGACCGCGCTGTCGAGCAGCTGCGCCGCGATGCCGACGAGACGGGGGTCCCACGCCAGGTCGCTGAAGGCGCGGCTGGTCCTGTGGACGTAGAAGATGGAGCGCGCCTCGCCGCTCTCCGGCTCCAGGATGACGGCGGGCGATTTCCGGACGGCCTCCGACGCCCGGAGGTCTTCGAGCTCCGCCCTGAACGCCTCCACCTCCCCCCTCGAAAAGAGACGCTCCATAAACAGGAACCCGTTCTCCTCGTAATGCCTCAGCTCGCGCGGGCCCAGCGGCCCGCCCGCCTTCCCGGCGGCGTCCCCATAGACCACCGGGTCCAGCCGCCGGGTGATCGAGGGCGCGTCCGCCACGCGCGACGGGTAGGCGTCCTCTCGCCTGAACACCCTCATCTCTCGTCCTCCTCCGTCAGCGGATAGGCCCCGTCCGCGCCGTGCACCTCGCGCCCCGCGCACGGGGGGTTGAACACGCAGACCAGGCGCAGGGTGGACCGGGCGCGCAGGACGTGCCGCTCGTGCCCGTCCAGGGCGTACATCGTGCCGGGGGCGACCGGGTAGACCCTCCCTTTCGGGAGGACCTCCACCTCCCCCTCCCCCTCGACGCAGTAGACCGCCTCCAGGTGGTTCCTGTAGCACATCTCGGTCTCGGTCCCGGCGCGCACCAGGGTCTCGTGGAGCGAGAACCCCAGGCCGTCCTCTCTCAGGAGCAGCCTCCTGCTGACCCAGGTCTCCGTCGAGACATCCCGTTCCGTGCCGATGACCTCCTTCAGCGTGCGCACGATCATTTAGACCCCCGCCGCTTCCGTCTCGGCAGCCCACGCCTTTTCTTCGGGCGTGGCGCCCTGTTCCAGGACCTCCGAGACGCTCTGCTCCAGGATTTCGAGACCGTCCTGCAGCTTCGACTCCTCGATCACCAGAGGGGGGAGGAGCTTCACCACCTGGCCCTCGGCCCCCGACGTCTCGACGATCAGGCCCCTCTCAAACGCAGCCCGGCTGACCTGTCTGCCCTGCTCGGGGACGGCGCAGACCAGGCCCTGGACGAGCCCCCGGCCGCGCACGCTGACGGCCTCGGGATACCTCTCGACGATCCGGTCGAGCCGCTCGCGCAGGAGACGGGCCTTCTGGAGGACCCGCCGCGAGAAGTCCCCATCGCACCAGTAGTGCTTCAGCGCCTCGGTGGCCGCGACCAGGGCCAGGTTGTTTCCCCGGAAGGTGCCGCTGTGCTCTCCGGGCCTCCACAGGTCGAGATCGGGCCTGATCAGCAGCGCGGAGAGCGGAAGGCCGTAGGCGCTGAGGGACTTGGACAGCGTCACCATGTCCGGCTTCAGGCCGGCCTCCTCAAAGCTGAAGAAGGCCCCGGTGCGCCCGCACCCCATCTGGATGTCGTCCACGATCAGGAGGACGTCGAACTCCCTGCACAGGCCCTCCAGCCCCCGGAGCCACTCGAAGCTCGCCACGTTCACCCCCCCCTCCCCCTGCACGGTCTCCACGATGACCGCGGCCGGGTGGTCCAGGCCGCTGCTCTGGTCGGCCAGGAAGCGCCTGAAGTATTCGAGCGTATCCACCCCCTCCCCCAGGTAGCCGTCGTAGGGCATGAAGGCGGTCTGGTTCAGGGCCACGCCCGCGCCCTCCCGGAAGAACGTGTTGCCCGTGGCCGCCAGGGACCCCAGGCTCACGCCGTGAAACCCGTTGGTGAAGGAGACGACGGTCGTCCTCCCCGTCACCTTGCGCGCCAGCTTCAACGCCGCCTCCACCGCGTTCGTCCCCGTGGGACCTGGGAACTGGACCTTATATTTCAGCCCCCGGGGCCACAGGATCGCGGCCTCGAAGGTCTCCAGGAACCGCCTCTTGGCGCTGCTGGCCATGTCCAGCCCGTGGATCAGCCCATCCCCCATCAGATACTCGATGACCTTCCGCTTGATGATCGGGTTGTTGTGGCCGTAGTTCAGGGTACCCGCCCCGCACAGAAAGTCGATGTACTCCCGGCCCTCCTCATCGAAGAGGAACGCCCCCCTGGCCTTCTCGAAGACCGCAGGGAAGGAGCGGGAGTAGCCCCGCACCTCCGACTCCAGGCGCTTGAATGTCCCCAGCTTGTCCATGAATAGACCTCCTGCGTTGGATGCAAAAAATTATCCATCAGCGGCGACGGCGGAGGGATGGAATGGCCCGATGCGGAAGAGGACCTCTTCCTCGTGCCCCTCCTCGCCGAACATCCCCCTGGGAAAGAGGAGTTTCTTCTCGCACCGGGCCCCCAGCCTCCTGGCGAGGGCGTGGAAGAGCGCCCAGGACGCCTCGTTCGAGGGGGAGACGGTCGCCTCGACAAAGGCCACGCCCCTGCAAGCCCCGCGCCGGAGCAACTCGACCAGCATGGACGTCGCCAGGCCCCTCCCCCGCATCTCCGCCCGGACGGCGACCTGCCAGACGAAGACGACCTCAGGGGAGGCCGGGGGCACGTAAGCGGACACAAACCCCACGACCTCCTCCCCCCTCTCGGCCACCACGCAGGTCTCAGCAAAGTGGTGGCTGAGCAACAGGTAGGCGTAACAGGAGTTGAGGTCGAGAGGGCTTGACGCCTTCACGAGCCGCCACATCTCCGCGCCGTCCCTCAGAAAAGGTCTGCGAAACGAGATGAGCGACGCACAGCGCACGTTGTCCATTCGCACAATCCTCCGCTTTCTGCCTCTCCTTTCGCAAATTCAGTGCCACCCGCCGCCCCCTCGCCGGTTTTTGCCCGATCTTGCGGGGAACTTACGGCCTCATCGGGGGCACACGCCGCTCCGAGCCATCGCGAACGGACCGTCTTCTGTATGCCCGGCGGTCACCCCTGTCTGTTTCGCGCGCAGGGGATGACACTTTTGCTTGACCTGGCGCATAAGATTTTGTATAA
>CAYRZX010000299.1:0-5463 GCA_964428665.1 uncultured Gemmatimonas sp.
TTTTTTCATTGCCTTTTGGGGGCATATTTGGTAGTGTTATAATCCTTGTGTATTTTGTGTGTCTACTCGGCTAACGGACCCCCTCAGAGACCCGTCATGAGCGCCTGTGCCTGTCCCAAGACCAAGCCGGTGTCCGACATGGACGCCCGCGAACGCTGCCTGCTGATCAACGACCTGACGCCCCAGGGAGGGCTCTACACCGAAGGACAACGCCCGGTCCACGAGCGGTCCAACGCCCCCTGGCGCGTCTCCCCGGAGCCATTCTGGATACCCAGGCCCGTCCTGGACCACCTGGAGGCCCTCGGCAGACACCTGCTGAAGTTCTACCGGGCGTGCAACCTCCTCTACTCGCAGAGCGTCCGGGGCATCCAGCCCGCCTGGGTCGCCGACTACCTGGACCGGGGGAAGCCGGAGCCGGTCGTGGCCTACGGCCGCATGAACCGCTTCAAGCAGCACCTCCCGCACGTCATCCGGCCCGACCTCATCCCCATCAAGGGCGCGATGGTGGCCACGGAGCTCGACTCCGTCCCCGGCGGCATCGGGTTCACCGCCAGCCTGGCGCAGCGGTACGGACGCCTGGACTACCCCATCGTCGGAGGCCCCGACGGCATGATCTCCGGCTTCGCCGACATGGTCCGGTCCGCCGCGCAGCACGAGAGCCCGGCACTCGGCATCGTCGTCTCCGAGGAGTCCTCGAACTACCGCCCGGAGATGGCCTGGCTCGGCCAGGAGCTGAACCGCATCGGCCTCCGGACCGCCGTCGTCAGCCCTGAAGAGGTCGCCTTCTCCGAAGACGGACTGCGGGTGGACCTCGACGGGATCCCGACCCGGATCGACGTCCTCTACCGCTTTTTCGAGCTGTTCGACCTCAAGAACATCCCGAAGGCCGAACTCATGCTCTACGCGGCCAAGAAGGGGACCGTCGCCCTGACCCCCCCGGCCAAGGCCTATCTCGAAGAGAAGCTCTGGATGGCCCTCTTCCATCACCCGGTCATCGAGAAATTCTGGATCACCGAACTGGGCGAGGAGACCTTCATCTTCCTCAAGACGACCTTCCCCAAGACCTGGATCCTGGACCCGCGCCCCCTCCCCCCGCACGCCGTCATCCCCGGCCTGGAGGTCCACAGTTACCCCATCGCCGGATGGGACGCCCTCCATCGCCTCACACAGAAGGAGCGGGCGCTGGTCGTCAAACCCTCCGGCTTTTCGGAGATGGCCGCCGGGAGCAAGGGCGTCTCCATCGGGCACGACATGTCCGAGGACGCCTGGCAGGAGGTCCTGAAAGACGCCCTGAACAGCTTTGAGACTACCCCCTGCATCCTCCAGGAGTTCCACAAGGGGGCGCAGTTCAGCGCGGACTACTACGACTTCGACGCCGACGCCGTCCGGCGTCTCAACGGCCGCGTCCGTCTTTGTCCCTACTACTACGTGATCCAGGGCGAGGCCCGCCTGTCGGGTATCCTGGCCACAATCTGCCCGCCGGATAAAAAACTCCTGCACGGCATGGTGGACGCGATCATGGTCCCATGCGGCATTAAGAGTTGAGCGCCCTATGACCCTCGAACAAAAACTCGACCACCTCCTCGATCTCCTCAGCTCCATGGAGAGCGCCATCGTCGCCTTCTCCGGCGGCGTGGACAGCGCCTTTCTCGCAAAGGCCGCTCAGGTCGCCTTGGGCGACCGCGCCCTGGCCGTGACCGCCGTGTCCGAGAGCTACGCCGAGGGGGAGCTGGAGAACGCCCAGGTCCTGGCCCGGCAGATCGGCATCCGGCACGAGATCGTCACGACCCGCGAGATGCAGAACCCGGACTACGTCAGGAACGCCCCGGACCGCTGTTACCACTGTAAGACGGAGCTGGTGGACAAACTGGAGGAGATCCAGAAAAGATATGAGGGTCAATACAGTCACCTCGTCTACGGCGCAAACCTGGACGACGTGGGCGACTTCCGGCCCGGCATGAAGGCCGCCGAGTCCCGCGGCGTGCGCGCCCCCCTCAAAGAGGCGGGGCTGACCAAGGCGGACATCCGCGTCCTCTCCCGCCAATGGGACCTGCCCACCTGGGACCAGCCCGCCGCCGCCTGCCTCTCCTCCCGCATCCCCTACGGGACCCCGGTCACCGCCGAGGCCCTGTCCATGATCGACCGGGCGGAGGCCTTCCTCCGGTCCCTGGGCTTCCGCCAGGTGCGCGTGCGACATCACGAGAAGATCGCCCGCATCGAGGTGCCGGCCGGGGACCTGCCCCGATTCTTTGAAAACGGCCTCAATGAACAGGTCTCCGCCCGCCTCAGGGAGATCGGCTACACCTACGTGACCCTCGACCTGCTCGGCTATCGTACGGGCAGCCTCAACGAAGCAATAGGGAAATCGCCCCTGTTAACCATATCTGTCTGATGGCCCTCCTCGAAATCAAAAAGTTTGGCTGCCCCGTCCTCCGCCGCAGGGCCGCGCCCGTAACCGCCTTTGATGATGAAGTCCGGACCCTCGTCGAAGACATGTTCGAGACGATGTACGAGGCCGAGGGCGTCGGCCTGGCCGCGCCCCAGGTCGGCGTGCTCCGGCGCGTCATCGTCCTGGACCTGGGCGCTCACGACCCCAACTTTCAGCCCATCGCCCTGATCAACCCCGAAGTCGTCTCGGTCGAGGGCGAGAGCGAGGGCGAGGAGGGCTGCCTCAGCTTTCCCGACCTCACCGGCGACGTGAAACGCCCGTCCAGGGCGCGCGTCAGAGGGCTCGACGTCGAGGGGAAACCCGTTGAGATCGAAACCTCCGAAATGGGGGCGCGGGCCGCCCTCCACGAGATCGACCACCTCGACGGCGTCCTCTTCATCGACCGCGTCAGCGCCCTCAAGCGGCACCTCATGCGCGGCGTCCTGCGAAAACTCCAGAAAGAGGGGGAAAAACAGTCCCAGGTCAAGAAAGTGGCGGAACCCAGGCCGGTGAATAGCAAGGCATAAAAATGATGACCGACCGAATCGACCTCCATCTCCACTCCACCTGCTCGGACGGGACCTCTGAGCCTGAGGCCGTTGCCCGGAACGCCTGCGCCCACGGACTGAAGGCCATCAGCCTGACGGACCACGACTGCGTGGACGGCGTCCGGGCGGCGATGGACGCCGGAGAGACCCTCGGCGTGGAGGTCATCCCCGGCGCGGAGCTCTCCACCACCTTCGAAGGGAAGGACATCCACATCCTGGCCTACTTCATCGACTGCGCCCGCCCCGGCCTGCTGAACTACCTTCAGATCTTCCGGGACGAGCGCCAGCGCCGGGCGGAGCGCATCGTGAACCGCCTCAATCAGCTCGGCGTCGGCCTCACCCTGGAGGCCGTGATGGCCAGGGCCGGAGACGGGGCGGTGGGCCGGCCCCACATCGCCGACGCCCTGGTGGAGGAGGGCTACGTCTTCTCCGTCTCGGAGGCGTTTCAGAAATACCTCGGCTACAACCGCCCGGCCTACGAGCAGAAGTACCTCCTCTTGCCCGGGGACGCCGTCCGCCTCATCCACGAGGCAGGCGGCCTGGCCTGCCTGGCGCACCCCGGCATCTACAACCGGGACGACCTGCTGCCCGCCCTCGTCGCCTGCGGCCTGGACGGCATCGAGGCCGTCCACTCCAAACACACCCCGGAGCAGGTCCGGCGCTATGAGGAGTTCGCGGACCTCTGCGGCCTCCTCAAGACCGGGGGGTCCGACTGCCACGGCAGCGGCCGCGGAGAGCCCACGATGGGGACCGTGTACGTGCCCTACGCCTTTCTGGAGCGCCTCAGGGGGGCGGAGGTCAAGGGTCGGTCAACCTGAAGAGAGAACGGTGAAGATCAAAGCCCTGTTTTTTGCCTCCTGTCGCGACATCGTGAAGAACCGGGAGATCGAGCTGGAGGTCCCGGAGGGGGCCACGGCGGCGGAGGTCCTGAACCAGCTCTGCCAGACCTACCCCCGGCTGTCGGACCTGCGCGGGCGGATGGCCCTGTCCGTCAACGAGGACTACGCGGCCCCCGAATCCATCCTCAGGCCGGGCGACACCCTCGCCCTCATCCCGCCCGTCAGCGGCGGCTGTCTGTGATCTGTATGAAAGAAGACATCTTCCGCATCACCGAGGACCCTATCCCCCCCGACGCCCTGTTCGACCTCGTCCGCTCGGACGCCGACGGGGCCGTGGTCACCTTCGCCGGAGTGGTGCGCGACAACTCCCTGGGCCGGGAGACCGAACACCTCGTCTATGACGCCTACCGGGAGATGGCTGAAAAAAAACTCCGGGAGATCGGGGCGGAGATCAGGGCGAAGTGGGGGCTCGACCGCGTGGCGATCCTGCACCGGGTGGGCCGGATGGAGATCGGGGAGATCAGCGTCCTCATCGCCGTGGCGTCCCCGCACCGCCGGGAGGCGTTCGAGGCGTGCCACCACGCCATCGACCGGCTCAAGCAGACCGTCCCGATCTGGAAGAAGGAGGTCTGGAAGGACGGGGAGACCTGGATCGAGGGCGCGCGCCCTGTCGGCAACTCGTGAGCAGTGGCGCGTACCCCGCATGAATTGTAGGGGCACGGCATGCCGTGCCCCTGCTTGTTTCGAGGAGGGAGAAGGATGGGCAAGCGAATCGGTTTCATCGGACTGGGGATCATGGGCAAGCCCATGGCCCTGAACCTCCTGAAGGCCGGGCACGCCCTGACCGTGCACAACCGGAGCAGGGCGTCGGTGCAGGAACTCGTGGCCGCAGGGGCCGCCGACGGAAAATCGTCTAAGGGCGTGGCGGAGAAATCGGAGATCGTCATCACGATGCTCCCGGACTCCCCCGACGTGGAGCTGGTCGCCCTCGGCCCGGACGGCGTCCTGGAGGGGGCGAAACCAGGAACGATCCTGATCGACATGAGCACCATCTCCCCCCAGGTCTCCCAGAAGGTGGCGGCGGAGGCCGCCCAAAAGGGCGTGGAGATGCTCGACGCCCCGGTCAGCGGCGGCGACGTCGGGGCGAAACAGGGTACCCTGTCGATCATGGTCGGCGGCAAACAGGAGGTGTTCGACAGGTGCCTGGAGGTCTTCGAGGCGATGGGCAAGAGCATCGTCCGCGTCGGGGAGATCGGCGCAGGTGGGGCCGTGAAGCTCGCCAACCAGGTGATCGTGGCCGGGACCATCCAGGCCGTGGCCGAGGGCCTCGTCCTCGGCGCAAAGGCCGGCGTCGATCCCGAACTCATGGTCAAGGCCATCAGCGGCGGGCTGGCCCGGTGCGGCATCCTGGAGGTCCGCGCCCCGCGCGTGCTCGACGGCATCTTCGACCCCGGCTTCATGGTCAAGCTCCACCTCAAGGACCTCGGCCTGGCCCTCACCGCCGGAAAGGCCCTCAACGTGCCCCTGCCCACGACCGCCTACATCAACGAGATGTTCAAGGCCCTCGTCGCGCAGGGGAAGGGGGACAAGGACCACTCCTCCCTGATCCAGATCGTCGAACAGATGGCCGGCGCAGAGGTCAGGAAAA
>CAYRZX010000299.1:5563-8686 GCA_964428665.1 uncultured Gemmatimonas sp.
TCGACGGCGTCATCGCCGGCGCTGGCCTGCCGGGGAGACTCTTCATCCCCGCCGCCGGCCACACCTCCCACCCCCTCGAAAAGCTGGAGAACGACCTCCGCTTCCTGTGGGACCGGGGCATCCGGGCCATCCTGTCCCTGACGGAGCAGCCGCTCCACGCAGAGACCCTCCGGGCGTTCGGGTTCGACCATCTCCACATCCCCATCTTCGACATGTCAGCCCCCCGGATGGACGAGGTGGAGCGCGCCCTGACCTTCATCGAGCGGGCGGAGCGTCAGGCCAGGCCCGTGCTCGTCCACTGCGCCGTCGGACGAGGCCGGACCGGCACCATGCTGGCCTGTTACCTCGTCCGGAAGGGGGCCAGCGCCCGGGAGGCCATCCGTCAGGTCCGCGAAAAACGCCCCGGCTCCATCGAGACCTTCGACCAGGAGCAGGCCGTCCACGACTATGAGTCCCTGTTAAGAAATGCCTGATCTCCTCAACGCCACCCTCCTGCGCATCGCCCTGACCAAGTCCGCCCCGCTGATCCTGGCGGCCCTGGGCGGCCTGCTGTCCGAACGGGCCGGCATCGTCAACGTCGGACTGGAGGGCGCGATGCTCGCCGGCGCCTACGCCGCCGCCGTCGGGTCCCTCGCCGCCGGAGACCCCTGGGCCGGCCTGCTGGCCGGCGGGGCCGTGGGCGGCCTCCTCGGCCTGCTCCACGCCTTCGCCTGCATCCGCCTCCGCTCCGACCACGTCGTGAGCGGGACCGCCGTCAACCTGCTAACCCTGGGGGGGACGGGCTTCCTGCTCTTCCGGACGTTCGGGGTTCACGGCAACACCCCGACCGTCCCCAAGCTGACCCCCTGGAGTCTCCTCAGCCTGAGCCTCGTCCCCACCGTCTACCTGGCCCTCGCAGCCGTCGCGGTCGCCCACCTCGTCCTCTACCGGACCGCCTGGGGGCTGCGACTCCGGGCCGTGGGAGAGCGCCCCGGCGCGGCCCTGGCCGCCGGGGTGCGCATCAGGCGCATCCAGTACGTCGCGCTGGCCCTCGGCGGCCTCCTGACCGGCTGGGGAGGGGCGCACCTGTCGATCGGGGACCTGAGCCAGTTCGTGGAGCGGATGACCTCCGGTCGCGGGTTCGTGGCCCTGGCCGCCCTGATCTGCGGCCGGTGGCGCCCCCTCGGAACACTGACCGCCTGCCTGTTCTTCGGGTTCGCGGAGGCGCTCTCAGAGAGCCTGCAAGGAGAGAACATCCTGCCGTCGCAGTTTTTTCTGGCCCTGCCGTTCATCCTGACCGTCGGCGTGCTGGCCGGAGTGGCGGGGAAGGCCAGGCCGCCCGCGGCGCTGGGGCGGAGGATCGGAGAGGAGGGGAGGTAACCGTGGTCGATGCCGATACGCTCACGAAACGCCTCGAGGAGATCGTCGGCGCAGACGCGCTCACCCCGGCGGAGACAGACGCCTGCGCCGTGGACGGCGTCCGGCCCGGGCTCGTGGCGACCCCCGCTGATGCGGACCAGGTCGCGGCCCTGTTGAAGATCGCGGACGAGGCAGGCGCCAAAGTGGTTCCGTGGGGAGGCGGGACGAATCAGGGCCTCGGCAACCTCCCCGAGCGGGTGGACCTGGTGTTGCGAACCGCGCGCCTGAGCCGGGTGATCGCCCACGAGCCCGCGGACATGACCTGCGTCGCCGGGGCCGGCATTCGCCTCGCCGACCTCCAGGCCGCCCTCGGAAAGGCCGGTCAACACCTCCCCCTCGACCCGCCGGACCCGGAGATAGCCACCCTGGGCGGCGTCCTGTCCGCCAGCGCATCGGGCCCCCTGCGCCTCGCCTACGGCTGGCCCCGGGACGTCGTCATCGGGACGCAGGTGGCCCTCGTCTCCGGCCAGCAGGTCAGGTCAGGCGGGCGAGTCGTCAAGAACGTCGCCGGATTCGACCTGAACAAACTCTACGTCGGGGCCCTCGGCACCCTCGGCGTCCTCGTGGAGGTTGCCCTCAAGGTCCTCCCCCTCCCGGAGCGCCGCGCCTCCCTCGCAGCCGTCTTCTCGGACCTGAACGGGGCCGCCGGGGCCGTCCGGTCCACCCTTCAGACGGACCTTGCGCCCTGCGCCCTCGAACTCATCTCCCCCCGCGCCGCCGCGCGCCTCACCGTCTCCCTTCCGTCCGGGGGCCTCGTCGTACTCGTCCAGGCCGAGGGCGTCTCGGAGACGGTCCAGGACCAGGTGGAGCGCCTGAAGGACCTGTTCCATAAATCAGGAGCCGTCGAGATCGCTCCCTTCGACGGACCGGAAGAACCTGCGCTCTGGGACGCCGTCCGCCAGTTCCGCCGGGCGCCGGAGATCGCCCGGCGCACCGTCCGCTGCAAGGTCAGCGTGCCGATCAAGGGCGTCCGGGCCGTCTTTGACGCCGCAGATGCGCTCAGAGGACAGCGCGAGGTCGCCTGCGACCTGATCGCCCACGCCGGCAGCGGCATCGTCCTCTGCTACCTCGACCTCGAATCCCCCGACCGCGTGGACCGGGCCGTGGCCGCCGCCGCGGACCTCCGCCAGCGCGCCTCGGAACTGGACGGCCACCTCGTCGTGGAGTCCGCCCCGCCCGCCTTCAAGGCCCGGCTCGACGTCTGGGGCAAGTGGGGGCCGGATCTGAGGCTCATGCGCGCCCTCAAGGCCCAGTACGACCCGAAGCGGACGCTGAACCCCGGGCGGTTTGTGGGAGGGATTTAGAACCTATCTCTAAACTGGGTGGAATAGTATATTAGAGTCGTTGCACAATTAGGAGGTGGTAGCAGCAGCTAAGCGGCGGTCAATGTGGCGGTTGACCAGCCCGGCGATCAAGCGGAAGGTGCTGCTGTAGGCATCGCGAGCGTGGCGATATACCTGGGACAACACCTGAAAGATTTTCATGTGAGCCAGGGTATGCTCCACGATGATTCGGGTACCAGCCATGACGCGGTTGAAGGCCTTCTGCTCGTCAGTCAGTTCTTGTCCCCGTGGCTTGCGAACCGGCAATTCAACGGTGCGATCTGGGTTATCGTTTTGCAGACCTTGATAGCCCTTGTCCCCCATCAAGTCGATCTGAGAGGGCAACTGCTCGTTTACCTTCGACTGCCGTTCCAGAGTCAGGTCGTGCTTTGAACCTGGCACG
>CAYRZX010000300.1:0-8670 GCA_964428665.1 uncultured Gemmatimonas sp.
TTAAGGTTATTACATCATTCCCTTTTGACTTGACTTCGCAGGGAATCGGGATTCGTTGGGTGTCCTTCTTCAATACAAAAAAACTGTCCAGCTCATGGGGTTGTACTTTTACAGGCGACTGGACTCTTTTCACCGTACCTTTAGGTACTCCTAGAAAATCGTCAAGGACAAAACCATACTCCAATATGGCAAGCAAACCTCCCTCATCGGGACGCAGAAGGTCGAATATTTCAGAAGATAGACAAACCTGAATATTCTGGGGCATTAGGCCCGAAGGGCAAATGACTGCGATTGTGCCTGTCAATTGTCCGCTCCCCCTAAAAAAAACTCCCATCGAACCGCTGTGGCTACCCTCGCGAAGAAGGTATCCTTCTTGTCGCGCAGAAGGACTTCGTGGGTCTGGATTTCCCGTACGGGTAAGGTCTTTCACAAAATTATTGAGGTTTGAAGGCACTTGCCCCCCTGTTGCAATGATAGCGTCGCGCACCTCATCTCTGGTAAATGGGATTTCCTGTTGTGGCCCTTGAGAGTCGAATTTGCTGTTGAAGATGTGCTCTAAAGCGTCTGGCTTGCTATAATTCATCTCTCTTCCTCCTCACGCCTCTTTTCTCCCCACGCAGAACACCGACGTCCCGACCGGAAACGACGACCAGTCCACCCATCGGTTCTCCGCCTTCAGGAGTCGCAGGAACAGCGCGTTCAATAAACCCGGCGTCTTCCGCACGTCCGAAGACGTCCCCTCCCCCGCCTCGCGGGAGCGCGCCAGGCGGACCAGGCAGATCAGCGGGAACAGCAGGGCGTTCCAGTACGTGGCCTTCAGCACGGAGAACCCAGCCTCCTGCAGCAGCCTCACGACCTCCGGCCTTCGATACCTGTGCCGGGTGTGGATCGCCCGGTCGTGCGCGCTCCTCATAAACTCAAAAGCCGGGAGGTTGAGGGCCAGCACCCCGCCCGGCTTGAGGACACGGAAGAACTCCCGCAGCGCCTGTCGGTCGTCCACCCCTTCTATGTAGAGCACGTCCAGCGAGGCCACCGCGTCAAACGAGCCGTCCCGGAACGGCAGACCCTCCACGGAGGCGCGGGCCACCAGGAGCGAAGCCGCGCCTCGCAGGTACCGGATCGCGTCCGGGGAGAGGTCCACCCCGCACGCCCTGAGCGTCCGGGATCGCCCGCGCAGGTACCGCAGCAGCCCACCCGTCCCGCACCCCGCGTCCAGCAGCCTCGCCCCGTCCGGGCAGTATCGGCGGATGCTCCGGAACGTCAGCTCCCGGAGGCCGAGGAACCACCAGTGGGAGTCCTCCACCTCGGCCATCACCCTGTATTCGCGCGGCTCCATCTTCCACCAGGAAAGGTCACAGGACTCAGGACTCTAATCTTGAACCTTCAACCCTTGAACCTTGAACCTGTAGTTCATCCCGGTGCGCAATGGCGATGGGCGTGTTGCGCCGGATCATCAGCCTCCACCACAGCCTCATGATGTTCATCCCCGTGACGAACAGCCGGCGGAAGTTGAAGAACTGCGACCGCCCGTAAGTCCGGTGGTAGTGGTGCACCGGAAACTCCACGAAGCGATACCCCGCCAGCTCCAGCTTCTTCACCAGCTCCAGGCAGATCACCCCGCTGGTGTGCTCCAGATGAATGTTCTGCACCGCCTCCCGCCGGATCAGGCGGAAGTCGCAGTCCACGTCCCGCACGTGGAAGTTGAACAGCAGGCGCATCAGCCGCATGTAGGTCGTTCCGATGATGATCCGATGCAGCGGGTCCGACCGGGCGATCTTGTACCCGTTGACCACGTCCACCCCCTCCTGCATGATCGGCAGGAACCTGCGCAGCTCGAACACGTCGTACTGCCCGTCCCCGTCCGTGTAGAACACGAAATCCTTGCTCGCCGCGCGAAAGCCCGACTGCAGGGCCCCCCCGTAGCCCCGGTTGGCCTCGTGGAACACCAGCTTCAGCCTCGGATACCGCTCCCGGAGACTGACCAGGAGTTCACGGCTGCTGTCCCGGCTCCCGTCGTCCACCACGATGACCTCATAGTCATCCGTGAACTCCTGCGCGACCGTGTCCGCCTGGGCCACCAGGCTCCCGATGGTCCCCGCGTCGTTGTAGCAGGGGAAGAAGACGCTCAATGACGGCATTGTCTGTACACCTCCTCCATCCGGTCCACCACCGTCTCCCAGTCGTAGCGCTCCTCGCACAGCCTCCGGCCGCGGGCGCTACGAGCGCTTCTGGAGCGCCCTCTGGTAAAGCGCCGTGCTGTAGAACTCGTAGGAGGCCGCCCTGTCCGGCACGTCCAGCAGATGCACCGTGAACCGGGCCGGCACCCCGTTGTCCGGCAGATAGTCCCGGAAGAAACCCCGGTACCCCTCGGCGTAGGCCTTGCGCAGCCGCTCCTGCTCCGCCGCGTAGCCCACCGGGTCCACCAGCGGGTTGGGGGACTTCGGCTGGCAGCCGAAGGCGTGGACCTCGATGAAGTCCACGTCCTTCAGGGAGTCGCAGATGCCCGCCTCCCGCAGCCACGCCTCCCAGCTCTGGAACACCAGCGGGACCTCCCGAACCGGGTCCATCGTCACCAGCTCCTCCCGGTTCAGCACCCCCTTGGCCGAATACCCGCCCGTCAGACCCGCAAAGTAGATCTTCAGGTCCCCGTCCGGCAGCTCCTCCGTGACCAGCGCCGACAGCGTCGGGTGATCCCCCTGATAGTAGTAGGTCAGCTTCCCGCGTTTCTTGACGTTGAATGCCATGGCTCGTTCCTCCGTCATGTCCGCGCGTGCTGCGACGCCTCCGGCGCGCGGTACTCCACCCGAAGGTGCGGCGTCTCTATCCGCCTGCCCCCCTCGATGCGCGAGGTCAGGCAGATCTCCAGCATCCCGCTGACGATCAGCGTCCGCTCCGCCGGGAACGGCGCCCTGCCCGTCGCGATCATCTCCTCGATCCTGGCGACCAGACAGGCAGAGTAGGTCACGTTGGGCGTCGGCGGCAGGAAGAACTGCGTGGAGACCGGCGCGGAAGCCCCTTTGAGCCGCGCCGCGAAGCAGAAGTCCTTCACCGCCCCGTTCAGCATCAGCAGCGTGGCCTTCAGACCGTCATTGTACTCGATAAAATACGCCGCCGGCCTCTCCACCAGCCTCGGAAGCTCCCCGTGTCCCAGCAAGTCATAAGTACGTCCGTCCTCCACCGGGAGACCGCACGGGCTGTCGCTCCGGGACAGCGCCGCCTCCAGCAGCGCCTTTGACCAGTGCCCCTCCTCGCCCGCCCTCCACACTGCCTCCCCCTCGATCACCTGCACGGCCCTCACCCCCGTCTCCCCGCCCTTTCGGCGTTCCACCATACACTGCATGGCCTCTAAGGCGTGGTAGTCCATCGCGTCCGACCCGCCCACCCCCACCATCAGCGCGTCCTCCACCTCGCACTCCAGCGGCAGTTCCAGGTCCGGCAGCCGCCAGGTCACCGGCAGGGACGACCCCGCCAGCACCGGGAACCTCAGACGCCGGGCGTCGCCCAGCATCTCCCTGGCCTTCTCAAAGCTGTAGGAGAGATGCTTGTCGTTGTAGACCGGGACCGCCCTGCCGTCCTCCTCAAAGACATTCACGCACGCCTTGAAGAACTCGTAGCGCGGGTAGAGCTTCTGCCCCTTCTCGTTGACCGGATAGTCCCCGTGCTCCCCGATGATCAGCACGGCGTCCACCGCGAGCCTCTCCCCGCCGCAGCGCAGGGCCTCCGGGATCGTGGGATAGACCCGGAACCCGAACTCCCTGGCCCGGTCCACGCCCTGGTCCCCTCCGGGCCTCTGGTCCACGTACAGGGAGACGACCCGCATGTCGGGCCGATGCCAGCGCCCCTCGCGAGGGTAGCCCACCAGGAAACGGTCCACGAAGTGCTGGGCGTGAGACAGGTAGCGGTAGATCGTGGCGACCACCGCGAGGCGTTTGGGGGCCGTTTCAGGCGTCATGGTGTGCTCCAAGACAGAGTGATGAAGGCAAGGAGAATATCTGTTTCGCTATGGATAGCAGACCTCACCCTCCCCCCTTCCCCCTCCCTCTCCGTATACGGAGAGGGAGGGGGCAATAAGGGCCTTTCTACAAGGCTGGGGATGGGTGAGGTCTACGTCCTCCAGAAAGTGGACTCTGCGGTCGGCTGGTACGCGATGTCCAGGTGCGGCGTCTCCTGCCGCTTCTGGTCCTGATGCAGACTCTCGACGCCGGCGGCCACCAGGCCGGTGGTCAGCAGCGTCCGCTCCACAGGATAGGACGGCCTCCCGGTCAGGAACATCCGCTCCACGTGGCGGACCTGCGGCGAGAAAAAGTTGGCCAGCGTGGCCCGGGCCGGCGGCATCGGCAGGTACATCTGCGTGGACAGCGGCCCTTCCTGCCCCTCCAGATGCGCGGCGAAGTTGAAGTCCTGTACCAGACCGCTCAGCAGGATCATCGTGCACCGCAGTCCGTCTATGTGCTCATAGTGGTACGCGACCGGCTCCTTCACCAGCTCCTTCATCTCGTCTATCGTCGGGAAGATGTGGTTGAACCCCTTCCGCGAGGGCGTGAGCGTGTGGCTGCGGCAGAGCGCGGCCTCGAACAACTCCCGCGACCAGACCCCCTCGTGGTGCGCCTCCCAGAACCGGTCGCCCCGGTAGGCATGGAGCCACCGGACCCCCTTCTCCCCCCCCTCGCGGCGTTCCAACATACACTGGATCGTCTCCAGCGCGTGGAAATCGTAGCTGTCCACCCCGCCGTAGCCCACGCACAGCGCCTCCCGGACGCACGCCCCCGGCGGCATGTCCAGAGGAGGCGTGCGCCAGGTCACCGGCAGGGACGACCCCGCCATGAACGCGAACCCCAACTCCCGCGCCGTGTCGTACATCTCCCGCGCCCACTCCCACCTCCACGACAGGTGCTTGTCATTGAACAGCGGCGCGGCCCGGCCGCTCATCCGGTAGACTGCCACAATCTGCTTGAACAGTTCATAGCGCGGATAGAGCCGCTGCCCCTTCTCGTTCCTCGGATAGTCCCCGTGCTCCCCGATCAGCAGGACCCCGTCCACGGCCAGGTCGCGCCCCCCCAGCGTCAGCGCGTCCGCCACCGTCGGATAGACCTTCATGTGCGGGAACCGGGCCGCCCGCTCCCGGCTCAGGTCCCCCTCCTTCACCTGGTCCACGTAGAGCGAGACCAGGTCCATCTCAGGGCGGTGGTGCCGGCCCTCCCAGCCGTACCCCTCCAGGAACCGGTCAATGAAGTGTTGAGCGTGGGCGTACTTGTGGACAATCGTGGTGATGGCCGCGATCCTGGGGCGTCTGGGCATGAACATAGTCTCCTCTAGTTCTCCTGTTTCGCCCGAAACACTTCAACCTCCACACCGCCGAACTGACTGCACATTTTAGCGTCGGTATGGAATCCATTCTGAAACAGAACCTCTCTTGCTCTATTTTTTCCCCTGTCCTCTGGCCCCCGGCTCACGTGCGCGTACATCATCCAGACGGAGAGATGCCCGGATAACAGACGGCTGAGAAGCGCGGGGGCCTGATCGTCGTGCATGGTCATGCCGGGGGTGGCGCCAGGAATCTCGCCGGGGAGTCCCACGGTTCGCAGGCGGCGGGTGGTGTAGTGCCGATAGCACGTGGCGATGAAGTCTGCGACCGTGCAGACCAGGTCATCGTCCCCGGCCAGCCGGTCAATGTGGGCGGTAGCTGCCCGGAAGTCTCCGCCCCTGTCCGAATAATGATTAACCATACCGACGAGGTTCGAGGACAGGACCACCAGAAGGACTGCATAAGCCCAGCGTGTTTTTCGGCCCATCTCGAAGATGCCCGCCGCGATGAACACGAGCAGCCAGGGGATGATGTAAGCGAAATAGTTGACCGTCACGAAGATGAGGTTGAACCTTTGCAGCAGGAGCGTGACCGGGAAAATGCCGAAGACATGCGTCAGGCAGAGACCGAACGCGCCTTCATCTCTTCGCAGGAAGCGGATTGCGAAGGTCGCAATCAGGGTTAGAAGGAGCGCCGGCCAGAGGGCCTTAATCCCCGGCAGGGGAGGCAGGATGAGGCGGTAGTCGATCCCCGGAAGATGTGTCAGGGCGATGTAGACGTGATTCTTGGCTGCCTGGGAGAACATCATGACCTGGCTATCCAGCGCGGCCACCCGATTCACCTCAGCAGACTGGTGAAGAAAAAGGGAAAACAACGGCAGAAAACAGAGAAAAAGGACAATCTGAGACCACATCCACGGCCACAGGACCCGCTTTTTCCTGTGAAACAGCAGGACGGCGATGCCGTTGAGCAACACGCCCAGGAGGGAGAAGTAGAAGGTGTAAATGGCCAGCGCTGCGGCGATGGTGTGCTTGACCCAGTCGACGGCCCTGCCGTGGCGGATGGCGCGGACCATCCAGAGAAGGGACAGGTTGATGAAGAGAGACTGAAGGGCATAACTGCGTGCGATCTGGGAGACGACCACGGACCGGGACGAGAAAACCATCAGAAGACCTGTGGTAAACCCGAACCTTCTGCCGAAAGCCTCCTGGGCCAACATGTATGAGACGGAAGCCAGGGCTGCGCCCGAGAGAACGGACGGCAGACGCACCCAGATCTCCCATTTGGAAACCGTGATCCAGAGGTGCAGAAGAAGGTAATAGAGGGGAGGATGGGAGTCGTTGTGCAGGGATTCCCTGAGCACACCGGGGATGTCCTGTGCGGCAACCAGGGCCGAACGGACCTCATCGGCGCTCAGGCTCCTGTCCAGGTAAAGGGACCGGAACAACAGCGCCAGAAGAAATACCGCCGCCGGCGCCAGCGCGCAGCGCAACGCAGACGACTTTAAAGAGAACACCGGAGCAGAAGGCACGACACCCTCAGCCAATGCAGGTGCGGTAGACACTCAGCGTCTCCTTTGCCGCGCGGTCCCAGGAAAAATGCGCGGCCTGCCGGATACCTCGCTGCCGAAGATCGTGCGCGAGACCCTCATCGTCCAGGATGCGGCCCAGTGCCCCCGCGATGGCCTCCGGCTCGTTCGGATCCACCAGCAGCGCCGCATCCCCGGCGACTTCGGGCAGAGCTGAGACATTGGAGGTGATCACAGGGGTGCCGCAGGCCATGGCCTCCAGGACAGGGAGGCCGAAGCCTTCGTAGAAGGAGGGATAGACAAAAACCCGCGCCCCCCGGTAGAGATCGGGCAAATCGGCGTCCGGCACATAGTCCAGGAAGCGAACGTACGGCCGCAAACCCAAGACCCCCACCGTCTGAAAGATACCTTCGTAAAGCCAGCCCTTCCCGCCGGCTATGACCAGCGGAAGATCGACTGCGCCAGACTTTCGGAGCAAGGCATAGGCCCTCAGAAGCCCGACCAGATTTTTCCGGGGTTCGAGAGTGCCGACGAAAAGGATGTAGCTCCCTTCCAACCCACAGGCCCGACCAATCCGGTCCCGAGCGACATCCATCTCGCCAGGACAGAAGCGAGGTTCTACGCCGTTGTAGACCACGTGGACCCGATCCAATGGGACCCGGTAAATATCGACAAGGTCCTGCCGGGTATGCTCCGACACAGCGATGACGGCATCGGCCCGATGTACAGCCTTTGAGGTGACCGCTTCAAAATAGCATCGCGCCTTTTCGGTGAGCATACCTGGACAGCGGCGGAAGGCCAGGTCGTGGACGGTGACGACCGTGCGCCCGGCCCGAAAATAGGGGACTGCAAAGCGGGGGAAATGAACCAAATCCACCCGGGCGCGGCGCACGGCTAAAGGGAGCAGTATATTCTCCCAGACCGCGTTCAAGGCATGGTTGCGCAGTGGAAGCCTGATCAGGTGCCAGGCGCTTTCGGGCACATCCAGCGCGCCCCCTTGACCGGTATATTTCTTCGGGCAGAGCAGGACGTAGCGATTGTCCGACGCCACCCGGAAAAGCCCAAGGACCAAGCCCTTGACGTAGGAAGCGATTCCTCCTCTGGCAAAGAATAGGGGACGAGTATCAATGCCAAAGGTAACCATAGTCTCATCTCTGGTGATCTGGATGGGCTACAAAGACAAACTGTTGGGCCAGGAGCGTTTTGAAAGCCCGGCAAATTCGGTAGACCGTATACCCGTATCCCGGCAACCGACACAAGAAACGCCCCATCAACCAATCGTAAGTTCGAGAGACATGAAGCCCAGGTGTGGTATCAATTTCTACGATGTGGAATCCAGCGCCTTCAAGGAGGCGGCGAGCACTCCGGAGGGTAAAAAACCTGAGATGCTGCACGAAGAGAATACCCGTGTTCTCATAGTCGAATCTCCCACAAAGGAGACGAAGACGTATGGCCCAGTTAGCCACGTTGGGGATAGAGACAACGACGTATCCATCATCTTTTAGATAGGGACGTAAACACTTCAGGACTTTCAAGGGGTCTACGGTGTGCTCCAAGACATCGCCGAAGAGGATGACGTCGAAGGAGCTGTTGGGATAGGGCAACTTCTCTATGCGCTCTACATCGACTACGTGCACTTCTGCGCAGAAATCTCGGGCCTTTCGAGCGACATCAGGATCAATCTCGATACCTACTACACTGCACCCTTTTCTAACGAGCGCCCGGGCAACCTGCCCGGAAGCACACCCTACGTCCAGGACACATAGATTATCCCTCACGTGCTCTACGATTCGACCCTGAGAATAGTAGCGATCAAAGTCCATACGGATAGCTTATA
>CAYRZX010000301.1:0-8670 GCA_964428665.1 uncultured Gemmatimonas sp.
CCGCGATCAAAGTCGATATTCCACACGTGGTCTGTCAGCGCGGCCCGGGTGATCAGACGATTTTTATGGCGCAGGAAATATTCCAGAATGGAAAAGTGAACAGGAGGAGGATGGAGAAGATGAGGGAGACGAGGTGGAAGATCGCGAGGATGACGAAGGGAAAGGTCACCTGCGCAGGCAGACGAAGGTTTCTCTGAACGACGCTCTAAAAGCGGCTCTAAACGCAAAATCTGGAACGGCAGTTGAAGCTGAACTGGAACGCGAAAACGGTCACCTGGTATACAGCGTTACGGTTGTTGACGTCGATGGCAAAATCTTCAAAGTGAAAGTCGACGCTGGCGCCGGGAAAGTTCAGAAGATCGACAGCGACTGAGGGTTCGTCTCTCTAAACATATCTCACCGGCGGCCGGCTCCGGAGGCCCAGCTCGCTCCCCGAAGGATCGAGCACGAGCGACCCCACCTGGACCGCTGTGACCTCCGTCTCCTCCGGAAGAGGGGTCCAGCAGGTGACCTCCTGTCTTTCGGACGCGACCTCGCACAGAATACCCAAACCGGCAGTCCACCCTTCCTTCCCCATAAGCCCGCACAGGCGTCCCTCCAGATCCTCGCACTCTATGTGCAAGTGGAACGCACGGCGGCGCGCGTGAGCAAAATAGTCCGCAAACCGCGCCCGCCGGTTCTGCCGGCGCTGCGCGGGCGTCTTTCGCTGGACCTGGGGGGAAGGGGTCAAACGCCGGAGGGAGACATCCGCCCGTCTGCGGAAGGGGAACAGGATCGGCTTCAGCTCCTCCCCCCGCTGGAGGGCCAGGACCCTGGCCGGCGCGCAGAGGTCCACCTCCCGCTGCTTGAGCGAAATGCCCGCCGGCCCGTGGACCAGCCCGCAGGTGTCGATCAGGACCCGGTCGGGGGCCAGCCGGACGGACTCCCGCAGCAGCCGGGCCAGGGCGAGCAGGAGGTCGTCCTGGCAGTGGTGAGAGGAGGGGCTCCCCACGAAGGCGACGCGGTCGGGTTGGGTGGCCTCTGTGTCGCCGGAGAGCAGGGTCAGGCTCAGCGTGCCAGGCAGGCCGATGAGGGGCTGGCCCGGGTCGGCGCACAACAGGCCGACCCGCAGGCCCTGCGAGGTCCAGCGGCCCACGAGCTGGCGCACCAGCGTGGTCTTGCCCGTGTCCACCCCGCCGAGGACCAGCGCCGGTCGAGACCCATCCAGGGCGTCAGCCAGGTCGGCGATGTCTGATGGGACGTCGTTCCTGGAAAGCGCCACGGCAGACCCTGACGAAAATGCAATGATCCACGCCTATATGTCTGGTTTGACAATATTCTGGCAGGAATTCAGGCGGATTTCACGAAAGAAAAGGCGGGTTTGGGATGTCCTGTCCTAAAAAATCGCTTGCCTTTTTTCTAAAATTATCTTAGATTAAAAATGCGACCAAGACAGCCGCAAGTGTGCGACTGGTGAGGCGAAAGCCTCCTTGGCCGCTCTTTTTTTTGATCCTATGACGGCCATTTCTTGATGCCGTATCCCTGGACACGATTTTTATGCTTCCAGAACCTGGCAGCTAACTGGCGGTACTCCGCTTCACCATTCTCTCTGCTGATTTCCCGGAAGAAGACGTTTGTACATATGTCTGCGATCTGAATCATATTTGAAGTGTGTGACTTGGCGAAAAACGTGCTCTCCACGATATGTAAGGGCTGTAAATGAGGGGATTTCGATAACAAATACGACTGGAACCGCCGGAGATTGTCGTCACTGTCTTCTTTTATAGGGTCCAGTATCACGATCCCGGCCTTGTCTTTCTGGTTTTCCAGGAACATGTTGTAACGCTCCAGTAATAGCTCCAGGGATCGAACTTCCGGTTTCACCATCCGATCAGCCTTCGTAACGTCAACTCTGGTCTTGTCAATCACCACCGCCAAAAGGGTGATATCCATATTCAGCCCAATCAGCGTTGTCAGGTCAAGAAGAAACTGCTGCCGTCGGTTCTGGTCCCACCCTACGAATGCCTCTCTTCCGCGCCGGATGTCCGCTGCTTTGATCTCGGTGTCCCACGTCAACCCCCGGTCGTTTTTGAACTTTAGCAATCGCTGGTTCCATGCCTTCCACTTCCACCCGTGGATGATGGCCCCCACGCGGACGAAAATCCTGGTTCCACCCCATCCCTGCCATCTGCCACTCGCCGGATATCCGGTATCTCCGGACTCGTCCACAAACATCATGTGCATCTCGGTACCTCTTCTTAACCCAACGGCTTCTCAGATGTCTAGGATGACGAACGCCTCCCACCCGCGCACGGACTGCGCCACCCGGAACCGGTGGAGCGTGACGGCCTTCACGTCCACCAGAAGGTCGTGCCGGGCCGCGTCCAGGGCCTCGCCCGTCAGGTCGGCGGAGGCGGAGAGGGGCGCGTGGCCTGTGTCCACCTGAACGCGCTCTGCGCGGAGCAGCAGCCGTTCGGCGTCCTTGTAATAGATCAGTTCCTGCAGAAAGTTGAACAGCAGGAGGTCGAGGGCGTCCGCCTCCACGCGGACCGACCGACGGGTCTGCCTGGCGACGGTCTCCAGGTCCGCCACCATGACGTTCAGGGTGGCCTCCGCCGAGGCGACGAACATCGCCTCCACTGTGTCCCCCCAGGCCTCAAACGCCACGTCCGCGATGGACACGTCTTCTAAGAACCGGTAGGGCACGGGACCTCGCACGCCTGAAGCTGGCTCAGGAGCGACGCCTGCGTTGCATCCGCCCCCCTGCCGATGAAGACGACCTCCGTCCGCTCCGCCGCAAAGGGCTCCAGGTCCCAGCGGCCCGCCACGAAGTTGAACAGAAAGCCCCCCTCCGGGCAGCGCAGGAACCCCTTCGCCCGGTAGACCTCCGGCGGCAGGGCCTCGACAATCACCTCGAACCGCCTGCGGTCCAGGGGCCGGTCCGCGCAGAATGCAAACGAGGTCACCTCCGTCTCGGGGTGAGCGTGGATGGGGGTCTGCGGCCTGCGCCGGTCCCGCCTCTCCTCCACCCCGAACAGCAGCGCGATGTCCACCTCGCACCGGCGCGTCCTGAAGATCGCCGCGTCCGGGCTCACCCGCCGCAGGCGGGCCTCCACGTCCGTCAGTTCGTCTTCGGAGACCAGGTCGATCTTGTTGATCAGGAGGACGTCGGCGGCCTCGAACTGCGACCGGGTCACGTAGCCCAGGTCGGGGAACCGGACCATTCCGTCGGCGTCCGCGATGACGATTGCGCTGTCCAGCCGGACCTCGGGCAGGTTGTCCTCCACGTCGAAGATCACCGCGTCAGGCTCGGCCACGCCCGTGGTCTCCACCACGATCAGCTCCGGGCGCACGGCTTGGATGATCTCCCGCACCGCGGCCTCGAACTCGCCGGTCAGGGAGCAGCAGACGCACCCCCCGGCCAGCTCGGTCATCCGGATATGCCTCCCCTCGATGACCCGGCTGTCGATGGCGATCTCCCCGAACTCGTTCATCAGGATGGCGATGCGCCGGTCCCCCGCGCAGGCCACGAGGTGGCGCAGGAGGGTCGTCTTGCCGCTGCCGAGCGACCCGGCGATGAGGACCATGGGGGTTTTCGCGCTAGGGGCCACGTCTATCCTTTCACGTTTCCGACCGGCACGAACCGGACCACCCTCCGGCTGATCCCCGCCTGCTGGGTGGCGTCGATCACGTCGTCGATGTCCTTGTAGGCCCCGCCCGCCTCCTCGGCCAGGCCGGCGTAGGAGGTGGTGCGCACGTAGATGCCGCGCTCCGCCATCTGCTCCTGGAGTCGTCGCCCGTGGAACTGCTTCCGGGCGCGGGTGCGGCTCATCGTCCGCCCGCTGCCGTGGGCCGTGGAGAAGAAGGTCTGCGCCCCGCTCTCCACCCCCGCCAGGAGGTAGGAGCCCGTCTCCATGCTCCCGCCGATGATCACCGGCTGCCCGGCGCGACGGTAGGGCTCCGGCACGTCCGGCGCCCCCGGCCCGAAGGCGCGCGTGGCACCCTTGCGGTGGACCAGGACCTCCCGCTCCCGGCCGCCCACGACGTGCCGCTCCAGCTTGGCCGTGTTGTGGGCCACGTCGTAGACCGCGCGCATCCCCAGGTCCTCCGGCCTGCGCCCCATCACGCCGGAGAAGACCTCCCGGATGCGGTGCAGGATGACCTGCCGGTTGGCGAAGGACATGTTGATGGCGCACTTCATCGCCGCGAAGTAGTCCTGCCCCTCCGGGGACCGGAACGGCGCGCAGGCCAGCTCCCGGTCCCGGATCTGGATGCCGTACTTGCTCTGCATGACCTTCAGAAAGGCCTGGAGGTAGTCGGTGGCCACCTGGTGCCCGAACCCCCGGCTCCCGCAGTGGAACATGACCACGACCTGGTTGGGGATGGTGATGCCGAACGCCTTCGCCGCCTCCGGGTCGAACACGTGCTCCGGCCTGGCCACCTGGATCTCCAGGTAGTGGTTGCCCGATCCCAGGGTCCCGATCTGGTTAAACCCCCGCTCCACGGCCCTCTGGCTGATCCTGGAGGCGTCCGCGCCCGCGATGCACCCCCCCTCCTCCGTGCGTCCCAGGTCCTCCTCCCACCCGTAGCCCTTGCGCACGCACCACCGCGCCCCCTCCTCCACGACCGTCCGGAACTCGCTGTGGGTCAGCTTGAGGAATCCGGTGCTCCCCACGCCCGCCGGCACCCGTTCGAACAGGGCGTCCACCAGCTTCTTGAGGTGGGGCTTGACCTCGTCGTAAGTCAGATTCGTGACCATTAGCCGCATGCCGCAGTTGGACACGACCAGGCCGTTGGCCACGAAGTTGTGGTCCGGGTGGTCCATCGTGAAGTCGTAGACCGGCTCATCAAACGGCACGGGTTCGATCCTGGCGATCCGGTCCCAGACCATCCCCGACTGCCCAAGCCCCTCCGTCCGCTCCTCCACAAACGCCTCGAACATCGGGAAGTTCTGGGGAATCCGCGACCGGGTCCTGCGCCCCTCGAACAGGGAGCGGGCGAGGAAACGGCTGTTGACGTCCTCGTCGGACAGGGTTTCATAAATACGGCCGGCAGACACCCCGGCATTCCGGAGGGCGACCGCCTGAGCGGCTACGGCCTCCCGCTTCTCCAGAACGGCCTCTTTGAGCCTGAGGTACTGAACGGCGCAGTGCGCCAGGAATCGCTTATGGCGATGATACTCGAACCCGACCGTCCCGTAGAGCCTTTCGAGAGATTCGGAGCGCCCGTCCACGTACAGCCTGATCCGGACCGTCCGCCGGCCTGCGGCGTTCGTGTATTCGTCACGCTTCGACAGTTCTGCGGTACGAATCCCAAATGCCCGGAGCATGTCCGCGATCTGAGACAGAAAGGTCTCTCCTGACCCCACCAGCCCCTCGACCTTGTTGACGGAGACCATCGGCATCAGGAACGTCGCGCCGTGCCCCTTCATCGTCGCCGGGGCGCTCATCTCCGCGCCGAAGTAGGCCGCCAGGAACAGCCGCCGGTGCCAGCGGGGACCCTGCCGAATCCAGACCGGTACCTCATAGGCCTGCTCCGTCTTGTGGCCTGCCGGAGCGCCCAGGGCGTGCAGCAGGCAGAGCAGCGCGCGGGAGGTGGCCCTCACGCTCGCCTCGACGAAATCGAACCGCACTTCCCCGTAAGTCGTCGAAATCCGGTGCTTCCGCGCCCGCTCGTAGACTCGCGACGGCGTGAACCCCACGGCGGCGATGTCCCTCCGGATGTCCTCCAGGTCCTCCTTTTGTCCCCAGAACCAGGCAAATCCCTTTCCCGAAGTCACCGTCAGCGATCCGTCGCCCATGTTGCAGGCCAGGAGCTTGATGAGATAAGGGACGCGGGGATCGTCCCGTCGAAGAGGCAGGAGGTCTCGCTTTCGGAGTTCCCTGACAACGGCATCCTTATTGAAAGGCAGATTCAGCGCCCGGATGTCCGCCTCATCTGCCAGGACCTCGTCGTCCGGCTCCTCATAAGGAACCCCTTCAAAGGGGAACGACGCCACGCGCGCGCCCTCGACCAGTTCCCCGACCGGCGTCATCCCGTCCGGCGTCCAGATTGGGTGGTCCGCCGTGACCGTGAGGGTGCGCCCGGCCTCGGTCTCGACCCTGTAGACGGTCCGGTCAGCCGGTTTCTTCAGGAACAGCGCGATCCGGGCCGCGTCCGCCTCCTTTTCGGAGAGGCGCAGGCAACGCAGGCGATGGTCCCCCGGCCCGCTCTCGAAGTCCCGGAGTTCCCGCCAGGCCCCGTGTTCGTTCAGAATCCGGCTGTCCCCGCAGAGGCAGTTGACATCAAACCCGATCCCGCCGGGGGAGATGACGCCTTCGTCCACGTCCATCGCGGCCACGCCGCCGATGGGGAAGCCGTAGCCGGAGTGGCCGTCCGGCATGCAGAAGGCGTAGTTCAGGATCCCCGGCAGCGTGGCCACGTTGGTGACCTGGTCGATCACCTGCTCGTCCATGTCCCGCATCAGCTTCTCGGTCGCATAAATGCGCGCGGGGACGCGCATCCCCTCCTTGTGGGAGGGCGGGATCTCCCAGATCGTCTCTGAAACCTTTTGGAAGCTGGACAGGGCCGGCATGCTTCACCCCTCCTCCCGAGTGCGATCAAAGGGCCGGGATAAAATGGTATGACCTTTCAAAACCTGCCCAGGCGCAGGCCTTCGTCCACGAAGAACCGGTAGGTCTCGTATTGCGTCGTCGTGGGGATGGAGTGGTCCGAGTGGAGGATGTATCCGTAGTCTTCCTTCACGACGGGGATCTTCTCCTGAAGCTCCCTCCGGATGGCCTCCCGGTCGTTGGCCACCAGGTTGCGCGCGTCCATGCCGCCGCAGAGGGCGATCCGGTCTCCGAAGTTTTTCTTGATCCGCAGCGGGTCCATCCCGGCCTTCACCTCCATCACCTGGAGGCAGTCCATCCCGGCCTCGACCAGGTGGGGCAACAGGGGTTCGACAAACCCGCAGGAGTGCACGATGACCGGCAGGTCGAGGGCGTGGGCGTAGTCGAAGGTCCTGGCGTGGGCGGGCTGGATGATCTCCCGGTACATGGCCGGCGACATGAAGGGGCGCTCCTTGAAGCCCATGTCCTCGTAGAACCAGATGCCGTCCGGCCTCCCCTCTTCGGCGAATAAGATCTCCATCAGGGCGATGGTCAGGCCCGAATAGACCTCCGCCATGTCCCGCACCCAGTCTGGGTCCGTGGCCATGCCCATCAACATATACTCGTGGCCGCAGACCGGGTGCATCATCTCAAAGACATTCACGCCGGCCCAGCAGAAGAACCGGTTGTGCCGCCGGCTCGCCTCCTTCGCCTTCCGGTAGGCCTCGAATTTGATGCGCGCCCGTGAGGGGGTCAGGAGGGGTTTGATGTTCTCCTCCCACGCCCGGCGCTCCTTCACCTCAAAGTCCACGTGCTCCGGGGTGGCGTTGTGGAGCTTGTGGCGGCGCAGGACCGCGCCGTTGCCGTCCCGCGTCAGGATGGTCTCCTCGGTCTCCTCGAGCACCTCCGGCACGAAGTCCAGCCGGGCCACCGTGGTGAACGGCCAGCTTGTGGCCATGTCGAAGCCGAAGTGGGTGGCCAGGTCTTCGTCCTCGCCGATGTGCCCCTCTGAACGCCATTTTTTGAGCGTGTCCCCCCAGAAGTGCTCGAACAGCCCGATGCGGTCCACAGGCCTTCGCCAGAGGATATTCCCGATCCGCTCCACACCCGTCATCTCGGACATCGTTCATTCTCCGTGTCTTTTTCCGCCTCAGTATCCGTCTGCACGGCGCTTCCCCTTTTCAGATTAGCCCACGATCCGCTCCGCCACCGCGCAGGAGGCCGGCGTCCCGTCCGCCTCTATAAACACCCGGCTGTATTCCTCCCGCGTCAGCGCCCGCGTGTCGGCCCCGCGGAACTGGAACTGGAGGGCGCGCCGACGCAGGGGGCTTCGGTTGGGCGGGGTCTGATGGGGGAGCATGCCGGAGAAGAACATCGCCCCTCCGGCCTTCAACTCCACCGGCACGGCCCCGCTCGTGTCCAGCCGGCCTTCGGCGATCTGGCAGTCGATGTCGTGCACGTGCTTGAGCGCGCCGATCCTGTGCCCGCCCGGAATGGTGTACATGCACCCGTTCTCGACCGTGGCGTCGTCGAGGGCGATCCAGGTCGTGACGATGGAGGTGAGGGGCACGTAGATGAAGTAGGCGTTGTCCTGGTGCCAGGGCTTCTCGGACCCGATGAAGGGCGGCTTGGAGAGGGCCATCTCGCCGAACAGGATGGCCTCATTGCCCAGCAGCGCCTCCACGAGGCCCTTGACCCTCGGGTGCCGGACCAGCGCCTCGAAGAAGGGGTGCTCCTGGTGGTAGCCGTGCAGCTTGCGGAGCTTGAGCTCGGCCTCGGCCAGGTCGAGCGCGAGGGGATCGACGCCCGGCTCAAAGTGGATCAGGAACCGGCTGCCGGGCCTCCGGATGTGGGGGCCGGAGTAGTTTCGGGTGGCGTTGGGATTGGCCTGCACCACCTCCGCCTCCCCTCTCCGAAGGGCGCGCAGCAGACCGTCCGTCAGCTCGGTCAGGGCGGCCTTCGCCGCCTCCACCTCGCCGGGGGTCAGGACGTTTTCAAACGCCAGATAGCCCTCCTCGCGGAACTGCGCGAAATGGGACTCGCTCAACTTTTCGGGACAGACAGAGACCTTGCTTTCCAGAACCGGCATAGAACCTCCTGA
>CAYRZX010000302.1:0-8633 GCA_964428665.1 uncultured Gemmatimonas sp.
GCGTCCGACAGAAACAGGTCCTCGAATGAGATCTTTATCTCAACGGTCCAGGAAGTCTTGTTAACTTGTGTTGCTGTTCGGAGCCCCTTTGGTTCCCAATCAATGCCTTTCGTATAGGCCAGAGCAATGGGAAATAGTTCGGGTGGAATTTCGTGGTTTTGTATCCTCTCTCTAAGCTCCTTAGAAGGTAACCATACATCACGAGTAGTGTTACCTGGATTCATCGCAACGTAAAACAGGGGACCTTTTCCAGTATTTCCTGGCTCGAGAGAGACAGAGACACAGTCTTCATTGCAAACGTCTCTATCGTGCTCTGAAAGAGTCGATTGAAGATTGCCTGTATGGGAATCCTCGTTTAAAAATGCAAAGTAAACGTTCGCGTTATCATAAACCGCCATGACGTAAGTCCGGAGACCCCCGCTTAGCTTCTCATCTCTTGGGGTTCGTGTCAACTCAACTCTGGACGCCGATGTCCAGGCCACGTCATTTAATCTTCCGTCGATCTTTGGAGGATGTTCGACTCTATAAATGATCATGCTCAGACCCGGTTCATGACCAAAAGCATGGTTTAATCCGTGGCCATAGAGAAAAAAGCTTAGAAGCCCTATCAACAGGAATTGATTCTTGGTCATATCAGTCAGAAATCTTCACTTAACCAACAAAGTCGTCACCAGCAGCCGCCGCTACACTGCGAAGGAGGATCAGGAAAGCTATCCCAGCATGGTCCATCATTAAGAGGGCCAGGACAACTCTCTACACAGTCATCCACCCCGTGACACTCTATCAGGCACGCACAACACCAACCCCCGCCCCAATCCCAAGAATCGTGGAGGCTGGCCCCATTTTGTGTGCAGTTCCATCGGGTTAGACATACAGCATTCCCACACGAATTGACATAATCGTTACAGGTAGTGCTACAGGGGTAAGACCAGCAGATAAACCACCAATATGCATCACAATCGAGGGCCCAAGTTTCCGGAGCAATACCCACAGTTGCCGTTAGGGCAATCATCACAAATGTGACAGCATATCCACGCCAGCCGCCTAACTTCTTCATAAGTAACCTCCCTGACAGAACCATTCAATTTCCGACCTGTTTGCGATTTACAAGACCCCTTGTGAATTCAGATTATAGATTCTTTCACCTGAAATCGGTGGTGTATTCTCATACTTTACCACCCTATAAAATAGACCCTGCCTTCATCCCTTGCAACCCCAAAAATGTGCGCTTTTCTCTACTTTGTGCGCTTTTCTCTACAAATCTTGCGGTAGGTCCTGGGTAGCATCCCCTCCTGCTTATAAAACGCCCTGGTGAGCCAGCGGTGTTTCCTGAAACCGCACTGGTCTGCAATTTGGTACAGTAGGTCATCGGTGGTTTCTATGAGGTATTTGGCCTTCTGCACCCGATAAGAGGCCAGGCGCGTATGATAAGGCTCCCCGATATGCTCATGAAACAGCCTGGAGGCATAGGCGGATGAAATCCCGAAGTGTTTGCACAGATCGCCGAACTTCAGTGAACGCTCAAAGGCATGGTCTCTCAGATAGGCGTCCAGCCAATCCGCAAGGGCGTGGGGCGGAAGGCTTTGCGCACGCACCCTGCGGCGGTCTTCAAGCGCGTTACGGATGATGGGGATGAGGTCGAGCGGCAGGATAGTCTTCGGGATGAACTCCCGTGCGCCCGCCTTCATCGCTTCAACGGCCCATTCTATGGTGCCGTATCCGGTCAGGATGATCACCTCAGTGGAAATGTCCTCCTTTCGGGCTGCCTCCAGGACCTCGATGCCGTTCAGGTGTGGCATAACCAGGTCCAGAACGGCCACGTCAAAACGCCCCTTGCAGAGCATCGCCAGGGCCTCGCACCCATCTCCGGCGACCTCCACAACCCACGACGGCTCTGCCTTGAGGAGCATATTCTGAAAAAGATCACAGAATTCTCGATTGTCGTCCGCGACGAGAACGCGCGCCTGTAACATATCGAGTCCCCCCCTTCAAATCTCACACCGTCACACCGGCCTGACCTCCTCACCCAAAAGAAAAGGCCCCTCTGCCTCGTCCCCTTCCCTCCGTTCACAGGAGGGGAGGGGCGCGCAGACGGACCTCCTCACACCACGCCTTTAGAGCGTTTGTTTGTTTGTCGCCGCCTTTTTCATTTCAGGCCCTCCTGCCCGACCTCCTGAAACGAACCCGATGCAAGGGCGTTACTTCACGCGGTCTCTCCTCCCTCCACCCCTTCGCCCCCCAACCTTGTTCCTTTAGACACCCCATGCCCCCTGAAAGTTCCGCAGTAAACGGACCTCACCCACCCCCATACCCCCCACCCGACCTGTCGCTCCCATGAGGTCGCGACCCGCCGCCCTCTCTCCGTATACGGAGAGGGAGGGGGTTTCAAGGGCCTTATCCACAGACTTGGGGGAGGGTGAGGTCGTTTCACGTCTCACGTCTGCCGTCTCACGTCTTTTCACGTCTCGCCGGCCTGCAACTCCACGACTGCAACCGCACCAGCTCCGGGATGCGCTCGGTCCTGAAGCCTGGGGGCGCGTTCGTCGAGTTCACGCGCGGCTGCCGGAAGAACGGCCCCTCCGCGGCAGCGGGCAGTCCCGGCCCCTCCGGCGTCTCCACCTGCTCCGGCAGCGCCCCCGTCTCCTCCAGCCGCGTCCACGCGATGCCCAATGCCCGCGCCAGCTCCGCCGGACCCATCTCCACGTGGTGCGCCTTGATCGCCGCCGGCAGCCGGCCCGTGTCCAGAATCTGGTGATACGTGTCCCGCGCGGCCACGAGCAGGTTCTGGCGTTTCAGCGTCACCGCGCCGGCGGGCCGAAAGACCGGCGCCACCGGCCCCAGGACCCGCATCACCTGGACCGCGTCCGGGACGCGATGGTTCTCCAGCAGAAACGTCGCCGCGTGGGCCAGGACATACAGGGCGTCCGCCGCCGAGAGGGCCACCTCTCTCACCTTCACGCAGTCGAGCTTCTCGCTGAGGCTTGCGGCCACCGCCTTCAGGTCCGCGCGGGAGAGCCACTGCCCGTGAGACTCCCCCTGCTCCCGCGCCACCTGCCCGAAGGTCGTCACGCGCACGTCCCTCCGCGAGACCAGCCATCGGGCCGCCCGCTTCGTCCACTGAAAGTGCGCCTCGCTATCCTCTGGCGACCGGAGCGGCACGCGCTCGAAGCGCCGGCCGCGGGGATACGGGGCCTCTCCGGGCCGCTGCCGGAAGACCCCGCCCCAGTCATACCACCCCCACCACTCCGCCGCGACCCAGCAGGTGGGGTGCCCCAGGCAGACGACGTGCGTCGGGTTCCTGGCGGCCATGGCCTCGAAGTCGCGCTGGAACGCCTCGAACTCCCCGTCCGGGTTGCAGACCGGCGGCGTCCGGCCCGGATTCAGCGGATCGAACTGAAACCCGCCCCAGCGCCCCTGAATGGACAACCCGTGCCCCGCGCGGGGCACCGCAAAGATGTCCATCACCCACAGCGGCTCGCTCGCCCCCCCGAACCCCCCGTTCCAGTACCTCACCCCGGCCTGCCGCAGGGCATAAGCCGTCTGGGGGCTCGTGTTCCCCTGGTGCTGCACCCAGGCCGTCGGGAACTGCCCCATGATCTCCGCCACCTGATGCAGGCCCTGCAACTCGACGGACAGCGCCTTCTGCACCCCCTCATCCCACGCCAGCCGCTCCCCGTAGACCATCGCCAGCTCCGGGAACTCGAACCAGTAGTTTCCGTGGTAGTCGATCTCGTGCGCCGACAGGGCCTCGATCACGTCCCGCCGCCCCCGCTCCCGGAACAGCCGCGCCTTCTCCCCCACCAGGAAGAAGCACCCCGGCGCCCCCACATCCGCCAGGTCCCGCGCCAGACGCATAACCGCGTCGTCCGACTCCGGATGGACCGGGTCCTCCACGTCAAAGGCGATGAACACGTCGATCATACTCACCTCGCTGGATCAAACGGCGTGGGGTCCATAAACGTCTCCCGCCCCGTGATCATGTCCGCGATCATTCTCCCGGTCGCCAGCGACAGCGTGATGCCCGCCCCCTCGTGCCCGGCGGCCACGTAGAGCCCCCGGTACGCGCCGTGCGGCCCGATGAACGGCCTCCGGTCGTCGCTGGCCGGACGAAGCCCCGCGTACGTGCGGATGATCCGCCGTTGCGACAGGGCGGGCAGGAAGCGAACCATGTTCCTGGCCAGCCGGGCGATGGCCACCGGATTGATGCTCCGGTCATACCCCACGTACTCGCGGGAGGCCCCCACCAGGACCGAGCCGTGCATCGTCCCCTCCAGGATCAGCCCGACCTGGAGGTCCTCGGCCCGGCTCTCCACGGTCGCCACGTAGCCCGTGTCCATCAGCGGGATGCGGAAGAGCTGCGGCCCCTTCTCCACGACCAGGATGTGCCCCTTGCGGGGCCGGATGCCGACCTCTATGCCGAGCGGCCTCAGGACCAGCGGCGTCCACGCCCCGGCGGCCACCACCACACAGCCGGCCCGGTACTCCCCGTCCCGCCCGGCCACCCCCTTCACCGCGCCCCCCTCCGCGATCACCCGCAGGTCCCCCAGTCCGTCCAGCAGCCGCGCCCCGGCGTCCACGCCCCGGCGGTGGAGCGTCATCGTCGCCCGCCGGGCGTCCACCATCAGGTCGTTCGGGAAATAGAGCGCCCCCGCCAGGTCCCGCGCCACGTTCGGTTCCAGCCGGGGGATCTCCTCCGGCTCCAGCCACTCCACCTCCGACGGGATGCCCCACCGGACCATCTTGGCGCGGATGGCCTCCATCGCCTCCCGCTGCGCCGCGTCCTTTGCCAGGGCCAGACACCCGGAGACCGTGAACTCCAGGGCATCGTCCGACGCCTCCCCCAGCTCCCCGGACAGGTCCCGCCAGAGCTGCACGGACCGGCGGGCCAGCTCGAACTCCGGGTCGTTGACCTTGTCCCACAGGAGCAGGAGCCCGTCGCAGGCCCTGGAGGTCCCGGCGATCAGCCGCCCCGCCTCCAGCGTGGTGACCCGGACCCCCTCGCGGGCCAGGTAGAAGGCGCAGGCCGCCCCCACGATGCCGCCCCCGAGGAGGATCACGTCGGAGGAGTGCGTCATGGCATGCTCATCAGCGTCGTGACCGGGACCGGCCTCACAGGCGGGCGGAGGTGCAGCCGGCCCGCCGCCTCCCGGCTCAGCCCGGTCCTCCGGACGATCAGGTCCGCGCACAGCGGGGCGCAGAGCCGGCCCTGGCAGGACCCCATCCCGATGCGGACCTCGCACTTCAGGCTGTCCACGTGACGGCACCCCCGGTCGATCACCCGGACCACCTCCGCGGCCGTGGATTCGTCGCACCGGCAGACCGTCACATCCTCCCGCAGCAGAGAGGTCAGCCCCGGCGGAGGCGCAAACGTCCGGTTCAGGGCCGAGGCAAACGCGAGCAGACGCCGGCGCTCCGCGTGAAGCCCTGCCATCTCCTCCTCCGGCACAGACTGTCCAAGCCGCCGCGCCACCTCCAGGCCCACGATGCGCCCCTCGACCAGGGCCAGGTCCACGCCCCCGATGCCCGCCGTCTCCCCGGCTGCGAACAGCCCCGGCACACTCGTCTCCAGCGCCTCCGTGAGCGCGGGGACCCACCCCCCCCGGTCCGCGTCGTAGACCAGCTCCGCGTCCGCCGTGTCCAGAAGCTCGATCGCGGGGATGAACCCGAACCCGACCCCCACCAGGTCCACCTCGGCCTCCCGCTCCGTCCCTGGCAGGGGGTACCCGAGCGCGTCGAGCCGCGCCCACCGCGCACGCCGCACGCCCCCCTCCCCCATCGCCTCCACGATGGAGGCCCCGTGCACGTAGGGGACCCGATGCCTCAGCAGGGTCGCGAGAAAGCCCCTCGCCTGCCGCCGCCGGTCGGCGCTGGCCAGCGCGTGAACCCCGAACCCGAGGGTGCGGCTCCAGGGCACGGCCTCCAGGACCGCCACCACCTCTGCGCCCGCCGTCAGCAGGTCCGCCGCCACCGGCAGCAGAAAGGGACCGCACCCGGACAGGAGCACGCGCCGGCCCGGCAGGACCCGATGGCTCTTGACCAGGAGCTGGATCCCCCCCGCGCTCATCACGCCCGGCAGCGTCCAGCCGGGGAATCCCAGGCTCCGCTCGTAGGCCCCGGTGGCCACCAGAACAGCTCGCCCCTGAAGGAAAGACCCGTCCAACAGCGCCACCCGGCGCTCCGGGAACAGGCCCCAGGCCGCCGTCCCCATCCGGAGGTCCACGTCTAATTCTCGGATCTCCTCCAGGACCGTGCGCCGGGGGTCGTCGTCGTGGGGGCCGGACTGCCGGAACGCCACCGGGACCGGACGAAAGTACTGCCCCCCCGGCTCCGGGTACTCGTCGATCAGGCCCACGGACAGGCCGTATCGCGCCGCTGTGATCGCCGCCGCGACACCTGCCGGCCCCGCGCCCACGATGACCAGATCGTAAGACTTATCCATGCGGAGGCCCTTCTACTCCTGGAAGCTCCACCCGCATGCCGAGCGACACAGGGGTCATGCACGCCCGCACGTTCGAGACCCCGTCCACGGTCACCCGGCACTCCTGGCAGACCCCCATCCCGCAGAACAGGCCGCGCGGAGCGCCGTATTTCTCGCTCAGCCGCACCGCCCGCTGCCCCAGCGCCGCCAGGACCGCCCCTACGGTCTCCCCCTGGTACGCCACAACCTCCTGGCCGTTGACCGTGAAGGTCAGCGGCTCGGGCCGATCCGTGAGCCGGCGAGGACCCGCGGTCTGTTTTTTCAGTTTCAAGAACACTTTGAACCCTGAAGGAACTCCACCACCGGCGCGGCCTCCGGCCCCTCGGCCTTCGCGAGGTCCAGGAGCGGGATGCCGTGCGGGCATTTCCCCTTATGGTGTCTGAGTATAGCAAACACCCCTCCCGGTGTCAAGCGGCAAATCCAAAAAGAAAAGCAGCCGTCAGACTTGCTGATGCGGCTGCTCTCTATTGATACCACCTCATGAAGATCGGAACACCTATCCTGTGATCCCCAATATCAGGACCGGAATATCTATATCCGCAACCCCTCGTTGCTCCAAATCCCATACGAACTGCTCAAAGAAAGAAACACCCGTTGACATTTCATCTGCGAAGCCTTTCACCGGCACAATCTCGACTCCCACGTCAATCACGTTCATTTTGTGGAATATGGTCATCTTGGCACAGACATTGTAGACCATGAAGGCATATTTTCCGAACTGAACTTCCACACCAACTCGACTTTTTACAAAGTCCATCTCTCGGAAAGCGCCCTTGGATGAGGCGGAAGACCGATAATCAGACTTGTAATATTGGGTTGGGTACTCACAGTGGACCTTATGTTTCTGCCAGTTTCGAGTCTCGAACTCTCTCTTGAAAGCTTTGTTCAGAGCCCCCGGCTTATACAACATTCTGCCGGGCATGGTTTTTTCTCTGCTGACTTTGGTCTTATGTTCTGCGCTGTCCACCGCGGCGATAATTTGCTTGATCTCCTGTAACTCAGCGCCAAACTTTGACTGAATAACCTCTCTGCCACCTTTGAAGGAATACACCCCTGCGACTCTCATCAGCACTCTCCCTTTCTTTTTGGTCGGAAGCTCAACAGAACATTTCCTACGACTCCTGTTTCACTGTCCACTCCGGGGGAACTTGTGACACCTTCTCGCGTCCGGTCGGCTCGTAGACAGGTTTCCCCAGAGGTCTGATTTTTAGCTGGCCTGCATAGAAGGCTTCAACTCTCTGTTTAGCGATTGAGATGTATTCCGCCTCTTTATCAACTCCCATGGCTTTTCGGTTATGCTTAAGCGCAGCGATGAGAGCGGAACCGACTCCACAATAGGGATCAAGGACCCAATCATCCTCTTCCGACAAGGCCAGTACACAACGCTCTACAAGTTCAATTGGATACTGACAAGGATGGACTGTCTTTTCAGGGTGGTTGGCTTTAACATTTGGAATATCCCAAAGTTCTCTATCCCACTCCTGAGCGACAAACTCCCAAACATCAGAGGGATTCTTACCAAGCGGATTACCGGAAGGCAACCCACGTTTAGGACCCTTGAAATGTCTTTTACCCGGATATTTTGAGGGGACACGAACAGAATCAAGGTTGTAGGTGTAAGTATCAGACTTGGTAAACCAGAGAATGGTCTCGTAACGTCCAGAAAAACGCTTGCTGGCGTGTAAGCCGTGATTGAAACGCCAGATGATACGATTACGAAGTTTCAACCCCTGTTTCTTAAAAATCTCATAATAAAAAATATCCAATGGAAAAACTTCTGAGTTTTCAACAAAGTTGCCGACTTGCCAGCAGATGCTGCCGTCAGGTCTTAATTTTCGTACAAGCTCGTTGATTACTTCTTCTTGTGATTTCAGATAAGACTGAATCCGAGTTTTACTCTCGTATTCCTTGCCAAGATTGTACGGTGGAGAAGTTATAATAAGTTTTGCCGTTTCGTCGGGAACTGTCTGAAGAAACTGCAAAGTATCTCCACAACGTAAGACAATTCTATGCGCCTCGGCAAAATGGTCAACGACTCCTGGACCCTTGAAGAGTGATAGCATATCGGCTTTCATAAATGTATAGGGATATTGTCTCATTATAGACCTTTCGCAGCCGTCCTGGGAAGCCAATAAGGGCGGGGCTTGGGGAGCAT
>CAYRZX010000303.1:0-8565 GCA_964428665.1 uncultured Gemmatimonas sp.
CGAAGGATACGAAAAACGCGAAAAAGAGCCCCTGTCTCCTGTCTCCTGTCTCCTGGACTCTATCTCCCTCTTCACGCCTCACGTTTTGGGCAAAGGAGGCGCCCGTGATCCATAAATCTCTGTTACTAATTTTTATTTGCGTCCTGACCTGTGTGCCGGCGCAGGCCGTTGCCCAGGAGGCCCTGGCCCTCACCGGCAAGGTGACGGATGAGGCAGGCAGCCCCCTGATCGGGGCAAGCGTCCTCCTCGTCGGCTATGCCCTGGGGGCGCAGACCGACGGGGAAGGGGTCTATCGCTTCACAGTGCCAGCGGCGAAGGCCCAGGGACAGGACGCGCTCCTGAAGGTCAGTCACATCGGCTACCGCTCCCGGACCGAGAAGGTCCTCCTGAAGCCCGGCATCCTCACGCGCCACTTCAAGCTGACCGTCGATGTGCTTCAACTGGAGACCATGGTGGTCACGGGCGTGGGCACGACCGTCTCTAAAGAGAAGCTGGGAGTCACCATTGCCAGGGTCCCGGCGCAGACCCTCACCAACAGCGACGAGCCGGACGTGATCTCGGCCCTGTCGGGCAAGGCGGCCAACGTGGAGGTCACCGCCACGAACGGAGATCCGGGGGCAGGGGCCTACATCCGCATCCGGGGGGCCAACGGCGTCACGGGCGGCACGCAGCCCCTGTTCGTGGTGGACGGCTCCCCCATCAACAACTCCACACAGTATGGGATGCAGGCGATTGTCGGAGGCGTGACGCAGCAGAGCCGGTCAAACGACCTCAACCCGGAGGACATCGAGTCGATCGAGATCCTCAAGGGCGCGGCGGCCGCGGCCATGTTCGGCTCGCGGGCGGCCAACGGCGTGGTGCTCATCACCACCAAGAGCGGAAGGCCGGGGAAATCCCAGCTCTCCTACAAGATGTCCTATTCATGGGATCAGGTCAACAAAAGTGTCCCCTTGCAGCGGACCTACGGCCAGGGCGACCGGGGCCGGGCCATCAAGACCCATCCGCTCAGTTGGGGGCCGAAGTTAGACGGCAGCACGCCCACCTACGACCACGCGTGGGAGGTATTCGACACCGGCCACACCTTCGAGAACACCCTGACGCTGTCGGGGGGGAACGAGTCCACCACCTATTATCTGCAACTGGGCCGCACCCGCCAGGACGGGGCGATCCAGGGGGAGTCGGACTACCGGCGCAACTCGCTCCGTTTCAAGGGCACGCAGCGCATCGGCCCCAAATTCGCCCTGACCGGGAACATCTCGTTTGTGGACGTGCCGTCCAACCGCATCCAGCGGGGCAATAACCTGGACGGCGTGCTGATGGGCGCCCTGCGCAGCCCGCCCGACTTCAACAACCTCCCCTACCTGACGGAGGAGGGGTTCCATCGCTCCTACCAGGTGCAGAACCCGACGCAGTTGAAAGGCACGCGGGGGTTCGACAACCCCTTCTTTGTGGTCCACGAGATCCCCGACGTCAGCAAGGTGGGCCACACCTTCGGCAACGTCAAGCTGGACTACGAACCCCTCAAATGGCTCAACGTCAGCTACACCCTGGGCCACGACTACTCCAACGACGAGCGCCGGACCGTGTTCCCCATCGGCAGCTCCGGCTACCCGGATGGACGCATCATCCGCGAGAAGTTCACGGAGCAGGAGACGGACGGGAACCTCCAGGTCTCCGCCGTGAGGCACTTCGCGCCCGCCGGCCTGAAGGCGCACCTGATGCTCGGCCAGAACCTGAACCACCGCGAGCTCAGCCGGTTCGCGACCGTCGGAGACGGCCTGTCGTTAAACAGCTTCCATCAGCTCGGCAACGCCTCCTCGTATACGCCGCTCGAGTTTGAATCCATCATCCGCACGGAGTCCTACTTTGCGCAGGCCTCTGTGGACCTCTACGACCAGCTCTACCTGACCGCCGGCCTGCGCAACGACGGCTCGTCCACATTTGGCATCAGCAAGCGCCGTCACTGGTACCCCAAGGTCAGCGGGGCGTGGGAGTTCACCAAACTGCGCCGGCTGAAGAGCCTCAAACATCTCGGTTTTGGGAAAATCCGCCTGGCCTATGGGGAGGCGGGGCAGCAGCCGTCCGTCTACACGACCTTCGACACGTTCATTGCCGGCAGCTTCTTTGACGGCTGGGGCGCTCAGAACAAGGCGACCGCCTTCGGGTTCGGCGGTTTCAGTTCCGACTTGCTCAAAGGACAGGACAGGATTTTGCCCCAGCGCACCCGGGAGGTAGAACTTGGCCTGGACCTCGGCCTGTTCAATAACCGCATCGGCCTGGAGGCGACTTATTACACCAAGCGGACGACCGACGCCATCTTTATCCTGGGGCTTCCGCCCAGCGCCGGCTACTTCTTACAGGCCAGGAACGCCGCGACCCTCACCAACAGGGGCCTTGAGCTGGGCCTCAACCTCCAGCCCCTCAACCGTCAGGGAATGAAATGGGACCTGGGGGCGCAGTATGGCCGGAACCGGAACCGGGTGGCCTCATTGTCCGGCGTCGAGGTCATATTCAACGACGGGGCCGGGGCCGTGGAGGGATACCCCCTGGACATCTTTTACAACACCGATTTTATCCGCTTCGGGCGGGGGATCCGGGTGGACGGCGTGAACATCGACGACGCCTACCCGGACGCGAAAGCCGGCGACCTCTACCTCGCGGCGGACGGATACCCCGTGATCGACCCGAAGCTCCGGGTGCTCGGCCACTCGAACCCCGACTGGACTGGCAGCGTGCGTAACACCTTCACCCTGTTCAACCGCCTGCAGGTCGAGGGCCTGATCGATGTCAGGAACGGGAGTAAGGTGAATAATTTCACCAAGGGACTCCTCTACTACTACGGGACGCACCGGGACACGGGAGACCGCGAGACAAGGATGACCTTTGAGGGCCACGGTCCGGGCAGGGGCAAGTCCGTTCCCAAAGACCAGGGCTGGTACACGGGCAAGGGCGGCGGCTTCAACGGCGCGGCGTCGCAGTTCCTCGAGGACGGCGGCTACGTCAAGCTGCGCGAGGTGTCCCTCGCCTACACCCTGCGGGGCCGTCCCGTCAAACGGATCGGCCTGAGCAGCGTGGAGGTCCGCCTCAGCGGCCGCAACCTCCAGACCTGGACGAAATTCACGGGCATCGACCCCGAAAACAACGTGTGGGGCACGCTCACCGGGCGCGGCAGAGAAAACTTCAACAACCCGAGCACCCGGTCCTACGTGGTGACGGTGAGGGTCAATTACTGAAGTGAGACGCAGAGCGCATAGCGCATGGCGCATAGCGCAGGTATTTTCGCTTTGCGCTTTGCACTTTGCGCTTTGCGCTCTGCGTTTGCCGTTTCACCAAGGAGGACACCATGACCAGAACTATCAAGATATCCCTGATCCTCTTCCTGACCGCCGCACTGGTGCTCGGCTGCGGAGACTTCCTGACCGGTCCCAAGATCGACACGGACCCCAACCGGGTCACGCACGTCTCCGCCGACCAGTTGTTCAATGCGGTGCAGATATCGGGATTCGTGTTTCAGGAGGGCCACATCGCCCGCACCGTGGCCATCTGGATGCAGCAGATGGCCGGCACGGACCGGCAATACGCCGGGATCGGTCAGTATCTCTTCACCGAAACCAGTCACAACCTCCAGATGATCTATCTCTACGCCGGGGGGGGACTGGTGGACATCCGCCAGATCCGGAAAGAGGCCGAGGAGAAGGGGTGGCGGGTCTACGCGAGCATCGTCAAAACCTGGGAAGCCCTGAACATGGGCACGGCCGCCAGCCTCTGGGGGGACCTCCCCTACTCCGAGGCCGTCAGCGACGTGGCAACCCCCAGACTGGACCCCCAGAAGGACATCTACGACGCCCTGCAGGCCCTCCTGGACAGCGCCATTGCCGACCTGCAGACCGGCCAGGGCTATATCCCCCCGAACGACCACGTCTACGGGGGCAATCCGGGCCTCTGGATCGCAGCGGCCAACGCCCTCAAGGCGCGCCTCTATCTGCACTGGAGGGACTACCCCCGTGCGCTCAACGCGGCCCGGAGAGGCATCTCATCCCCGGCCGGCGACTTCAAGAGCAAGCACACGACGGCGGAGGTGGAGTCGAACGTCTGGTACCAGTTCGACAGGTCACGGAACACCTATCAGCGGGCGGGCAAGTACCTGGTCGATCTGCTGAAGGCCCGGAAGGACCCCCGCCTGCCCCTCTACTTTGCCCCCACCTCAAAAGGGGAGTTTGTGGGCGCGGCCCCCGGCGAGGCCAACCCGGCCGCCTCCAACCTGAGCGGCCTCTTCCTGGCCAGGGACCGCTCCTCCGACATCCTCACCCATGAGGAGACGCAGTTGATCTGGGCCGAGTGCGCCTTTCAGACGGGGGACGAATCCACTGCCCTGGCAAAACTGAATGAGGTGCGCGCCAGGATGGAGATCAAGTGGAATCTGCCGGGGGGCAGCCTGCCCGCGCTGAGGGGGTTGAGTGGTCGGAAACTGTTGGAGGCCATTATGGAGGAGAAGTACATCGCCCTGTTCCTGAACATCGAGGCCTGGAACGACTGGAAGCGCACCGACCTGCCCAGCCTGACCCAGGGCCAGGCCATACCGAGGCGTCTGTATTACGGCCTCGACGAGCGCAACACCAACCCGAACGTCCCGCCGCCCGATCAACAGCCGAAGCGAAACCCCAACGACTCGGGCGGGGCCGGTTCGTGATAGAGAAGGGATTCAACCATGAAAAAATACACCATTGAAGATTACAGATTGAAGATTTTAAATTGCAAATGGTGGCTCATGGCGTCTCTTCATTTTGCAATTTTCATTTTTCAATCTTCAATCTTCAATCCCCCGGCCTGGGCAAAAGGTGGCAGGGTTGACCGGCCCGCCCCTACCCTGGCCCGGCTCTCCTTCTGGGTCCCTCCGGCCCGCATGTCCGAGTTCGAGGCCGCCTACGAGGCGAAGGTCATTCCCATTCTGAGGCGATACGGCCTGGTGTCATCGTCCCGGCCCGAAAGGGCGACCCCGGACAGCGTCTTTAGCCGGTTGTTCGAGATGAAGACACCATCCGCGGTGGAAGAGACGTGGTACGCGCTGAAGGCGTTCCAGAAAGACCCGACGTGGGCGGCGGTGTTGCGGAGTCTGGGATCGGCCTTCGGGACCACCCAGCCAAACGGTCTGATCCGATACTTTTTCTGGCTCTACGCCTCACCTGCGGGACCCGGCCAGAAGGTACCTGCCGGACGTGGGACAGGTCACTGGCGCTCCTATGATGTGACAGATGGCCTCGGCAGTGCGAGCGTGCTTTCGATCTTGCAAGATCGAGAGGGATATCTCTGGTTCGGCACCAACGGCGGCGTGAGCCGGTATGATGGACGGACCTTCACCACCTTCACGGCCAGAGACGGGCTGGTGAACAATGTGGTAAACTCAATCTTGCAGGACCGGGAGGGGGTTCTCTGGTTCGGCACCAACGGCGGCGTGAGTCGATATGATGGAAAATCCTTTGCCAACTTCGCCAAAAAAGACGGCCTAATAGACAATCGAGTGTCGCGGGTCTTCCAGGATCGGGAAGGGAATCTCTGGTTTAGTACCCAGGGTGGTGTGAGCCGGTATAATGGAAAATCCTTTGCCAACTTGACTATAAAAGACGGACTGGCGGGCAACTGGGTGATACCGGTCTTTCAGGATCAGGAGGGGTCTTTCTGGTTCGGCGCCAACGGCGGCGGCGTCAGTCGGTATGATGGAAAATCCTGGACCACGTTTACCACCAAAGACGGACTGGCGGACAATCAGGTGTGGGCGATCTTCCAGGATCAGAAGGGGGTCCTCTGGTTCGGCACCCACGGCGGGCTGAACCGGTATGATGGCAAGGCCTGGTCAACGCTCACGACAAAAGACGGCCTGGCGCACGATTATGTACGTTCGATCTCCCAGGATCGGGAGGGGAATCTCTGGTTCGGCACCAATGGTGGCGTGAGCCAGTATGCTGGAAAGGACTTTACTACCTTTACCTCTGAAGACGGGCTGGTGGACAATTTTGTGCACGAGGTCTTTCAGGATCGAGAGGGAAATTTCTGGTTCGGCACCAACGGCGGGGGTGTGAGCCGGTATGATGGAAAAACCTTTACCACCTTTACCACAGAAGACGGACTGGCGACCAACTGGGTGACCTCGATCCTTCAGGATCGGGAGGGGAATCTCTGGTTCAGCACCAGGGGCAACGGCGGCGTGAGCCGGTATGATAGGGCGGGGAGACGATCCGGTGAATCGTCGGGGATGGGGACCTTTACCACCTTTACCGTCAAAGACGGGCTGGGGTTCAATAACGTGAATTCGAGCATTCAAGATCGGGAGGGGCAGATCTGGTTCGGTACCTTGAGCGGTGGCGTAAGCCGATATGACGGAAAGACCTTTACCACTTTCACCCCCCAGGACGGAATGACAGCAGCCGGCATATTCGTCTACGTGAGCGCGATCCTTCAGGATCGGGAGGGAAATCTCTGGTTTAGCACCGGAGAGCCCGGCCCCGGCGGCGTGAGCCGATATGATGGAAAGGTCTGGATCACGTTTACTACCAGAGATGGGCTGGCGAGCAATCATGTGTGGTCCATGCTCCAGGATCAGGAAGGATCTCTCTGGTTCGGCACCAGGTACGATGGAGTAAGCCGGTATGATGGAAAGACCTGGACCACGTTTACGATTAAAGATGGTCTGGCGGACAATGAGGTGCGGGCGATCTTTCAGGATCGGGAAGGGAACCTCTGGTTCGGCACCGTTTACGGCGGGGTGAGCCGGTATGATGGAAAGTCCTTTACCACCTTCACCATTAGAGATGGGCTGGCGAGCAATAATGTGGGGACAATCCTCCAGGACCGGGAGGGGCATCTCTGGTTTGGCACCAATGCCGGGGTAAGCCAGTATGATGGAGAGGTCTTCCAGACGGTGACGCGCCTGGATGGTCTGACAGGCAATGTGGTGACCACGATGTTTCAGGATCGAGAGGGAGTTCTCTGGCTCGGCAGCACCAACGGCGTCACGCGCTATCGCTCACCTCCGCCCTCGCCTCCTCCTGTCTTCATCGAGGCCGTGGTGGCGGACCGACGCCATGAGAAGGCCTCTGAAGTTGCGATTCCATCCAGCGCAGCACTGACCGTGTTTGAGTTCCACAGCACGAGCTTCAAGACCCGGCCCGAGGCCATGGTCTACCGCTACCGTCTCAAGGGCTATGACAAAGATTGGACGAACACCCGCACCCGGCGCGTGGAGTACCAGAACCTTCCAAGAGGGAACTACACCTTTGAGGTGCTGGCGGTGGACCGGGACCTGGTCTATTCCAAGACCCCAGCTACCGTCACGCTGCGGGTGCATCTGCCCTACACGCTGATCGGGTTATGGTTGGCGCTGGGAGTCGCCCTGGCGCTGGTGGCGTGGCAGACCGTGCGCGTGGTCCGGCGGGACCGAAGGCTCCAGGAGGCCAACCGGGAGCTGTTCCAGACCAACGAAGCCCTGTCCAGAGAGATGGACGAGCGTCAGCGGGCGGAGGAGGAGCGAATGCGTCTGGACGAGCGCCTCCAGCAAGTGCGCTACCTCTACCGCCTGCGCGAGACCCTGGGGACTGCCCGTTCTTCCGATGAGGTGTTCCAGAACGCCGGCCAGGCGCTGATGGAAGTGCTGTCCCCCTCCCCCTCTGCGGGCGTCCTGATCGAACACGATGGGCGGGAGTGGAGGTTTGGAGACGATTTTGGATTTGGGATTTTAGATTTTGGATTAGAGGAGCGTAGAAGTTCCAATCGGAAATCGGAAATCCAAAATCTAAAATCGGGCGGGGTGCGGTATGAGCGGGGCCTGTCCTGGGGCGGGGCGCAGCGGGGAAGCCTGACCCTGTTCTGCGGCGTGGAACTGTCCGAGGCCCAGGAAAAATCGCTCCTGGACGAGACGGTCGGGCAGATCGCCAGTGCCCTCGAAGCGCGGGAGCTGGAGGCGCAGATCCTGCAGTCCGCCCGCTTGGTCTCCCTGGGCCAGATGGCCGCCGGCGTGGCCCACGAACTCAACCAGCCCCTCACGGCCATCTCCACCACCGCCGGCAGCGTCTACGTCCGTCTCGTGGAGAAGATCGGGCTTTCCGAAGAAGAGATGAAGGAGATGATGCAGGACGTCCTGGGGCTGGTGGACCGGATGTCCGGCACCATCGATCACCTGCGCGTGTTCTCGCGGGACAAGTCCCAGGAGCCAGGCTACCCCTTCTCGGTGAACGACGTGATCCACTCCAGCCTGAGGCTTGTCGAGGCGCAACTGAAAAGTCACGGCATCGCCCTGCATCTGGACCTGGGCGATGGGTTGCCGCCGGTCTCTGGCCATCCCCATCAGATGGAGCAGGTCTTTCTCAACCTCTTGGGCAACGCCCGCGATGCGCTTGACGAGAAGGAAACGGAGAAGTGGAGAAGCGGAGAAGCGGGGAAAAGGCAGAACCGAAACGGAGAAACGGAGAAACGGAGAAACGGAGAGGGTTTTTTCTCCGGTTCTCCGTTTCCCCCCCTCTCCGGTTCGGGGGGTGGGGAAGGAGAGTGGAAAGAGGGATGGGAGAAGGGGCT